>JAFDYE010000485.1 GCA_018267585.1 Bacteroidota bacterium
CGTTGACTTAAGGGTTTTTAGACGTCTTTATAATTCATATGGTACAGTCTGGGTGGTCGTCGCTTCCGCTTGATGTGCCTGCCAGGTCGAACGATTTCTGTATTGGCGGCCACCTGTTTGTCGAAGACGGCAAGGGCTAATCGGATGGTCCTTTTAATGAACATGTCGATCAGGATACATTTGGTCGACCAATAAGCAAAGGTTCGATTGATCTTTCTGCCGTGCTTGACTTTGCCCTTCTGTTTATCTGCATTGGTTTCCGCAATAACTTTTTCCTCGATAGGGAACGCCAAAGCAGCACAAAGAGTCATCATCATGACCTTAGCATAAATATCCTGCTTAACCGCAGTAGCCGTCTTGCCGCTGAAGGCTTCGACCTGCACCCGGGCCTTGTACATTTTGTAACCTTCCTCAGCACCCCAGCGGATCTGGTATAGTTCGCCGAGTTCCGGCAGCTTGTACTTTACAGTATCTAATAACGAGGTGCCCAATATCTCTTCGGTTCCATTCTCCAGCGCTATCTTGACCAGTCTGCATTTGATCTCCTTTTTCATCGACGGGAACTGCTCCTTGTAGTCGTCATAGTAGCTATCAGGTACCGTCAATGTTACGATAGTGTCGCGCTTGCGACTGGCCATAAATTCCTTTACTGGAAGCCAATTTTGTTTCATTCGTACGATGAAGTGAATGCCCATTGATTGCAGCCCGGAAAATAACGCCGCGCCAGGGTAGCCGCGATCCAGAAGCAATATGTCTCCTTGTTCCACTTTCGCCAAATGTTTCAACAGCAACTCCTGCTCGTTGCCGTCTGTCGGACCTGTCTGCACATCCAGGGTCAGATAGTTCACCGGATCATACAGCGCAGAGAGCAGGCACATGCTCTTGGGAAGGTCCTTTTTCTTTCCCCGTCCCATGCCACGCCTGTCAAATTCCTCGTGGATGCTCGGATGGTTCGGCAGGTTCAGATAAGTGCCGTCGGCCGCTAACAGCTTGTGCCCATGATAACCGTAGAAATCTACTTCCTCGTAAAAGTCTTTCCAAATAATATCATTGAGCTCCAGGAAGGCTTCCGGCGCCAGTTTTCGCCTCGACCGGCTGAAGCCGCTCTTGGTGATCTTCCGAATGCTGAACTGCTCATTCTCCGTCTCCCTTAAGAAGCTATCCATCTCTCGTTGAAGACCGCTCTTTCCCATTCTTAATATACTGATTATCAGATGACCAAACGGAAGCAAGCGGTTCCTGGTGAAGGCCCCTTCCTGGCCGTGCGTGTGACGGCCTTTGAATGCTTCGCTCTCATTGATATGGTAATTTAATTTGTTGGTTACTTTAATCCGATAATCTTTTGATGGTTTTCGGCGATCAGACCGCCCCTTCTATCTACCTAAACCAAATTAGTTCATTATCAACTATTGTCCCCCCGTTAAAACACCCATTTTTGCTTAAGTCAACGACATTAGTGTTTTTACCCTACCCCAGGTTCAACCCATCCCCTATATTACACCATCACTAACCATCTAAACTGTTCATTCATGAAATCGACCATCTTTGTGTGTTCTCTCCTGCTAATGGCATTCGTCTACGGCGCATGGCGCAACACCGGCAACACCGGGACCCCCCGCATCACCGGGAACCCCCGCATCACCGGCGCTTCCCCATCCCATGCCAACGACAACGCCCCAACCCAAGCCGAAAAAGACCTCCGCCTCGAGATCCTCGAGAACGTCTTCGGCGGTCATTCCTCAGCTAGCGCTTCCGACGGCTCCGATGGCATCACCTCATCCACCGGCACCACCTCATCCGGCGCCACCACCTCACCCACCCGCACCACCACCCCCACCAGCCCCACCCACACCACCGGCAACGGCCAACCCGTCCCCCGCTCCGAGTACCAGCCCTGCCTCGACTCCTTCGTCGTCGTCATGAATGCCTACGGCATCCAGGCCGGCTCACCCCAACCCATCAAGACCTTCCCATCCATGACCTATCCAATCACCACTGCCGAAAGCCTCCAGGGCTCAGGCCTCCTCACCTGGATCCAGAACGTCGTCCAGACCTACGACCCCGAAGGCAAAGGCGCGAACCTCGATTTTCAGCTGCGGTTTGGCGTTTATACCGCTACATTTGTAAAGGACATGAATCAGGACGCCTCGCTGACAGGACGCATCACGACATTCATCGTCCCGGCTTACCGCACCACGACCGCAGCGGCAACGGCGAAAGCCAAAGCAAAAACCCGGCTCAAGCTGACCACCACGGCAGATCCGGGGACGGACGGCTATGAGCTCGGTGGCGTAGAGCCTTAGCGAACACGTCGGCCCGGGTCAAAAGCCCAACGGACGGCGCGGGCCACAACCCCGTCAGATATCAACATGAGAATACACTGGTACACATACTTTCAGGTCTTCAGCCTCCTGTGCGCGATCTTCTGCCGCAGGGGGCTGAGACTATATTCGATAGGGATCATGATCCCCATCCTCGTGCTTGACCTCACGACAGAGCTGATCGGCACCAACTGGCGGCTCTTCCACTGGAAGAACAACTACCCCGTTTATAATCTCTATTTCGTATTGTCCACCCCGCTGTTCCTTTATCTCTATTCCATCCTCCTCCAGCTCACCCCAAAACAAAAGTTATACTACCTCGCCGGCTCGATACTCCTGGAAATCCTTGTCGTCTGTAACTTCTTTTTCTACCAGGGTCCCTTCGAGTTCGACACGTATTCCAATCTGCTGACACAAACAGCCAACATCATCCTCTCCTGTCTGGCCCTCGCCCACCTCGCCATAGGCGGCAAGGACGACGAGGCCTATATCCTCCAGGATCCCAGATTCTGCCTCAACGCCATGATCCTTCTCATCAGCATGGTCACCCTCATCGCACTGGGTTTACAGAAATATATTATGCTACATAATATAGAAATTCGCCATAAAGTATTATATTTTGCTATAATGCCGATTGCCAACGCCGTATTATATACGGGGTACAGTTGCGCATTTCTCTTATGCCGGATGCAAACCAGCAAATAACATCGACCATCATCGCGGGCATCTTCATCCTGCTTTTCGTAGGCGTGCTCTTCATTGCGATGATCGTCTTCTACAACTACCGCCGCCGCCTCACCGCCCGGGAGAAAATAGCGATGAAGGCCCAGTTCGACCAGCAGCTCATGCAGGCCCGCCTCGAAGTCCAGGAACAGGCCTTCACCCATATCAGCGAAGAGATCCACGACAACGTCGGCCAGCTCCTCAGCCTCGCCAAAATGCAGCTCAGCGCTATCGGCGAGTCCGACCTCGTCGACCACGATACCCTGATGAGCGCCCGTGAAAATGTCGCCCGCTCCATCCGCGAACTCCGCAACCTCTCCAAAAGCCTCCACACCGGCCATATCCGCGCCCTCGGCATCCGCCAGGCCGCCGAAGAAGAAGGACAACGCATCAACCGCGCCGGCCCGCTACTGGTCTCCGTCACCTCCGAAGGCTCCGAACGCGACATCGCCGAGGACAAACAGCTCATCCTCTTCCGCATCATCCAGGAATGCCTCCAGAACTGCGTCAAACACGCCGGCGCCACCTCCGTCAACATCGGCTTCACCTGGTACCCCGACCAGCTCCGCGTCCGTGTCCGCGACGACGGCAAAGGCTTCGACCCCGAAGTCACCCTCAAAGGCGCCGCCAAAGGCCTCGGCCTCCAGAACATCCGCAACCGCGCCCGCCTCACCGGCGGCTCCGGCATCATCTCCAGCAAACCAGGGGAAGGCACCACCGTGAC
>JAFDYE010000486.1 GCA_018267585.1 Bacteroidota bacterium
AGGAGTTTTATCTCATGCAGGGCGAATTCTATACAAAGGGTAAGAACGGGGCGCCGGGGCTGCAGCCATTCGATATGGACAAGGCGATCAGGGAACAGCCGGAGTATGTGGTATTCAACGGTAGCGTCGGTGCGGCCGCCGGCTCCAATGCCCTGCAGGCAAAGGTGGGTGAGCGGATCAGGATCTATATCGGGAATGGCGGGCCCAATCTCGTGTCTTCCTTCCATGTTATCGGGCAAATTTTTAACAAGGTATACGAGGAAGGGGGCAGCCAGGTGCATGAGAACATCGGTACGACGCTGATACCCGCGGGAGGCGCCGCGATCGTAGAGTTCACCTGTCGCGAGCCGGGCACTTTTAGTATCGTAGATCATTCCATCTTCCGGGCATTTAATAAGGGTGCGATGGCGCAGCTGATCGTAACCGGGCAGGCCAATAAGGCGATCTATTCCGGGAAGATCAGCGACGCGCTGTATCAGCCGGGCAATGCGAATGCAACGGCCGCCGCCGATGCGGCAGACCCTGCGGCGCCTGACCTGCCCCTGGCTGAGCGTATCAAAAAAGGTCAGCTCCTCTTCGAAAGCAACTGCGCATCCTGCCACCAGTCTACCGGTCTCGGGATACCAGGGGCGATCCCGCCGCTGGCGAAATCCGACTTCCTCATGAAACGGGAGGACAAAGGTATCGGTGTACTCCTTCACGGTATCAATGGTGAGGCGATCACCGTCAATGGCGCCCACTACCAGGGTGTGATGCCTCAGCTGCCGTTGGACGATGACCAGATCGCCAATATACTCAGCTTTGTGCGAAACAACTGGGGGAATAAGAGCCCGGTGGTTCAGCAAAAAGATGTAAAAAAATTCAGGAATCAATAATACACCGGTTATGAAAAGCCTTTGGCATTTATCGATCCTGCTGGCGCTGCTGATGCTGGCGCCGGCAACACAACGGGGACAGGTTGCCGCTGCCCGGCGTCCACACGCCGATCGCCGGGACATGGTAAGGGTACCCGCCGGACTATTTAGACCGTGGCTGCTTGCCAGTGGTTCAGGCAGGCCGGTCCCGATGCACGCCTTTTACCTCGACGTCCATGCCGTGACGAATGAAGAGTTCCTCCAATTTGTCAAGGATCAGCCACAATGGCGAAAGTCAAAAGTCCTCCGCATTTTCGCGGACAGCCATTACTTGCTGCAATGGGCCGGCGACCTCGTGATCGGAAATGACCATATCCGCAACAGCCCCGTGACCAATATATCCTGGTTCGCCGCCAACGCCTATTGCAAATGGAAGGGCAAACGACTGCCTACACTCGCGGAATGGGAGTACGCGGCCGGGGCGCCGCCGGTGAATGTGACCGGCAAATCCCCGCTGTCCCGTATCATCCTGGGATGGTACGATCATCCGACACCCGCCGTGTTGCCTGCCGTGGGCTCAACGTACAGGAACAGCCTCGGCGTATACGATATGCACGGCCTCATATGGGAATGGGTGGATGACTTTAACAGCATCCTTCTCCAGGGGCCTTCCGGAAACGGCGGTCGTGAAGGGAGTGTGCTTGTTTGTGGTGCGGGATCCGCCGGAACGGCCGACAAGGAAGACTATGCCGCGTATATGCGGTATGCATTCCGGGGAAGCCTGCAGGCCAGCTATACTATCGGCAGCCTGGGCTTCCGGTGCGCGCAGGACGATTATAAAAATAAGTAAATATGACGATCATGAAAGATATTATTACAGCAGGACTGGTGCTATTAGGCACTGCGTTATTTTCCTGCCACAGACAAACGGTTTCCGTGCGCCCGTCCTGTTGCGAAAAGGAGGTTGCAGGCGGGACGTCCGTTGCCCCGGCTTTGTCGGCGAATGCTTCCGTCTACCAATTGCCGGGAATATGGATCGACCAGCGCGGGCGGAAAATCTCACTCGGGGACCTGAAAGGGGAAGTGAGGATCGTGGCCATGGTCTTCACTCATTGCGGATATGCGTGTCCGCGTCTTGTACAGGATATGAAGGCGATTGAAGATTCATTGCCTGTGGCGGAAAGGAAGGATGTAGGGTATGTCCTGGTCTCCTTCGATACGGAAAGAGATGATCCCGCGCAGCTGGCGGATTACGCCGCCTCGCAGGGTCTGGGTGAAAGAT
>JAFDYE010000487.1 GCA_018267585.1 Bacteroidota bacterium
CCCACACCACTCCCCTGCCCCGACACCTCTCCCCGCGGTCCCCGCGCACCATCCCCCGTTCCCCCCGCGCGACCACCGACGATCTCCACCGTCGCCGGCGCCATCTGCTCCTGCCACTCATAATACATCCCCCTCGCCACCCTGTCCGGCCCGACCAACCCCCACGGACGATACCCATTCGGGTTAGTCCCCGGAAACCGGCTCAGATAATCATTAAAAGTCCACACACTCGCCCCGATCAAAAAATCACACTGGCGAAATGCCTCCATCGCCTGCCGCAGATGTTCTATCCGCCCATTCTCATCCTTCACACCATCGGTCCTGATCCCGAACTCACTCACAAAAACCGGCTTATCGGGATAGACAGCATGTATATGCTGCAACCGCTTCAAATAGTCCCCATACATATTCGCGCTGATAAAATCCACATACTGCGACGCCTCGTCCTGCGGCGTTTTTATGATATCTCTCGCCACCATCATGCTGGCAAAAGTTATAAGACGGGTGGTATCCATCGTCCTGACAAACCGGCTCATGTCCGCTACCCAGCTCTTGCCCTCAGGCAGCTGCGACTGGAACTCATTACCAACGCTCCACGCAACGATACAAGGATGATTCCAGTCCCGCTCCACCATCTCCCTCATCTGCGACTCGAACTTCCGGCGCATAGCCACATCGGTCATCTGCTTCGGCGTCATCTGCCAGTTGCCCGCCTCCTCGATGAGCATAAGCCCGTGACGGTCCGCCCAGTCGAGAAATTCCTCCGAGACAGGATAATGAATGATCCGCGATAACTCCATACACCCGCTCTTCATCAGACCCAGATCCTTCTCCAATACTTCCGGGGGATCGATAGAGCCAAATCCCGGATAGTCGATAGGCCTGTTGGCGCCGCCAAAACGCACCGGCTCGCCATTCAGCAACAGCCGCGTGCCCCGCACCTGCATCCGCCGGACACCGAACGTCGTCGACATCGTATCCGCCCCCATCGTTACAACGGCCCTGTACAACCGCGGATGATCCTGGTCCCAAAGCTGCAGGTCCTTCGAAGGGATATCCATCACCAGAACCGCCGATGCGACCCCGGACCTGCAGCCCACCCTGCTGCCATCCCCCTCCTTGAATATACACGCATTCACCGGCCCCGAGCCCCCCGAAGACGGCGTCACCACGATCTTCACCTTCGCTGAACCACGCGCCAGATCAGGCTCGGCGATCACCTTCACCTGCCGGACATAGACAGCCGGACGACTGACTAACCGCACATGCCGGATAATTCCACCATAGTTGATCCAGGGAAAAAAGAAACCCATATTATCGCTCTGATAGCCTACCTGCGTTTTCGCACCGGGGATCGTCGTCGTGTCCCAGCTATTGTCCACCTCCACCGCCAGATAGTTCTCCCCTTTCAGACGGCCCGTCACCTCCACCTCGAATGGCGTATACCCCCCCTCGTGCTCCCCAACGACCTCGCCATTCAAAAAAACCTTCGACCGGTAATACACCGCACCAAAATGCACGAACTGCCGCTCCCCCGGCCGCGAACCTCCCGCAGGCGGGGCAACCAGCTTCCTAAAATACCACGCCGTCCCCGTATAGAACTGATACCGGGGATCCACCGAGTAACAATGCGGCACCTGCACCCTGTCAAAATGTTCATAGGCAAACCCCGACACCGGCCACCGCATCTCCTCCCCCTTCTTCATCGGGTCCATCGCAAAAGTCCAGTCCCCATCCAGGCTCTGCTCGCCCCTACCCGTCTGCCCAAAAGAAAACATCGGCAAAACAACCAAAAGAAAAACAACAAATTTGTTCATATACCTATACTTGTAAGAAAAGAGATCACCTTCCTCCTCGCGCTGTCCCCGGTAAACGCCGGCCCCCCATGACCCGCCCCCGGCAGTATCATCAGTTCCGAACGCACACCCGCCTCCTGCAACACATGATAAAAAAGGATATCCAGGTACAACGGCACGATCGGGTCCTTATCCCCGTGCAGGATCAGCACCGGCGGATCTCCCGCATCGACATAGCTCGCCGGGCTCGCATACTTCGCCCGGCCCGGCAGACTAAGAGGACTCCCGCCCAGCAGCAGCGACACAGAAGACGTTATCGAATCCACCTTGTAACCCGTCTCATCACCATGAAAAGCGTAGAAATCTGCCGGTCCGTAAAAATTCACCACCCCCTTAAAACTCACCGGATGATCAGACAGCGGCCAGGCATCAAAATCCTGGACGCGATTGTTCCGGCTCATCGCAATAAGACTCGCCAGATGCCCTCCCGCCGACGCTCCCGCAAGCACGAACCTGCCCGTGTCGAGCCCCCAAGCCGCGGCATTCTTCCAGAGCAGGCGGATCGCCGCATTACAATCCCTCACCTGCGCAGGAAAGACCGAGTCCCGGCTAAACCGGTAGTCAATGCTCGCAATGGCATATCCATATGAAGCCAGCCACGCGACCTCCATCTCATTCTTACGCCCCATCCGCCAGCCGCCGCCATGTATCCAGATCATCAACGGCAACCGGCGCCCCGACGGCCTTTCCGGCAGATACAGGTCAAAACTTTGTTTCTCATTCGCCTGACCATACCGGATATTCGCCATCACCTTCATCCCCGGGATCGCCAGCGTGTCCACGCCCTGCCCGCCAACCAAAGCCTGCCCCATGACTACCCCGCAAAACACGACCAACCCAAATAGAAGTAATACCTTTCTCATTTCCATGCATCATTTTGCGTAAGATCAGGATTGGCGTTGATCTCATCCTGGGGTATCGGAAAATACCTGTGCTTCGCCTGCGGAGCCCGCACAGGATAAACATCATTCACCGCCTGAGGGATCACCTGCAAAAAAGTATTCGTCCTCGTCAGATCATACCAGCGGTCACCCTCCGCAAACAACTCCCAGCTCCTCTCCTGCAAAACCGAATCCACAAACGCATCCGTCCCAAGCCCCGTCGTCAACGCCGGCAGACCCGCCCGGCTACGGACCGCATTGATATACCCATAGGCGTCAGGCGTAGCGCCATTCTTGTGCGCCTCCGCCTCCGCAGCGATCAGGTAGACATCCGCCAGCCGCAGGATGGGGATATTGCACGCACTCGCGCCGCCGATCGAGTTGGCGTCCATATATTTCTTCACCAGCACCCCCTTCGGAGTGATCGGCGTCACGTCCTTCTGATGGACCGTCTGTCCCTGGTTATTGATATAGAAGGTATCCAACAGCTGCCTCCTCTTGTCCAGGGGGCTGAAAGAATTGAAAAATCCCATATAGGCGAAGATGGAGCCAAAGGTCTGTTTGCCATACGCAGGCCCATCGCTGTTCTTGGGACCATAAAGACCCATGATCTGCCCGCTCCTCCCCGGAGTGGTCCTCGCCGACTCGAAGGCCCACATATTCTCGGCCCGGGCCGCGTCCTTCTTGTTGACATCATAGACATCGAGCACATTCGCCATCAGCGAATACCGGCCCGACCCCAACACGGCCTGCGCCATACTCAGCGCCGTCGTCCAGTCCTGGTTGTACAGCGCCGCCTTGGCATAGAGCGCCTGCGCCACCTGCTTCGAAGGACGGCCCTTGACGATAGCCGCGCTGTAGTCGGGCAGACCGGCCACCGCCTTGTCCAGATCGCCATATATCTGCTTATAGACATCCGCCGAAGCGCTCTTGCCCACATACGCCGCCGTTAGATTGGTGCTGGGCGCCGTCTTCACCACCACCTGTCCGAAATTCTTCGCCACGGTCCACAGATAGAACGCGCGCAGAAAATAGGCCTCCGCGAGTATCTGCCCCCTTCTGACAGGATCCATATTGGTATTGGGCACCTTCAGGATGATCCAGTTGCTGTTCTCGATCCCCAGATAGCAGGACTGCCATATCTGTTCGGGCGACTCGAACTGCCGGGAATAGCTCTTCTGGGAAGTATAATTCGGATCGTAGTTGAATAGCGTGAACGTATTCCTCCCCACCACCGGCCGCGGATACACCTGGTCGGCGCTGAAATCGCCGCACATCGTCAGCGACGGACCGCTGGCCATATCCCCCAGGGGACTGTACGCCGACACCAGCGCCGCCTCGGCGTCACTGGCCGTCTTATAAAAATTATCCGTATAGATCGAGGAATAAGGCTGCTCCTTCAGCTTGCTGCAGCCGGCCAGGATCAGCACCAGCAGCACGGAATATAGACTATATTTTTTCATTAGCTTCTTTTGAGAATTGATCTAAAAAAATCACCGGTAACCCGTTTTTAAAAATTGACCTGTAACCCGCCCAGGAAGGACCGGGCCGCCGGATATACCAGGTTGTCGATGCCTATCTGCGTATTGGAATTGCCATAGCTGTTGACCTCGGGGTCATAACCGCTGTAGTGCGTGATGAGGAACACATTGTTTGCGCTCGCATATACCCGGATGCTCCGGATCCCCTTGATCGCCGGCAGCGTATACCCCAGCGTGATATTCTTGCAACGGATATAGCTCCCGTCCTCTACAAATCGGTCCGAGACCGGTATCCGCCCGCCCTGCAACGGAATGATATAGGAGTTGCTCGGATTCGTTGGCGACCACCGGTTGACCAGCGCCGCAAAAACATTCCGGTGCCCCAGCGGATTCTCGAACGTATACCGGCTCAGGTTATAGATATCATTGCCCTGCGAGCCCGCCAGGAATACGCTCAGGTCGAATTTCTTATAACGCAGATTGGTCGAAAATCCGAAGATATAGCTGGGGTTGGGATTCCCCGTGATCCGCTGGTCATCCGCCGTTATCTGTCCGTCGTGATTAAGGTCCGCCACTTTTACCCCACCCGTTTGACTCCCCGAACCCGGCAACACCGGCTCTCCCGTCTGGTAAATACCGTTGAACACATAGGTCTTGAAGACACCCAGCGGCTGTCCGACCTTCAGCAGCGAGTATGAATTGACAAAGGTCTCCTGCGTGATCCCGTCCAGCGCCACCACCTTGTTGCGGTTCCAGCTGATATTGGCAGACACATCCCATTTCACCGGCCCTTCCAGTATCCGCACATTGGTCGCCAGCTCGAGCCCCCTGTTCTGCAGGCTGGCAAAATTCCCCGTGATATTGGCATAGCCGGAAGACAGCGGCAGCGTCTTTACATAAAGGAGATTATTCGTCTTCTTCTGATACACGTCGGCCACCAGGCTCACCCGGTTGCTGAACAGGCTCACGTCGAGCCCGATATCCGCCTGCAGCGAGGTCTCCCATTTCAGCGCGGGGTTCGAAATACCATTGGGGCTGATGCCGGTGGTATAGTTGCCGTTGAACTCATAGGCCCCGTTCGATCCTACCGTGGCCAGCGACTTATAGGGGGTGATGGCGCCGGCATTACCCGTCAAACCATAGCTGCCGCGCAGCTTGAGATCGCTGACAAAATCCAGCCCCTTCATAAAATTCTCTTCGCTGATCCGCCACGCCGCGGAAGCCGCGGGAAAGAAACCATATTTGTGGTCCGCCCCAAATTTACTGTTGCCGTCCACGCGGGCCGTCAGATCGAGAAAATACTTATCCTTAAAGCCGTAGTTAATTCGACCCATATACGAGTCCAGCCTCTCCTTGCTGCGGCTGCTGGAGGCCGTGAAGTTCTGCGCGAGCTGCAGGGCCTCGTTGGCGGTGGCGTCGTTGGGGAATCCATTCGCATTGACCGTATTCGAATTGTTCAGGATGCTCTGCGTGGCGAACACACCCGTCAGCTTGAGGCTGTGGTCGGTCGCGAATTTATGCGCCCAGGTCAGCATGCTCTCGTGCAGCAGCAGCGTATAATTGGAATTGACCTTCGAAGCCGAGCCCGAGGTCGCATTGACATCGCCGCTGTTCAGGATCGAGATCGGAGAGTAATAGTCGTACAGCGTTCCCTGCTGGTCGATGCTGAAAGAGGCCCGGTAGGTCAGCCCCTTGTACAGGTTGGCTTCGCCATATACATTGGCCAGTATCCGCTTGAGGCCGGTATGGCTGAGTATCTTCGACAGACCGAGGGGATTGGCCTCTTCCCGGTATACGCCGTTGAATTGGTCCCCGAAAGGATACACCGACCCATCCGCCTTATAGGGCGCCAAATTCGGGGGAGCGCCGAGCGCCGCGCCCAGGATACTCTGCGTCACGACACCCGCGTCCATACTGGTGACACCGGTAGGGATCGCGTTATTGATATTGTTGCTGCCAAAAATGCTAGCGCCGACCTTGATCCAGTCGTTGACGCGGTGATCTATATTGGCATGCATCGAATAGCGCTTGAAATTATTGCTGATGATGACACCATCCTGGTCGAAATAATTAAAGGACAATGCCATCTGGGTCTTTTCCGATCCGCCCGAGACGGACAGCTGGTGACTCTGCATGGGCGCCTGCCGGAAGATCAGGCTCTGCCAGTCCGTCCCCTTGCCCAGGCTGGCAGGATCAGGGAAGAGCTGGTTATTATAGGTCTGGTTCTCCAGGGCCGCGAACTGCGCCGCATCCATCATCGACATCCGCTTCGTAACCTTCTGCTCGCCGTAAAATCCGCTGTAGGCGACACGCGTAGCCCCGTTACGCCCCCTTTTGGTGGTGATCAGCACGACCCCGTTGGCCCCTCGCGACCCGTAGATGGCCGTGGCGCTGGCGTCTTTGAGGATGTCGACGGACTCGATGTCTTCGGGGTTGATGGAAGCCAGCGGGCTGACATCATTGACATTCCCGCCATTGGAGATCTGTAACCCGTCTACTACATATAGCGGTTCAGACGTCCCGTTGATCGAATTGACCCCCCGGATGCGTACGCTGATATTGCCTCCCGGCGCCGCGGAGTTCTGTGTCACCTGGACACCCGATACACGCGCCTGGATACCCTGGGCGACATTGGTCACCGGCGTCTGCGTGATCTCGGCGGGCTTGACCGAGGCGATGGACCCTGTCGTGGCGACCCGCCGCTGGGTCCCGTATCCGACGATCACGACGTCGTCCAGCTGCGCAGTCCTGGGGCTGAGACTGATCGCGAGCGACTCGCGCCCCCCGACGCCGACAGTCTCGGAGGTAAAGCCCTGAAAGGAAATGACCAGCTCGGCATTGGGTCTTACATTTTTTATGGTAAATTCACCTTTGGCATCGGTTGATGCCCCGTTCTGTGTGCCCCTGACCAGCACACTGGCGCCGGTGAGCGGGCTGCCGTGGTTGTCGGTCACCGTCCCGTGCACGGTTATGGTCCGGTCCTGTGCGGGGAGACGTAAAGTGAAGAGCAGGAGGAGTAGCAGAGCGATAGCCAGCAATCTTTTACTCATACAGCAGGAATAGTTTTGATTTTGATTAATGAGAAATTGCAATCGTGTGTTATACGGATGTAATTTTAGCGCATTCAACCAATATCTGCTACAGCGTAAGAGACTTTTAATCAAGCAAATCTACCGGGAACGTTTGCGGTATCGTTCCCGATAGGTGATCCCTAAAATTTAGATCCGTATGATCCGATGTATTAAATGTGAGCAGGTGCATGCGATCACCAAATCCGGGGTGGTCCATGGAAGGCAGCGGTACTATTGTAAAGACTGTCGTATCTATTTTTCCTTGCCCGAGAGCGATCCCTCCCCATCCCCCTCCCACACAGGCCCACACCACAGTGCGACCATCCTCGACATCGCCCGCGCCCTCAACATCTCGAAATCCACCGTCTCCAGGGCGCTGCAGGGCCACAAGGACATCAAGGAAGAGACCCGCGCCGCCGTGCTCGAGATGGCAAGCCGGCTGGACTATCAACCCAACCTCCTCGCAAAAAGCCTCGTCAGAAGCAAGACCTTTACCATCGGCATCATCGTTCCCGAGTTCATGAACTATTTTTTCCCCACAGTCATCATCGGAGCCCAGGAGATCGCCTCCGCAGCCGGCTACACCGTAATGATCTGCCAGTCGCAGGAGTCGGTGGCCACCGAGATCGCCAACACCCGCGCCCTGCTGGCGAGCCGGGTCGACGGCGTACTCATATCAATGACACGGGAGACCGAAGACTTCGACCACTTCCGCGTCTTCGGCCGCCACGGCATACCCGTGGTATTCTTCAACAGGGTCTGCGAGACCATCGAATCCTCCCGCGTATACGTCAACGATTACGAAGGCGCCTTCTCCGCCGTCGAACACCTCATCGAAAAAGGCTACCGCCGCATCGCCCACCTCGGCGGCCCGCCCAATCTCCAGCTCAGCCAGAACCGCCTCAACGGCTATTCCGACGCCCTAAAGCGCCACGGCCTCCCCTTGCAACCCGAGTTGATCGTCCGTTACGACCTCCAGCCGGAGAACGCACGCCTCTGCGCGGCCCGCCTGCTGGACCTCCCCCAACGGCCCGACGCGATCTTCTGCCTCAACGACCCCGCCGCCATCCAGGCACTCCTCCTTGCAAAAGAACGCGGCATCAACGTCCCCGGCGACCTCGGCCTCGTCGGCTTCAGCGATGACCCCATCTCCTCGATCATCGACCCCCACCTGACCACCGTCCGTCAACCAGTCGGCGACATGGGAAAGATCGCCATGCAAATACTGCTTGAACAAGTGGAAAAGGGCATAGGCAACTATGTCCCTGAACATAAGACCCTCCCAACCCACCTCGTCGTACGCGAAAGCTCGTCCGGCCCGACCGGCCACCCGCGCTGACCCCTGCAACATCCATTACCCCCGCAACATCACCCCAGCAACATCCCCCACCCCGCAACGCTGACCCCCTTCAACATCCACTACCCCCAACACCCCGTCCCCCTGCAGGAGCTCAACTCATATCAATTCCAATATCTCGATGATCGCAGTAATAACCTCCCTATCCGGCGCCTTGCCCACAAACCCCTCAGGCAATATCGCCCTGAACTCCCCTGCATCATCCCGCTCAAACACCACCTCCGTCCCATCGATATCCACCAGGAACCGCAGACTATACTGGCTGGCCTGCACACGCCCGCCAAAACTCCGCTCAACACCGCGGACCGTTACCGGAATTTCAACCGTTTGCTCCATAAAATTATTGGCTACCAGATTTCCTTAAAATCGATCGGAATAATACAATTACCCAGATTGAAGGGGTACGAAAAATTCTTACCCTTTTGTTCCAGGGAATAAACCCCATTATTCAGCTTAAAGACCTCCACTTCTTCCGTATCCGGAGAAATGATCAGGTAATAAGGAATACCCTGAGATTCGTAAATTGAATATTTACTATGGCGATCCTTTAATGCAGTAGCAGGAGACAATATCTCTACCACCAACGAAGGAGGGAAATCGAGAAATTTCTTTGTTATCTCGTCGCAAACCACCAACATATCCGGTTGAAGAATAGTGTCATCGGCAACCCGGTAATCGATGGGTCGATAAGCCGAACACTGCCTGCAGGATTTTAGGGCCACGGTAAATTCCGACCCCAGCAACGTAGCGATCTTCTGATGCCTTGGCTCAGGCAATGGCCTCATCGCATAGGGAATCCCCTCGATCAATTCCCACTGACCTTCCCACTGTTCCCAGTCGCTAAAAGTGTAATGAGGCAATATTTTGACCGCACCGGACATATATTACACAAATATATTGAATATCAGACAACTAAGCAACACCCGCGCCCCCCACACGCATCAGCACATTATTCCCGGACACCATATCCCGAACGCGGACAAGCATATCCCCGGTCTTATACTAAAAACCTGCCCGTCAACGTTATACTATTTACCCTAAAAACCCTTCCCAGTGAAAACTTTATTAAAGATCACCCTTTCCCTTCTGCCATTTTTCGGATATACCCAACCCTATACGACCTTCGCCGTCCAAATACACGCCCCCGACAGCGTCCTGCAAACCGTTCCCCGGGCAACAATAGAAGACGCCATCTCCATCCATTCGCTTAAAAAGGACACCACCTCTCCTTCTTTGACCGTCTCCTTCACGGCACAGGACCTCGTGATCAATGCAGAGAACATACAGGAATTCGTGAATAAAAAAGACACCCCAGCGACAGGCCCCAAAACTTCTTTCTATGTTGAGATACTCTATTCCCTGAAATGCGAGGGCACGTGCCGCAACGCACAAAACCAGCTCGTCTGGTCGGGCCGCTGGGGCATCGGCCAGAGCAAATACGTCTCCAGCCATATGTCCACCCGCCAGGAGGCCGAAGACTATTGGAAGAACAATAAAAAAAGCCTCAAGAAAAATTTCATCGCCAGCATCATCTACCCATCCCTGACAGCCATGGGCAACAAGCTGAATGCAACCTTCCCTTAACAACCCCGGCTGCCGCAAGCCTCAGCTAACGCCAGCCCGACCTCACCTCACGCCAGCGCGACCCCAGC
>JAFDYE010000488.1 GCA_018267585.1 Bacteroidota bacterium
AAGAATTTCCGGATGGCGATCATCCCGGCCTGTCCGAGGAGCTTTTCGATGAAATCCATGGATTTGAGCACGACGAAGATGAAGACCAGGTTGATGAAGATGCCGAGGAGGACGGTCGTCGTATCGTAGTTGGCTTTTAGCGACATGATGGTGGTCAGGTTGCCTGAGCCGGCGATAAGAGGGAAGGCGATCGGGACGACGACGCTGGCCTTTGAGTCGGGTTCGCTTTTGAATAGCTCGATGCCGAGCACCATTTCCAGGCCGAGGATAAAGATCACGATCGATCCGCCGACGGCGAAGCTGCGCTGGTCGAGGCCGAGTATATTCAGGAACTGTTCGCCGACGAAGAGGAAGAGCAGCATCAGGGCGCCCGAGATAAGCGTTGCTTTTACCTCGTGCAGGCCTCCGATCTTCTTCTTCAGGGCGTGCAGGAGGGGGATGCTGCCGATGATATCGATCACGGCGAAGAGGGTAAAGGTCACCGTGAGCAATTGATTAAAGTCCGGGTGTATATTCATGCCTTAGTAAAAGCTTTTTGGCTTGTGTTGTTCTCGTTCAGGCGGCGCAATATTCGACAGGGTCTCGTAGCTCAGCGCACCTTCTTTCCCGGATATCCGCACCACGCAACCGTAGTGTAAGTTAAAAACTTTAAAGCTATTTATCAGGGGGGTATCGGTGATGCCGGCCAGAATGCTCCGGATGACGCCGCCGTGGGCGACTACGGCGACGCGCCGGTCGATCGCCGCCCGGGTGATAGCGGACCAGCATCTGCCTACCCGGTGCTGGAGGTCCAGGTAGCTCTCGCCGCCTGGGATCCGGATATTGACGAAGTCGGCCATCCAGGGCTCTATTTCGTCTTTGGGCAATTCGTCCCAGTGTCGCATCTCCCACTTACCGCAGAACACTTCCATCAGGTCGTCGTCAAGGGACACCGGCTGGGTGGGAA
This sequence comes from Bacteroidota bacterium, assembly GCA_018267585.1. GTDB lineage: Bacteria > Bacteroidota > Bacteroidia > Chitinophagales > Chitinophagaceae > Puia. The sequence goes on from JAFDYE010000488.1 coordinate 947, forward strand.
AAAGGTGGCGGGCGAGGCGGGCGCAGCGTTGTAGCGGGCTGCTATAGACGAGGTCGATGCCGGCCGGCAGGTGATGACGGATGACGCCGGCCTCGTGTTCAAAACTTTCCGTGACGTCGAGATCGGTCTGGCCATAGCAGATGCCTTTGGCTATCGCGGGTGTAGTGTGCCGTATGAGATAGATGTCGTTCACACCTTAAAAGTACCTCCAAACGAGCAAAAAACCCAGGTAAATAGTCAGCTCGCTCACCTGTTGTATTGCGCCAAGACAGTCCCCGGTATATCCTCCGATGCGGCGGCGGAAATAGTGGTTCAGCCGCCAGGTGCTGAACAGCGCGGGAAGAATGGTCAGCGCGAACGGCCAGGGGAGAAAGCTATAAGGGACCAGGGCCAGCAGAATGGTTACGATCAGGCTACCGGCGGATAGCCGGCGGCTGGTGATATGTCCCGACTTGCTTTCGTCGGTGTTGGACACGTAGTCGGCAGTTTGCATGACCAGCACCGGCATCAGGCGGCTTACGCTATGGGCGGCGAGCGCTCCTCCTATAAAATAGCGATGGTCGGGTGCAAGTTCTTTCAGCAGAACGAATTTGCTTGCCAGTATCGCGAACAGGCCGATGGTTCCGAAGGCGCCGATGCGGCTGTCCTTCATGATGCGCAGGATCTGCTCTTTGTTGAAGCCCCCTCCCATTCCGTCGCAGACGTCGGCAAATCCGTCTTCGTGGAAGGCGCCGGTCACGAACAGGCCGGTGATCATCGACGCGAGCACACCGGCGTCGGCAGAAACAAATCGGGAAAACACAAGGAAGGAGAGAATGCCGAGCCCGCCTACGATCCAGCCTATGACCGGGAAATAGCGGGGAGCCAGTTGCAAATAAACTGGTTCATGCACAATAGTCCCGGGGACCCTTATCCGCGTCATAAACTGTATGGCAGTAAGCAATATGTTCCATTCTCGTTTCATGTGACCTTATTTGGCCGGTTCACGCCTCACCGGCACGACTCACGCCCGCCGATTCAAAGGACGCCATCTCGCGCAGAAACAACACAGACGACTGCAGCAGCGGCCAGGCCAGCGCCGTGCCCGTCCCCTCGCCCAGCCGGAGCTCCAGGTTCAGCAGCGGCTTCGCGCCAAGATATTCCAGCATTCTGGCGTGTCCGCTCTCGCCACTCGTATGCGAAAAGATACAACAATCCTGAACATTCTGATCGATCAGCCTCGCCAACAGCATAGCCGCCGTCGTTATAAAACCGTCCACGACGATCACCATCCGCAGCCGCGCCGCCTTCAGATACGCGCCCGTCATCATCGCTATCTCAAAACCTCCAACGTGCCGTAGAATAGTCAGTGCATCAGGCGTAGCCGCTATCGCCGGCAGATGGCGGCGGAAAGCCTCACGGAGCGTCTCTTTCTTCACTTCAAGCTGTTCGTCACCAGTCCCCGTCCCGCGTCCGACGCATTCCTCCACCGGTATGCCAGTAATATAGCTCATGATCAGCGAAGCGGAAGAAGTGTTACTTATTCCCATCTCTCCCATACCGATACAATTACAGCCGTTGGAGGCCAGCTCCGTGACGATGTCCGCCCCCGCCATAAGCGCCTTTTCCACTTCTTCGGGAGTCATAGCCTCCTGCTCGAGATAGTTGCGGGTGCCGTATCCTATTTTTTTGGACACCAGCTTCCCGGGGAACAGACTCGTGTCGAAATCGAAGTTGACGCCTGCGTCGACGACGGTCAGCCCGAGACCATTCTGCCGGCAGAAGACGTTGATCGCGGCGCCGCCGGTAATAAAGTTGAGGACCATCTGCGCGGTGACCGACTGGGGATATGGATTGACGAGGCCTGTGGCCGCGATGCCATGGTCGCCGGCAAATACCACTATATGGGGTCGGTTCAATTGGGGATGTGTGGTGCCCTGGATAGCGCCTATTTGCAGGGCCAGCTCTTCCAGCCGGCCAAGTGCGCCGTGCGGCTTGGTCTTGTTGTCGATCAGGTGTTGCAGCTTTTCCCGGAGGCTTGTCGTTGTACCTGTATGCATAACGTATTATTTGACAGTTAAGGGGATACCGCTCACCATAAAGATAACCCGATTCGCTCTGGCGGCGATATACTGATTTATCCAGCCGTGCAGGTCGGTGAATTTCCTTCCTGCCTCTGTAGGGGCGTGAACGCCCATTCCTATTTCATTGCCGATGATTATGAGGTCGGTATCCTGTTGCACAAGCGCGTCGAACTCCTTCTGACAGGCTTCGAGGCTCGCTTCTACGTCGTAGCGGCTATCCGAAAAGTAATTGGTGATCCACAGTGTCACGCAGTCGATAACCGCGACCCTTCCTTCCAGCGGCAGGCTGCTGAGGCGTTTTTCCTCTTCGAAGGTCGTCCATTCCGGGCCCCGCTGATCGCGATGTTTGTCGATCCTTTCCATGAAGTCGGCGTCCCAGGTCCGGGCGGTGGCTATATATACAGGCAGCCGGCTCTGTTGAAGAGCCAGCTGCTGCGCATATTTGCTTTTTCCGCTGCGTGCGCCACCGGTTATAAATGTAACTCTGGCCATCCTACAACTTAACGCTGAGGCCCACCGTCAGGTTAATGCCCTGGACGCTGTAGCCGTAAACTTCGTAATAGTTCTTTTTGTTGGTGATATTCTTTATGTCGACGAATAGCTTGAAATTGTCCGTACACAGCCTGTATTCGGCGTAGGCGTTCCACAGCGCATAGCTTGCGAGCGTTACATTGGAGGCTACATAGGTCACGGGGTCAAAATACTGATCCTGGCGTTTACCGGTGAGCTGCAGCGAGGTGTTGATAAAGAACGCCTTTGTCAGCTGATAGCCCGCATATAATTGGAAATTGTTCTTCGGGACACGGATAAGATTGTTAAATGTCGTGTCCTTGCCGCTCAGCTTTTGAGTGACCTTGCCATCGATATAAGTGTAGGCGGCTTTGAGCGTGAGTCCTTTCACCGGTGAATAGCGGATCTCTCCCTCGATGCCGTGGTCGTGCTGCTGGTCCCGGTTGATATAGAGGCTTTGGTAGGTGACGGGATCGGTCGAATAAAAGATGACGTTCCTGATCATCCGGTCGAAATAGTCACCGGTCAAGGTCAGCCGGTCATCCAGGAGGAATAGCTGTGCGCCGCCTTCTTCGGTATATGATCTTTCCGGCTTGAGCGCAGGGTTGGCGCCGTAGGGGCCAAAGAGTTCGTTAACCGACGGTGGCCGGAAACCGGAGGTGATATTGGTAAACAGCTTCACCTTACGATGAATGAGATACGAGGGATTGAAGCTGTAGGTAAAGTTGTCGCCGTATTTGTTGTCATGGTTGAACCGGCCGCCCAGCTCGACATTCAGGCCGCCTGTCTTATAAAAGAGCGAAGCGTAGGGGCTGATGATGGTATTCACCGTATCCGGCCTGACGATGCTGTAGGATTGGAAGTTGACGCCGGCGAGCAGCTGCCAGGCCGGTGACAGGCGATGGTTGACAAACGCCTCGCCGTGATAGAAGCGGCCCTGGTAGGTCGATGCATACTGACCGCCGTAGTAGCGCTGGGTATAGTCATATCCAAAATTGGCGTAGACGGTTCCCTGCCTGTATTTCAGATTGCCCGTGAGCCCGGTGTTCACCAGCGAGCCCTTGTAGGTGTCGTTGCCGCCTGCGAAGGGGCCGGACGAGAAGGTGCCCTTGTTTTCGGAATAGCGGAAATAGGGATTGATGGTCAGCGCGTCCGTGGGGTGAACGCCAAAGCTGGACTGAAAGGACTGGAGGGTATAGCCATTCTTCGGAAATCCGGCCTTGCCCGTAGTATCTTTTGCTTCCGAGATACCGTCGGTGTTGATGTACTGGTAGTTGAGGTCGTAGTCGAAGATCTTTCCTTTCCGTTCGAAGTCTGCGGAGCCTTTCAGGGTGTTATAGGCGCCGTAAGAGAAGGTGCCATGTCCGGTGGTTGCTTCGCTGGCGGCCTTGCGCGTGATGATATTGATCACGCCGGCTACTGCGTTCGAGCCATAGAGCGTGGACTGGCTGCCTTTGAGGATCTCCACTCTTTCGACCTGTGCGACGGGTATCAGGCGTATATCGTACTGGCCGCCTGTCTGGGACGGGTCGTTCAGGGGGACGCCGTCGAGCAGGATCAGCGTGTACTTGTCAGAGGCTCCGCGCAGGAAGATGGTCTTGTCTTTGCCGGGGTTGCTGGTCGAGCCGTTGACGATGACGCCTGTCTGTTCGTTGAGGATCTGGGAAAGGTCTTTTCCGCTGCTGTGGTCGATCTCTTCGCGGGAGATGACCGTAACTACCTTTCCGGTTTCGCTGAGTTTTTTCGGGGACTTTGTTGCCGTGACCACTACGAGGTCGAGTTGTCTTACCGTGCTGTCTTTTGATGTTTGGGCATAGATTGCCGGGCTGCCTGCCAGCAGCAAAAAGAGGAACGAATGTCTTTTGCTCATTACAGTTGAGGTTTTAGGCTTTTCACCCGAAAGCCGTTAAAAAATAGTTGAAATGATTCTGGCAGGTCTTCTGGCTTATGTCCGGACCGTTTCACCTTCCCGTCCGCGCGGTGGCGGGCAGTGGTTTTGAAGAGATTTGTCGGCCGTTGGGCGACCATTGTCAGACAATGGGCGCTATGACAATTACAGCTACGGGGATAGCGCCGGTTTTGCACCGGCTTCCCTTTTAATGACGCGGAGGTCAACCAAAAACGGTACAAAAGTAATCGAGAGAAAGGGCAAGTCAAAATAATTATTGTCAGTCTGATTTGCCCAGGGCCTGCAGAAGACTGCTAATATCGGAGAAAGAGTTCGATCGGCCTTCGCGGGTGATGGTCCAGCCGCCGTCATGACCTATCCGGATCGAGCAAGGCGCGTCGTCGCTGATGAAATAGCCCTCCCGCCGGAGCGCCCGCAATGTCCATTGCGCCGCGAGGCCTTCGCCGGAAAAAGCGACGGGTCTGCGGTGTTCGTGTTCGATCGCAAATGTCCCCGTATGTTTGTCAAACCGGATGTCTTCATGTGCGAATGCGGCTTCGAAGGCTCCTGTCAGCACGAGGTCCTCGGGCGCGCCGTGGTGAAAAGTGGTGCTGTCCTGAAGGAGCCAGACCTCGTCGGCAACCTGCAGGGCAAGCTCGAGCTCATGGGTAGAGAGGAGTACGCCTTTGCCTGTCTGTCCTGCCAGCTTGTGGAGGAGACGCATCAGGTGGATGCGGCTGGGCAGGTCCAGGTGGGCGGTGGGTTCGTCCAGCATCAGCAGCGGTGTGTCCTGGGCGAGTGCGCGGGCGAGCATGACCTTCTGGTGCTCTCCGTCGCTGAGCGTGATGATCTTCCGGTCGAGGAAGGATCGGATGCCGGCGGCGTCGATCGCTAATTCGATGGCTGCCCTGTCGGTGGAGTCGAGACCGCCGAGCCAACCGGACCATGGATATCGCCCGAGCGCTACCAGGGAATATACGTCCAGGTGGTGCGTGCTCACTCTTTCGGTGAGCACCAGGCTTACGGTTCGCGCGCGTTGTATGGGAGAGTGGAGGCGGATGTCGCGGCCGTTTATTTCCACATTGCCTTTCAATGGCGGATGGAGGCCTGCGATCGTCCGGAGCAGGGTCGACTTGCCTGCTCCGTTGGGGCCGAGCAGACATACCAGCTGTCCCCGGCGCACTTCCAGCGAGAGGGGCCCCCGGGTCGTGACCGTCGTTGTATCTCCGGTCTGGTAGCCTGTCTGAAGGCCCCTGGTTTGTATGAGGGGGCTGCTCATCAGTAGGCGTTTATATTCTTTTGGCGAAGGAGGAGCGCGATCACGACCGGGGCCCCGGCCAGCGCGGTGATGACGTTGATGGGCAATACGGTCGGGCTGCCGGGCAGTTGGGAAAGCGTATCGCACAGCAGGAGCAGGAGCGCTCCGGTGAGACAGCAGCCCGGCACCAGTACCCGGTGGTCGGAGCTCCGGAATATCTGTCGGGTGATGTGCGGCACCGCGATGCCGACAAATCCGATGGGGCCGCAGAAGGCCGTGATGCTACCTGCAAGCAGGCTGCTGCTGCAGATGATCACCAGTCTTGCCTTGCGCGGATCGAGGCCCATGCTGCGGGCGTAGTTCTCTCCGAGCAGCAGCGCGTCCAGCATTTTGGAAGAGAGCCAGGCCATGATCAGCCCGAGGGCAATAACGGTTCCGAGGATCAGCAGCTGTCCGCCTGTGACGCCACCCAGCGAGCCGAAGGTCCAGAGAAGGTAGTCCTTTACCTGTTCGGGCGAGCTGAAATACTGCCAGATGCTGGTGATGGAGATGGTGATGCTGCCGATCATGATGCCGATGATAAGCATGAGAACATTGTCCCTTAGCCGGCTCGAGAGAATGAGGACCAGGATCATGACAAGTCCCGCGCCCAGGCAGGCGGCGATGGTGATCAGCAGGCTGCCGGAGAGACCGAGCTCGCGTATTGCGAACAGTGTGGCCATATTGCCGCCGGCCAGCATGACCATGGCGACGCCGAGTCCGGCCCCTGCTGTTATGCCCAATACAGAAGGGTCTGCGAGGGGATTGCGGAAAAGGGTCTGCATCTGGAGGCCGCTCACAGACAGTCCGCAACCGGCGAGGACGGCGGTGAGGGCTTTGGGTATACGGATCTTCCCGACGATAAAGGTCCAGCTGCTGTCGGCGGAAGGCGAAGAAAAAAGGATATGGAGCACCTCCCTCAATGGGATCTTCACCGGGCCTAAGGAGATATCCAGCAGGAAGGCCAGGAACAGCAGCAGGAGAAGACCTGCCAATCGAACCTTGGAGAAGAAACCGGGCATGTATTATTTCAATTGTTTGTAATAGTACAAAGAATCTTTGGGCAAAAGTCCGGGATGCATGATCCGGATCAGGTCGGCCAGTATCAGCTGGGGATTGGCGACGCCCGACTCCCAGTAATCGTTTGCCCCGATGTCGTTGGTGCGGAGCGTATTGTTATAGAGTCCTCCGTTGCGGAAGGACGCGAATTGGGTGAACCGGGCGTCGACCGCCGCGACCGCGGCCTTCGAGTCAGCGGTCCCTATATTGAACCAGTAGTCGGCTTTCAGCGCAACCGGCGCGACCATTTCGAAATTCAGCGAGAGGCTGCCCGTCCCTTTGGAGTCTTTCCAGTGATAGTCGGCGCCGGCGTCATCCAGCAGCCTGACCATATAGCTTTCTCCGGCGGGCATGTACCAGGAGCCTTTGAAGGGCATGCCGATGATAACAGAAGGATGGGAGGCGGCGGTAGTGCCGATAGCGGCCAGGCGCTGGTATTCGGCGGCGATGCTGTCGAATTTCCTGTCGACCGTCTCTTCCCGATCGGTCAGTGCAGCCAGCACCTTGACCCATTCAGCCCTGCCGAGAGGAGTCGTCTCCAGCCATTCGGCGATAGGCATGATCGGTATGCCGGCGTCGGCAAGCATCTTATTCCTGCCGCTGGTGATATCCGGGTTGCTCATGGTGAGGACGGCCGAGGGATGGAGAGCCACGATGAGCTCGTTATTGATGGCGTTGTCCACCCCGACCTCTTTAACGGCGCCAGTCTTTATCCGCTGGCGGACCTCAGGAGAAGAGACATATTGAAGGCTGCCCAGGCCGATGATCCGGTCTGTGACACCCGCGAAAGCGGACAGCCCGACATGGGAAGAAGAGAGGACGATCAGGCTCTTTACCGGTGTATGGATCACGGGCAATCCTGTCTTATCCGCCGGAGGCCTGGCGCCTTCGGGCAGCAGGAGATAGCGAAGGGTATCGGTCTGGCCTGCGATATGGTTGGCCAGGCTCAGGACCCTGTAGTGGTCGTAATAGTCGATCCGGAAACCTTTGGCGTATTTGATGGTGGGGCTGGCGCTGACGCTGGTGATCGGGGTTGGAGCGGGCTTTTTTTCTTCCGGCCGGCCACAGCTGAAAAGGAGGATTATAATTGGGAAAAGGAATTTATTCATGGGGAAACAAAGCTATAGAATCATTTGCTCTCTCCCGCAATTCAATTTACCTTAGCCCCCCGCCGAACCAGAGGGCCGGCAGATAACCGGAACCGCCAGGGAGAGTCGCAGGAACGGCGAATTAAACGGAAAGCATATTATGAAAAACTTTATACGAAAAGCCAATTCCTTTATCAAAGACCTTCTGCTGGTATCGAGAGTGGGCATCCTTCTTAAGCCCTTCCGCTTTGCATTTGGGTTCGTGTATAATTTTTCTCTGCTTTCCTCGTGGGTCAACAGGCACAGTAAAAATGTTCCCTTTTCGGATTTCTATAAGCCTACCCGGTCCTATGCCAACCGCGTCAAACTGCACGAACACGTGATCAAGAGCCAGGGGCTGGACCAGAAGCCGATCCACTACCTCGAGTTCGGGGTTGCGGGCGGGACCTCTTTTGCCTGGTGGGTAAAGGCCAATCAGCACCCAGGATCGCTCTTCTTTGGTTTTGATACTTTTCAGGGGCTGCCCGAGGACTGGCATTTTTTTAAGAAAGGCGCTTTCAGCTATGATATCCCCTTTATGGAGGATGCGCGCGGGACCTTTATAAAAGGGCTCTTCCAGGACACTGTTTATACCTTTCTCGCGAACTACAGCAGGAATGTCGACAATCCCCAGGCGACGCGTGTCCTTCACCTGGACGCGGACCTGTATTCCTCCACCCTGTTCGCGCTGACCATGATGGCGCCTTATCTCCGCAACGGAGACATACTTCTCTTTGACGAGTTCAATATTCCCAATCACGAATTCGCAGCATGGAATGATTTTGTCAGGAGTTACTACATCAAGTATGAAGTGATCGGTGCGGTAAATAATTTTTATCAGACGGCCATCAGGATCATCAAGTAACCTTTAGCGAAGCCCACCGCTCAGCGCAGCTTGTAATTCAAC
>JAFDYE010000489.1 GCA_018267585.1 Bacteroidota bacterium
GAAAATGCGGTAGGAATCGTCGAGCCGGTCTCCGAGAAAATAGACCCGCGCACTCGCGGCCCGATCCACGTTGACCCGCAGCGTACCATCCACCAGCATGGGAGCGTCCGCGTGAAAATAGACACGGCATCCCGCAGGAATGGTCAGCGTAGCACCGGTATCTATCTGCAGCGAACCCAGTATGACATAGGGTAGGGACCTGTCCCAGACGGTATTGGTGCTGATCACCTGGTTGCGGAGGAAATGCGCGTTCTGTCCATAGGCCTGCAGCTGGATATACTGCCGCTTGCCGTTGAAGGAGACGGCGATGCTGTCCTGTACCACGAAAGGAAGCGTCGCGTTCCCGGGATCGATCTTTACTGCGACAAAGACATAGAGACTATCGCCTGCATCGAGGTCGATATTGCTTCGTTCGGCACCGGCCACACCGTCTATATTGATGCTGTAGGAGGAATTTGCTCCGCCCATGAGCTTTATATCCGACAGATGCAGCCGCTGGTCGTTGATATTGACTATCCGAACGGCCTCTGTGACAGACCCGGTAGACGCAAATACCGTGTCGAAGAACAGCGTGTCCGATGACAGACGGATGAGGGCGTCTTTTCCTTAGATAAAGGAATCCTTCCGGCAGGCAAGGGTGAGCAGAACCACAGATGTAATCGAAAAAAGCAGCAGTCTTTTCATTAAGATGAAAATTAAAATAGATACTGATACACTTCCTCCACTCTTCCCACCGGGACGACCTCGATGTCAAACCTGGCCCCGCTGAGTCCCTTCTGATTGTATTTCGAAACAAATATCCGTTCGAAGCCCAGCTTCTCAGCCTCGGCTATGCGTTGTTCAATGCGGTTAACGGCGCGTATCTCCCCGCTGAGCCCTACTTCCCCGGCAAAACATATCCGCGAAGAGAGCGGCACGTCCTCATAGCTGCTCAGCAGCGCGCAAAGTACGGCCAGATCGATGGAGGGATCCTCTACTTTCAGACCGCCGGCGATGTTCAGAAAGACGTCCTTCACCCCAAAATGAAAACCGCCTCTTTTTTCCAGCACGGCCAGCAACAACTGGAGACGGCGAAGGTCCATCCCGCTGACCGTCCGCTGGGGAGTTCCGTATACTGACTGCGTTACCAGGGCCTGCACCTCGATAAGCAGCGGCCTCATTCCCTCGATCGTAGCCGCAATGGCGATGCCGCTGAGCTGTTCCTCCTTCTGTGTGATCAGGAGCTCGCTCGGATTGTTGACACCCCGCATCCCCTGCTCGGTCATCTCATAGATGCCGAGCTCTGCCGTACTGCCAAAACGGTTTTTGAGCGTACGAAGTATGCGATACGCGTAGTGTCTGTCGCCTTCGAACTGTAACACCGTGTCCACCATGTGCTCGAGCATCTTGGGACCGGCAATGCTTCCGTCCTTGGTGATATGTCCGATAAGGAATACCGGGGTATGTGTCTCCTTTGCAAAACGCTGAAACTCCGAAGTGCACTCCCTTATCTGTGAGACACTGCCCGCCGATGATTCAATGTAAGGAGATTGCAGGGTCTGAATGGAATCGATGATCACCAGCTGAGGACGAAGCTTCTTTATCTCCTGGAAAATGGTCTGGGTAGATGTTTCCGTCAGCAGATAGAAGTCTTCATTGGTGATGCCCAACCGGTCCGCGCGCATCTTTATCTGTTGCTCGCTTTCTTCTCCGCTGATATACAATGTTCTCACCTTCTTCAAACGCAGACCGTTCTGGAGGAACAGCGTACTTTTACCTATGCCCGGCTCGCCCGCGACGAGCACGATACTCCCCATGACAATGCCGCCACCCAATACCCGGTTCAATTCGGCGTCATCACTGACAATGCGTTTCTCTTCGGCGCTTACTACTTC
>JAFDYE010000048.1 GCA_018267585.1 Bacteroidota bacterium
CTGCCGTTGCAGCAGCTCTGGGAATCGCGGAAGTGGGACAGGAAGGATGACCTGCGTGAAGAGACAGAGCCGGGGAAGCTTCGCATACCCATTCTCTTTCCGCCGCCTACGGCGCCGAAAAAATTCTTCGTCAGCAGCGAGTTCGATCTGTTTGCGGTAACCAAAGAGAGAAACCTCCTGCGGCACGCCTGGAGCGAAAGGGCCGGGGGGATGGGCTGGCAGCTGGTGATGGAGCAGGTACCTCCTTCGGCCAGCCATTTTGCGATGGGCCCGGACGAGGACGGCAAACAGTTGTTCCTTTCCTTTAAGGTCCAGAACCGCGAGCTGACGATCTGCCAGCTGGCTACCGGCGAGAGCAGGTCGATCTTCTTCAACGAGTGGAAGCCTTCGCGGTTCCCGGATTTCTTTTTCATGGAACAGGAATTCCATTATATGAACGACGAATATTGCTGGAGTTTTTCCTTTCAGCAGGAGGTCAGGGTCCAGAAGAACAGCATCGGCAGCAGCAACCGGTTCGTTAGCTGGTATGAGACGCTGCAGCAAAGGACGGAGACAGGGAAAACCGGTATCTCCTTTACCTGGTCGGTGCTGAAGAATATCCACCACGTCTTCATCAACCAGCAGGGGAATCTGGTGTTTAATAAACACGAGCTGGTATTGGACCGGGCGGGGCATTTGCAGCTGTTGTCGGCCGAGCGCGAGTCGCGGGGTGTTGCCGCTGCGGCGCAGTATGACAGCGTGCGGAACGAGTTTGTCTTCCCGGGGGGAAATAAGGTAAAGGTGCACCGGTCGGGAATGATCATCCTGGAGCGGGTGGGCGACAGTCCGGGGCCGGTCTACATTCCGGCGGCGTTGGACGCATCGCTGGCGGCCGCGACCGACATGCATTTTTCGGGGAATATGTATTACTATCCCAATGTGCAGAATGAGCCGTTGATAAAACTGAGCGTTCCCGGATTTTATGAAGAAAATATCCGATCTTTCATTCAACACGTACTGCAATGCAGCTGACCGTACAGCCATACCATAAGAACATCCATCCGCGGGGAGGGATAGTGATCCGGGGGCGGCAACTATCCGGCTGGCTCAGGCAGGTGCAGGATATGGGCGTATCGCTGGAGGCTGCTGCGCTCTATCCTATCCCGGGTGAGACCGCAAATTCCGTCTGGGGCTGTCTGCTGGTACCGCAAGGGGGAGAGGTCGTGTGGCCGGATGACACGGGCGCCAATGTCTACTGTCAGTGTATTGAAGGAAGGCTGTTCATTCCCGCGAACAGCAGGCTTTACCCACAGCTATCGATAATCGAATTTGAACGGTTGTTCAAAGACCGGCTCCATTTTTTCCACCCTGAGACGGGGTGGGTTATTTTGCCGGAGCCTGTTCAATGGCGGGACGTCCTCGTGCGGCCTGCGGCCTGCCTGAGGCGGATCACGACGCCTGCGGAGTCGTTGGCGGTTCCGTCGCGGGCGACGGCGTTCTATAAGCAGTCGCTCTCGCCTGAGGACACGCTGGAGGATCTTGCGCGGGAGTTCTCGCGGGCGTCTGTCGACAACCGCCCGCTGTCTTTCGGAGAGAAAATAAGGCTTTGGCTGCTGCGGCTGTTGCTGGGCAAGGCGGGTGAAGATTCGGACAAGGTCAGGTCAAAATGGATGGAGCGGCTGCAGGCGAACCTGGACGAGCTGGAAGAACGAAACAACCGGGAGGTGGACAAGCTGCTGAACCTTTTTAAGAAGGACCCCATCGAAGCGTTGAAATACGCCATCCCGATCGACAACGATGGAGTGTCGAGGGGAGGAAATACGGCGGTGTTCGTATTGTCCCGCCTATGGGCCAATTTCTCTGTCATGGGCAATCTGCTGGAGGGTGTGGGTGGCGGGCGTGGGAAGGCTACTTCGGGCTCTGCCAGGCTGGGGCATAACCAAATGCACCTGCTGAACCAGGAATACCGGAATACGGCCCTTGCGCTGATGCAGAACAAGGACTATCGACAGGCGGCCTTTGTATACCTTCGGCTGCTGAAGGACTATCACGCCGGAGCCGATGCGCTGGAGAAAGGCGGATACTATTCCGAGGCCGCGTCCATCTATATCAAATACCTGGATAATAAGCTCCGTGCCGCAGAGTGTTATGAAAAGGGACAGCTATATGGAGAAGCCATCGAGCTCTACAAGGAGCTTGACCGCAGTGAGAGGGTCGGCGATCTTTACCTGGTCATCGGCAAGAAAAAGGAGGCCCGGCCCTGGTTCGAAAAGGTTGTCGCCCAGCACCTCGATCACCAGGACTATATCCGGGCATCGCTATGCCTCCGGAAGAAATTGGACGAGCCGGAAAAGGCGCAGGGGTTGCTGCTGGAAGGGTGGCGGAATGACCGGGATGCTGTCCCCTGCCTGAACGCGTACTTTTCCGAGATCCGGGATGACCGGCAGCTTGACCGGGAGATCATTATGATCTATTCGGAAGAGACCAACGGGAAGAACGAAGAGAAATTCCTGCAGGTGCTGAAGCAGCAGGTCGGGCGGCCGGGCGTAGAACAGAGGGTCCGGGATATAGCCTATGAGATAGTTGCGAACCGCATAGCTGTGGATCCCTTTATCAGCGGAGAGTTGCAGGCCTTTAATAAGAAGGACAAGCGGCTTCTAAAAGATATACTTCTTTACCGGCAGCAGCAGCGGAAATAGGTCTATTCCCCCGTCTTATTCCGTCGGCGGTATTCTACGGGTGAATGGCCCATCAGCTTGGAGAACATTCTCGAGAAATAATACTGGTCCTCGATACCGAGGCAAGCGGCCGTTTCCTTTACGGTCTTACCCGTGAACAGGAGGTACTGACAGGCTTTCTGGATCTTCAGGTGGTTGAAGTACTCGATAGGAGAATAGCCGGTCCGCTCGCGGAAGACGGCTGAGAAGTGCGAGATGGACAGCCTGGCGAATCGCGCCAGCTCCTGCAGGCTGATCACGGTGTGTATCTTTTTTTGCATCAGCTCTATCGTATCCTCGATAAGGTCCGCTTCCTTTCTCTTTTCCGAAGAGCTGAATTTTTCCCCGTACAGCAGAGACGACAGGAAATGGTAGAAGATCATATTGACGTAGCGCAGGTTGTCGCTGCCGTATCCTTTTTCGAGCCCGGAATAGATCTCTTCAAAGAGCCTGATCCTGTTCTCGCTGTATGCGAGGTCCGGTTGATAGCTCTTTGTGTTCTGGATGATCAGGTCGACGATGAATATCGCCAGCTCTCCATTGAAATGCAACCAGTAGATAGTCCATGGATCGTCCTCGTTGGCTGCGTATTTGTGCGGGGCGCCTGCGGGGATGACGATGAACTGGGACGCGGAGAGAGTCGTTCGTTTTCGGTCTATCTCGACCCAGCCGCTGCCTTCCACGTTGTAGATCATGATATGCTGACCGCTGCCTGCCATACGCTCCACATAGTGGAATTCCGCCTTGGGATAGTAGCCGATGTCGGTGATGTATATCTGTCTTGTCACCGGATCGCGTGTCAGGAAGTCCGTGGTGATCTTTTTCGGCAGGACGATCAGCCGCTGCCCTTCGAAACCCTGCCGTTTGCGGTGTTTGTATTTATTTGCTGACATTGGTGTTATAACTGCAAATTAAGAAAACCAGAAAATAATCCATCTTTTTCAGAAGAAATACCATTCTTTATTTTTTGGAGCAATGCGAAATTTGGACTACAATAAAGAACCCAGGACGTCATTTTTTAAACTTATGATTTTATGGAGGTAAAAGCATGGAGCGAGAAGATATCGATCCCGACGTACCCGACCGGCCGGCCCGAGAAGAATCCGATGTTCCTGGAGAAGCGTGTTTACCAGGGCAGCAGCGGCGTCGTCTATCCCCACCCGGTGGTCGAGGCGATCTCCGATGAAAAGACGGATCAGCTGTACAATGCGGTATTTATCGAAAACGACTATTTGAAGATCATGATCCTGCCCGAGCTGGGGGGACGTATTCAGCGGGCCTATGACAAGGTGCGTGGCCGGGATTTTATTTACTACAACCAGGTGATCAAGCCTGCGCTGGTGGGGTTGGCGGGCCCCTGGATCTCGGGTGGCATCGAGTTTAACTGGCCGCAGCACCATCGTCCCAGCACCTATAGCCCGGTAGATCATACGATAGAAAAATTTGAGGACGGCAGTGTGACGGTGTGGGTGAACGAGATCGAAGTGATGTTCCGGACGAAGGGAATGGCGGGATTTACGCTATATCCGGATAAAGCCTATCTGGAGATAAAGGGAAGGGTATTCAACCGCACGCCTTTTCCCCAGACCTTTCTCTGGTGGGCCAATCCGGCCGTGAAGGTCAATGATGCATATCAGTCTGTTTTTCCGCCGGACGTGTATGCCGTTTTTGATCACGGGAAGAGGGACGTGTCCGATTTTCCGATCGCTACCGGTACGTATTACAAGGTCAATTATGCTCCCGGGACGGATATTTCCCGGTATGCGAACATCCCGGTGCCGACCTCCTATATGGCGATCCGTTCGGGCTATGATTTTATGGGCTGTTATGAGCACGACACTCAGGCGGGGATGTTGCACGTCGCCAATCACCATGTTTCGCCGGGGAAGAAGCAATGGACCTGGGGCAATGGTGATTTTGGGCAGGCCTGGGACAGGAACCTGACCGATGAAGACGGACCTTATATCGAATTGATGACCGGTGTCTATACCGATAATCAGCCGGATTTTTCGTGGCTGCAGCCGAATGAGGAGAAGGTCTTTGAACAGTATTTTATGCCCTATGCGGTGGTAGGCCAGGTGAAGAATGCGACGAAAGAGGCGATGCTGAATTTACAGTGGGAAGGGGATGTGGCACGGGTGAAGGTTTATACGACTGCGGTCTATAAGGATGCTGTTGTGCGGCTGTTGTGCAAAGGGAAGGTGGTTAAGGAAGGGTCTTGCGAAATTTCTCCCCGCCAGGTATTCGAGGGGGAATTTTTACCGGGTGAGAAAGGTAATGCCGGGGACTGGGGGGTTGTTGTGACGGATGCCTCCGGTCTTGTGCTTGTCGCCTGGCAGGACAGCGATCCGTCCGGGGAACGGCCTTCTATCCCGGCGCCGGCTACGGCGGCGCTGGCTCCAGCGGATATAGCGCAGGTCGAAGACCTTTATTTGAACGGGCTTCACCTGGAACAATACCGGCATGCCACCTATAATCCTGTCGACTATTATACCGAGGGGCTTCGCAGGAGCCCGGAGGATATCCGTTGCAATAATGCGATGGGGCTGCTGCTGCTGCGTCGCGGGCAGTTCGAAAAGGCGGAGCCATATTTCCGGCGGGCGGTATCGGCCATTACCCGCCGAAATCCGAATCCCTATGACGGGGAACCCTTTTATAACCTGGGCTGGTCGTTAAAAATGCAGGGACGGCTGACGGAAGCCTATGACGCCTTTTACAAGGCGACCTGGAATGACGCATGGCAGCACAGCGGTTTTTTGGCGCTGGCCCGGATCGCAACTGCGCAGAGACGTTATAAGGAGGCGCTGGACCTCGTCGAAAGGTCTTTGGTGCGCAACTATCATAGTCCGGTAGCACGGCATCTGAAGGCGGCGCTGCTGCGGAAGCTGGGGCGGCCGGCTGAGGCGTTTATCCGGGAGTCGCTGGCGATCGATCCCTTTAATTTTGGCTGTCTGTTTGAATTGGGTACGGAAGAATTTGTCCCGCTGATGCGCGGGTCACTCAACAATTACCTGGAGCTGTCGCTGGACTATGCGCAGGCGGGATTGTTTGAAGAGGCAGACAAGGTGCTGGGGAATTGCCCTGCCGTCTCGCCGCTGGTTAGCTATTACAGGGGATGGTTTGCATCCCTCGCGGGGCATGCTGCTGCGGCGCTGGGATTTTACAAGGCTGCGGCGGTCCAGGACGCGACATACTGTTTCCCGAATAAGATAGAGGAGGTGCTGATATTGCAGGATGCCCGGAGGTTCAATCCTTCAGACGCCCGTGCGGGATACTACCTGGGCAATCTCTGGTACGACAAGCGTCAGTATGCCGATGCGATCGCCTGCTGGGAAGAGTCGGCCCTCCTGGATGACGGGTTCCCGACCGTATTCCGGAATCTTTCGCTGGCCTATTACAACAAACTGGGCAGAAAAGAAGATGCGGTAGCTTTCCTGGAAAAGGCCTTTGCGCTCGATCCGGGCGACGCGAGGGTGCTGATGGAGCTGGATCAGCTCTATAAGATCATAGGCAGACCTTTTGGGCAGCGGCTGGAGCTGCTCGAGCGATATCCGCTGCTGGTGGATCAGCGGGATGATCTCTATCTGGAAAGGGTGACACTCTACAATCAGCTAAAGGAATATGAGATGGCAAGGGGGCTGCTTGCTCTGCGTAAGTTCCATCCCTGGGAAGGCGGGGAAGGAAAGGTCGTTGGTCAGTATCTGCTGTGTCATCACGAGCTGGCGAAGCAGGCTATTGCTTCCGGAAAGCTGCAGGAGGCGCTGGAATTACTGACGGCTACAGAGGTCTACCCGGAGAACCTGGGAGAGGGGAAGCTCTATGGTACGCAGGAGAATGATCGTTATTATCTGCTGGGACTTGTATACGAGGGGCTCGGCCAGCGGGAAAAGGCGCTGGAGAATTTCCGTGCGGCGACGGTGGGTATCAGCCAGCCCGCACAGGCGATCTACTATAATGACCCGCAACCCGACAAGATCATCTACCAGGCCCTGGCCTGGTACCAGCTGGGTGAGGCGTCGACCGCGCACCGGATCTTTAGGAGCTTTATCGAGTTCGGAGAAGCGCATATGGATGACGTTATAACCATCGACTATTTTGCCGTTTCTTTGCCGGATATGCTGGTCTTCGATCAGGATATCAACAGGCGTAATCGCATACATTGTACCTATCTTGTAGGGCTGGGGCATCTGGGGCTTGGCGACGAGCCTGCCGCCCGGCGGTATCTCGGGGAGGTTCTTCGTCTGGATATGAATCACCAGGGTGCGGCGGTCTATTTGCAGATGGCGCCCTTCTTTCAGCAGGCAGCAAAACAGGAGCAGGCATGCTGAGTACGGAGGTTTGTGAATATGTGCTCAGCAGGGGTTCTGTTCGCGTCGGAATTTTGGATCTTGGTGCTACCCTCTCTTTCCTGGAGATGCCCGACCGGAAGGGGCAGGTAAAGAATATCGTGGCCGGATTTCCGCATCGGGAATTGTACTGGCAAAATGACTATTATTTCGGATGTATAGTGGGACGATATGCCAACCGCATCGGAGAAGGCCGGCTGCAGCTGGATGGGCGTGTGGTACAGCTATCGGTGAACAATGACGGCAATCACCTGCACGGAGGATTTGAAGGTCTGCACCGGAAGCGCTGGAGGCCGCAATCGCTGATCGAGCGGGACGACGCTTCGGGGATCGTGCTGGAATATATGAGCCCCGATGGCGAAGAAGGCTATCCGGGCAATCTTCGGATACAGGTAAGCTATGTGTTGGACGGTGCGGGGAGGCTGTATATGGACTATATCGCTGTTAGTGACGCTGCGACGCCGGTCAGCCTGACCAATCACTCTTATTTTAACCTCTCCGGATTTGAGAACCCCGTGATCGATGATCATTTATTACGGATATTTGCCAGTCGATATACCGAGAAGAATGGTGCGAATCTTCCCACGGGCCGGCTGCTTCCTGTGAAGGGAACGCCGCTGGACTTTACGGCTTTGCGGAGCATCGGGGAGCGGATCGGGCAGTTATCGCGGGATCAGGGCTACGACCACAATTATGTTCTCGATGGCTCTTTGGCCGGGGAATTGAGTGTCGCCGCAGAATTGTATGATCCTGATTCGGGGCGTCAGCTGCGAATACTCACGGACCGGCCCGGTATACAGGTTTATACGGCGAACTGGTGGGATGGCAGCGTGGTGGGATCGCAGGGGGTACCCTATGGCCGGCATGGCGCTATTGCGCTGGAGACCCAGGCGTTCCCGGACAGCCCTAACCAGCCAGGTTTTCCGGATACGATACTCAGACCCGGGGAGGTCTATCGCACGACTACAATATTTCAGATGAATACCAAATGATTGCTATGTCTAACAACTCTTATAACCGTACCTATATCTTAGGTTTGTCGTTTATCTCTGCCCTGGGCGGATACCTGTTCGGGTTCGATTTTGCCGTTATATCGGGGGCGCTGCCTTTCCTGCGCGACCAATTCGGGCTGGACGCCTGGTGGGAAGGACTTGTGGCGGCCAGCCTTGCCGTCGGGGCGGCGCTGGGCTGTCTTATCGCCGGCAGTCTTTCCGACCGGTATGGACGAAGGAAGGGGCTGCTGCTGTCGGCCGCGGTTTTTGGTCTTTCATCCCTGGCGATGGCGATTGCGCCAGGCCGTGATTTTTTTATCGGGGCCCGCTGTATGGCGGGTATCGGTGTGGGGATGGCGTCGATGCTTTCTCCCATGTATATTGCGGAGGTCTCACCGGCACCTTTGCGGGGACGGATGGTCGCTATCAACCAGCTGACCGTGGTGACGGGTATCCTGATCACCAATCTGGTCAATTACGGTTTGAGAAATAACGGCGCAGAAGCCTGGCGCTGGATGTTCGGGCTGGGGGCTATCCCTTCGGCCCTGTTCTTTGCCGGAGCGCTCTGGCTGCCGGAGAGCCCGCGATGGCTGGTGAAGGCAGGCAATATTGCCGGCGCCGCGCAGGTATTGGGAAAGATAGGAGGGGATGGTTTTGCTGCCGAGTCGCTGGCGAGCATTCAACGATCGCTCGGTGGCGGGGGCCGGCTGAACTATAGCGCGGTGTTTCAACGGGCGGTGTTGCCGGCGGTATTGATCGGCATCGGCCTGGCCGTCTTCCAGCAATTGTGCGGCATCAATGTCGTGTTCAACTATACGACCATTATCTTCAGCAGTATCGGGATACCTCGCGATGGGCAACTGCTGCAGACAGTTTTTATCGGCGGGGTGAATCTGGTCTTTACTTTACTGGCGATGGCGCTGGTTGATCGTCTTGGCCGCAAGCCGCTGATGCTCCTGGGAGCGGGAGGGCTTTGTATCCTGTATATAATTGTGGTCCGCATGCTGGGAAGCAGCTCTTCGTCTGTCTCCTTCTTTTTATTGACCGCTATCGGCACCTATGCTTTGTCCCTGGCGCCGGTGACCTGGGTACTGATCTCGGAAATATTTCCGAACAAGGTGCGGGGCGCTGCGACGGCTGTCGCCGTATTGAGCCTCTGGCTGGCGTATTTTGTGCTGATCTTTACTTTCCCCATGTTATATGAAAAGCTGAAGGATAGTACTTTCTATATTTATGCCGTTGTTTGTGGCCTGGGATTTCTTTTTATTTTGTTGGGTGTAAAAGAGACCAAGGGCAAGACGCTGGAGGAGTTGGAGGAAGTGATGGCGCGGCATCATTAAATAAATACGACCCGGCATTGCGCCGGGTCGCTCTTAAAACACCCCTGCCTGTTGTGATCGCCTGCCGATTTCGTTTGTCCGAATGCCTGCCGGATGAATAGCTGACTTTGAATTTATTTCCGATCTTTCAATGTTCCTGATGATACAAATTTACTCTATTGAACAGCGCCGGTCAATGTATGGATCATAGCATTTGCTGTATTTATCATGACGCCTTTCTTTTGGGAAGCGCGTCATAGGCAGCTTCGATGTTGTCGGATAGATTGCGTACTGTGATCTTTCCTTCTAATTTCTTTCCGTTGACAAAGAATGCGGGCGCCTCTTTCACGCCCAGGCGCATTCCGCCGGCGAGGTCATCCTGCACATAGCGGCCATACTTGCCAGTTACCAGGGAGTCAAGAAAATTTATGCCGCCGATGCCGAGTTCGTGTGCATAAAAAGCGAGGCTGGCGGTCCCCAGATTTTTCCGGTTGTGCAGGATCACGTCGTGCATCTGGGCGAACTTACCCCGCTGTGCCGCGGCTATGGCGGCTTCTGCGGCTTTGTGCGCTTTCTGGTGGATCCTTGTCTGCGGAAAATGCCTGTAGTTGAAGTTGACGTCCGGGTACCGTTGCAGCACCTCCCTGACGATGAGGTCGTTGTGCAGTGCGGTCTCGCATTCGTAGTCGCCGTATTCCATCAGCGTGATGCGGGCTTTGGACGGCCCGATAAAAATGGACGCCGGGATAATGATGGTTTCTTCCTTTCTGGTGAACATAGCTCGTCTGTTTTTAGTTACCGTTAGATGCATAAGAATCTGTGGTTTCAGGCGCAGCGCGTGAAGCGTTCTTTCCGGAAGTCGGAGAAGTTCTTCCCACAGACGCTTTTGAAGAACTTGCTGAAATGGGCGATGTCGTCGAAGCCCAGGTGGTAGGCGATCTCTTTCATGCTCGTGCCGGGGGAGACGGCCTGTCTTTTTGCTTCGAGGACGATGCGCTGCCGGATGTGGTAGCCTGCCGGATGACCCGATACCTTTTTGACGACCTCGTTGAGATAGTTTGGCGTTACCGATAGTTCGCAGGCATAGTCCTTGACCAGTTTCCAGTACATGTATTTCTTTTCGATCAGCGAGATGAAGCTTTTCATCAGGCTCATGTTCCGGGTCGGGGCCGAGACATGAAGCGACCCTTCGAACTGCCGGGCAAGGTGGATGAGGAAAATGCTTATATATCTTTTTATGATCTCCGTCCGGAGGAGGTAGCCGTTGTACAGTTCGCGGTACAGCCGCTTGCTGATCTCTTCTATTTCATCAGCGATCTCCTGTTCGACGCGGACGCCGGGTGAATCCAGCAGGAGGTGGAACAGGCCTGACCGGTACAGGAGTTCAAAATCGTCGCTGCCTGAGCTGAGCAGCTCTTCGGGGAAAGAGAAGATATAGCCTTCCGCCGCAATGACCTCGAGCTGGTGCAGCTGGCCGGGGACGATGCAATACAACGTATTGTTTCCCATCTTATACCGCTGCAGGTTGATGTCCAGGAACCCTTCACCCTGTCTGACCCATACGATCTCTACGTGCTGATGCCGGTGGGGCATATCCAGGGTTTTGTGCTTGCTGTACCAGTCGAGGGTCCGGATCTCGAAAGGGAGGTCTTTCTCTTTGTTTTCCGTGTGACCACCATATGGCCCGACCGGTTCGCCGGATGAGAAGAGGTCAGGTCTGGCGGGTTGTACTGCAGTTGGTTGTAGTGACATAGTGGTAATTATTTCTGGATAGGTACAGCCCAATTGTGTGCCATAGTGTAGGTTATTGGTTATGAGCAGTTTGTGTCTTTTTTCCGTTGATAGAGTTACGATATTTCGTTTTTTCACCGGATTATGATCGAAATATCGCTGTTATATTTCGCGGCGGGGGATCTGTCGGAATCAGTTGGAGGCTCTACCGGTCGTTTGTGGGGCTGCGGTTTGCCGGGATTTGGGCGGACCGGAACAAAAAATTTGCCGGTCCGGGGATTTAGTCGTTAGTTTGCGTCAGATTAACGCAAACAAATGAAACCCTTTCATTCCTACAGGAACCCGGCGCTGGCGATCGACCTCGTGGTGTTTGGGTATAACGCAAAGGAACTTTCGGTCCTGCTGCTGAAGAGGAACGAAGAGCCTTTCAAAGGGGGGTGGACACTACCCGGCGCCTTCATACAGATGGACGAACGGTTTTCGGATACCTGTTCGCGTATCCTGAGGACCAAGCTGGGGATGGACAAGCTCTATCTCGAGCAATTGTACAGTTTTGACGACCCGGCTAGGGATCCCCGTGGTCGGGCAATATCGGTTGCCTATTATGCGTTGGTGAACCCGCACAAACTGGAGACTGCGGCGAGTACGATGGCGGGAGATGTCGAGTGGGTGGACTGCAGGAAAATGCCGCAGCTCGGTTTCGACCACAAGCAGATCTTCAAGACAGCGTTGCAGCGTCTCCGATCGAAGATATTGTATTTCCCGGTAGGTTTCGAGCTGCTGGACGAGCAGTTTACGATGACCGAGCTGCACGAGCTGTACGAGTGTATCCTTGATACGAGTCTGGACAGGCGAAATTTCCGCAGGAAGATATTGGATTCGGAATATATCCTTCCGACGGGGATGAAGCGGGAGGGCCTGCAGAACCGTGCTCCCGAGCTGTATGTTTTTAATAAGAAATTGAAACGGAACAATTTTCAACTTAATATTCCTTTGTCTAAAGGTCAGTGAACAATTAAAATGAGAATCAATGCTGATAAGACTATGTAGACCTGTTGGGCTCAAAGAGCTTGAATTGATCATGCTTTCGGGTTGTAGGGCATTTCCGGGGTTTCCGCATTTTTTGGGGAAGGGTTTAAGATGCCCGATGTTGCGGCGCTTAGGGAAGAACTGGTAAAATTTAAATTATGATCTTCAATAGACAATGGATAGCCCGGAAATATCCGGACGCGGGTATGATCCCATTTCTCTTTTTTTGGGGGCATCAGCCTGCTGGTGACGGGACTGTGACCAAGAGCTGTTTTAGTCAATGGTGGGTGGCACCTTTCACGGTGGACGGCCTGGTTTATCCTACGGCGGAGCACTGGATGATGGCCGGTAAGGCTAAGCTGTTTGGGGACGAGGCGGCGCTGAAGGTTATCGTCGGCGCCAATACGCCGGCGGCCGCCAAAAAAGCAGGCCGGCTTGTAAAGAAATTTGTTTCGGACGTTTGGGACCGACATAAATTTGACATTGTGGTGGCGGGCAACTATCACAAGTTCTCCCAGCATGGAAAGATGAAGGAATTTTTGTTGGCCACGGGGGATAAAGTTCTCGTGGCGGTTAGTCCCAGGGATCGCGTATGGGGAATCGGTATGGCTGGAGATAACCCGGCGGCAGGCAATCCGGCAAAGTGGAAGGGGGAGAATCTATTAGGGTTTGCGTTGATGGAGGTCAGGGAAAAATTAAGACGATGAGGGCGAACTGGCCGAAGGGCTGGGGAAAAAACTGAAATAAAATGGCAAGGACATACGCAATTGGCGATATTCATGGCGGGCTGCGGGCTTTACAGCAATTGATCGGGCGAGTGCGGCTGAAGCCTGAGGACAGGCTGATCTTTCTGGGGGATTATGTAGACGGCTGGTCGGAGTCGAGGCAGGTGATCGAGTACCTGATGGAGCTGGAGAAGACCCATCCTTGTGTGTTTATTAAGGGAAATCACGACGCCTGGTGCGAAGAATGGCTGAAGGGGCTGGGGCCGGGTGTCGACTGGCTGCTGCATGGGGGGCAGGCAACGGCGGCCAGCTATGCCGGGATCAGCGATGAGGAGGCAGCCGCACATTTATCATTCTTTGAGCGGATGTCGCTGTATCATGAAGAAGACGGCAGGCTGTTCATACACGCCGGATTTTCCAGCATGCACGGCCCTGAAAGAGAGCACCACCCCAGTAATTTCTTTTGGGACCGGACGCTTTGGGAAACGGCGATGTCGGTAGATCTGCGGATACCTAAGGACAGCTTTTTTTACCCGAAGCGCCTTCTCAGGTACAAAGAGATCTTTATCGGACATACGCCGACTACCAACTACGATA
>JAFDYE010000490.1 GCA_018267585.1 Bacteroidota bacterium
GTGGACGAAGAAGAGGCCGGCTATGTATATTATTGCAAGCGGCAATAGCTTGAGGATGGTCGTGACCATCTGGACCTTGCCGGAAAGGCGGACGCCGCGGCTGTTGACGGCGGTCAGCGCCCAGACGGTACAGAGCCCGGTGACTGCGGCTGCTGCGGGATTGGCTGACAGCGCGGGAAAGAAGGTGCTCAGCGCGCTGACAAAGGAAATAGTAATGGCGGCGTTGGCGCAGGAGGTCGCCAGATAATAGCCCCAGCCAGCGATAAAGGCGGGGAACTCTCCCAGGCCCTGTCTCGTATAGGCATACGGGCCGCCGGTGGCGTCCGGCATCAGCCTGCTCAGGTTGCTGAAGACCCTTGCCAGCAGGAACGAACCGATGGCGGAGAACAACCAGCCGAGAAGGCTGATGCTTCCGAATGCCGCAAGGGCTGCCGGCATCAGGAAGACGCCTGCGCCGATCATATTGCCTACGACGAGGGAGGTAGAGGTCCAGAGACCCAGCTGTTTTGTTTCGGGCGTTTGCACCGGGTAAATGTACCCATAAATTACATTCGGACAGTCAGATTTGACGAAGGCGATGATGCAGGTCCGGGTAAAAATGCCGGCCGGTGCGGATGCGCCGGCCGGCCATGTATTGGGGTCAGAGGCCGGAGACGTTGAAGTGCGTATAGGTAGTGAATCCCAGGAATGTGTTGTCTGGGGGCACGCCGAGCGGGTCCTGCAGCTGGCGCAGGTTTAGAAGGTTTGCCGACTTATAATAGTTGTAGGCGACTTCGACCCCGGGGTAGACGTTGCTGGAAAGCGAGCAGGGCTGACAGGAGCAGCTGCTGCAGGTCACGCCGCCGTTGAACGCGCTCCATTGATAGTCGTAGCCGGCGCTGAGGCGGTTGCTCAGGGCGGTCCAGATGCTGTTGTCGCCCTGGAGGCGGGCCAGCTCGGCTGCATAGGAGAACGCCGTGAGGGAATACTGGAAGTGGACGCAGTCCTTCCGGTCGCAGTATTCGGGGATGGTCCCGCTCGACTGATCGATGATGACCGGCAGGTACTGCATGATCATGTTGTATCCGTTCTGATAGACCGTGGTGCTGTTGAGGAAGATGCCGATGGCCATTTTTGCATAGCCTGCGGAAGCATTCCAGTTGTTGTTGTAGACGGGGGTGTTGTTGATATAGTTGTTCTTGACGTTGTTGAGGTAGTTGTTGAACTGGTTGATGTCGGCGGAGGACCATCCTGAGCCGGTGGTGCCGTTGACCTTATAGTAGCGCATGATCTCCGCAGCAGCTACAAATGACGGGGTGGTCCAGGATGCCTCGAGGTCGGGCTGGTTGGGGTTGGTCGAGCCGTCGAGGAGCGCATAGTTCTGAAAAGTATATGACCAGCCGTTGAGGATGCCGATGCACTGGCTGGCATATGTCTGGTTGCCGGTCTTGGTCCAGCGAAGGGCGAGGGCGTAGGCCAGCTCGGCGTCTTTACGGATCTGTGATTTGGACGGGGAGGTAGCGCCGTTGGATCCCACGACGACTGTGGAGTAGAAACTGGTAGGGATGGGATGGTTGGGGTCGTTGATCCAGTCGAGAACCTTCTGATAGGAGGCCGAGCGGGTAGGGTCGCCGCCGTTGACCTGGCTGCCTACCAGGTCGAGGCTGGCCTGGGTGTTAAGGATGGCCGGGTGGACGAAAGAGGTAATTTGTGCGGCGAGCGTGCCGGCGGTGGGGGAACCGGCGGTGGGTGCGGCTGTGCTGGTGGATGTGATGCCTGTCCGGGTGCAGCGTAAAAGCAGTAAGGTGGTTAGTCCGAGGCTGAGCAGCAGTAGTGCAGAGGTGTGAAGTTTTTTCATGTGAAGCAATTAAGGTTTAAAAGAAAGTTTGCGTAGTCAAGGTAGGGGATTTTGCATCCCCGGGGAGAGGCGCGGGGCTAAGTTTATTTACGCAAACGTTTACGAGTAGTTAAAGCGTAGTAAAGCTGACTGTGGCTTTCAGTGGTCTGCCGTCTGTGGTGATGCCCTGGACGACGGCGGTATAGCGGCCGGGCATATCCGAGGTATAGAAGGTAAATTGTTGGCTGGCGCCTGCCGGCAGATGTATATCGGGTGACCAGAAGAGCTGGTTGCGGAGGTCGGGGATCCGGTGGGGGCCGGACGGGTCTTTTGCGGTTGCGTACGCGGGTGAATAGAATTCGCGGCTCGGCTGCAGTCCTTCAAATTCCTGTATATAGGTGCTGCTGTCGAGGGGAAAGCCGGCGAGGTCGCCCTGGTAGGTCGAATAGCTGAGTATCCCGTTGTAGAGGGTGTCGCCGAGGAAATAACGTTTTGTGATCACTTCCAGCTTGCGGACCTTCAGCGGATCGAAGCCGATGATCCGGTTGAAACCGGAGACCGGCACGCCGTCCATAAGGGTCAGCGGCGGGGTGTCGAAGAATAGCTGGTTGGCCTGGTCGGACTGTACGTTGAATACAAAGGAGCCATTGTGGTCCCTGACCTTTACCTCTTTTACGTATTCGCGCATGACCTCTTCCATGGTGCCAAAACGGGTGTAGTCATCGAGCAGGTATCGTTTGTCCGGTTCGCCGAAGAAGGCGGTGGTGTCCGTTATCGGGGGTTGGGAGAACCGCCGTCTTTTATCCGCCTGCCAGGCGTTGGCGGCCTGTGCGCCGATGCTATGCAAGAGCAGCTGTCTGCTGGCCCGGGCGGGGAAGCGGAATGGGGGCAGCGGCTCGCGCAGCGCGGGATCGGCGTAGGGAGAAAGGATCTCGATCCGGTAGCGGTTACCGTCTGTGCGGTTCGCGGTCTGGACTACCAGCTCGTGCTCTCCATACAAAGAGCCCATCTGCCAGGTGAGCAGGCCGTCCTTGTCGCTGACGGCGTATGCGAGGTGAAAATAATTTCCGGGAGCGCTTAGCCACGCGCCGATGTTGGCCGCGGGCTGGGAGCTGCGCAGGTCGGTAACCCTTCCGGAGACGATAAGACCCGCGTATTCGGGGAGGTTGGCTGACCGTAAACGGGAGGGTGTTTCGGCAGGGCTGTTATAAAAGCTGAGGATATCGTCCTGGGACAGGGCCTGGATGGAATCCTGCAGCGTAACGGACAGTGACAGGTCGCTTGCCGCGGGGCAGCCGGAAATTTTGAGGGTTACTTTTTCTCTTGGGCCATAGGTGGTCTTATCGGTGGTGAGGGTCAATGGTGTGGTTGAAGTTGTCGGGGCGGCGGGGGCAGGAGGGAGCGTGCTGTTTATTGTCGTTGAGGTATCATAATCGAGGAGTGTATTTATTATGGTGATATACTTTTCAAAGAAGGACTGTGGCCCGGAATTCTTCATCCAGCTGGTATAAGCGCGGAGGAGGTAGTTGCCTGAGCGGACGGAGTAGGGTAGCTGGAAGGAGCCGCTGCCGTGGCCCTGGTCGAGTGCGATCTTTCCCTGGAAGACGGGTCTTTGTTCTGATGAGATGATCTCGACGTAGGCGACCTTGCTCAGGGAGAGGGGGCGTTTTGATGCGGCGTCGAGGACATAGGTACTGAACCAGAGGATCTCGCCGGCGAGGTAGGTGTCCTTGTCGGTGTGGACGAATATTTTTTCTTGTATGGGCGAGACGGCAGAGACGGCTTGTGTCACGGGGAAGACGGGTTGGGCGGTCGCGATCGATGCCGATAACGAGAGCAGAAGGATATAGATGGTTCGGTTCATGTGAATAGGTTTACCAGAAACTGGGTCTTTGGGTGCTGCCGCCCTGGAGCCTGCAGTCGATGCATGTTCTTTTTGTAAGGACCAGGCCGCCGCCGCTGACAAAATACCAGGGGCCGTATAGGGTGTCGGTATAGTTATAATTGTGGAAGTCGTTCGGGTCGCTGTACCAGTAGATCGCCTGGCATTCGTCGTGGGCGGTGTCCCAGTTGTGGACCTGGCT
The DNA here is from genome assembly GCA_018267585.1 of Bacteroidota bacterium. Classification (GTDB taxonomy): domain Bacteria; phylum Bacteroidota; class Bacteroidia; order Chitinophagales; family Chitinophagaceae; genus Puia. Next base: position 3,901 of record JAFDYE010000490.1, read on the forward strand.
GTTTGGGATGAAGAGGCGCAGCTGTTGCAGCGGGCTGGCGCTGAGATAGCCAATGACGGGTGTAGTCGGTTGGGAGATGCAGTGGTAGTTGCCCTGCAGCTGGCTTGGCTGCGGGTCAAAGAGGGAGCCGAGGTTCTGGGTATTCTTCTGCATGATCTGCCAGTATTTATAGGCGTCTGCGGACAGGACGTATTGGGTGGCGAGCATGCTGTAGCGGTCGCTGAGCTTTTGGGAGCCACGCGGGA
>JAFDYE010000491.1 GCA_018267585.1 Bacteroidota bacterium
AGCGCCTCACGCGTCGAACCCTCGGCAATATTCAGCACCACCGGCACCCTGCCCTCCACAGCCTCAACCGCAAACTTCACGAGCTGCTCCTTCTCCGCAAAAGATAGCACGCTCGCCTCTCCAAGACTCCCGCCGAGAATGATCCCGTCCACTCCGGAAGCCAGCTGAAATTGAAGGTTCTTGTCGAATAGGGTAAGATCCAGTTCATCCCTGGAAGTAAATTTGGTAGTTAGCGCAGGGAAGACCCCTTTCCAGTCCATAGCCATAAAATCTTTTTTCAAATGTATCTATAAGACAACTTCAACGTATATTGGTTTTTAATCAATTCTGCTCAGATATTAACCATCATAACTCTCCATCATTCCTATGAGGCGGTTCCACTCCCAATAAATGTCTGACAAAAAAATCCCTCCTCTCCACCCGCCCATAAGGCCCCCCGTCCGTATGATCCGACCCCGGCAACGGCAGGAACTCAAAGGTCTTCCCCGACTTGATCAGCGCATCCGCCACCCGGTAGGTCGACTCCGGCGGCACATTGTTATCCGCCTCACCCACCATCAGCAACAGATCACCCCTAAGCCTCCACGCATTGGTGACATTGGACTGCTCGTCATAGTGCTTGCCGACCGGGTATCCCATCCACTGCTCGTTCCACCACTGCTTGTCGATCCGGTTGTCGTGACAGCCGCACGAGCTCACAGCCGCTTTGTAAAAGTCGCCGTGAAAAAGAAGCCCGCCCAGCGAGTTCTGTCCCCCGGCCGAAGTCCCGTACAACCCAACCCGGTCGATATCCGCATAGGGGTATTTCGCCGCCATCGCTTTTATCCACAGGATACGGTCCGGAAACCCCGCATCCGCCAGGTTATGCCAGCACACGTCGTGAAACGCCTTGCTCCGGTTGGCCGTTCCCATCCCGTCGATCTGCACCACGATAAAACCCATCTGCGCAATGCTCTGCATCTCTCCGTACCGCCCCGTAAAATCCTTGGGCACAAAGGCATCCTGCGGACCGGCATAAATATTTTCGATCACGGGATACCGCCTGGCCGGATCAAAGTCCACAGGCCGGACGATGACTCCCCAGATATCGGTCACCCCATCCCGCCCCTTCGCATGAAAAGGCTCGGGGAATTGAAAACCCGCCGCCAGATAAGCCTCAGCGTCCGCCCGCTCTACCTCCAGCACCTTCTTACCGTCAGCCGTCCTGCGAAGCTCGGTCACAGTAGGCACGTTGATCTCGGAACAGGCATCCAGGTAGTATTTCCTGTCGGGAGAGTAGCTGACGATATGGTTCCCCTTTGAAGGCGTCAGACTGACCAGGTGACCGCCGTCAAAGCCGATACGATAATAATGGATATAGTAAGGATCTTCATCCGGGTCCATACCGCTGGCGGAGAACCATACCTCCCGCTTCTTCGCGTCGATGCTGTCGATATTGCGCACGATCCAGTTCCCCTTCGTCACTTCCGCTTTCTGACTACCCGTCAACAGGTCCACCAGGTAGAGATGCTGCCAGCCGTCCTTCTCCGAGGTCATCAGCAGCTCATTCGTTTCCGGCAGATAATAAGTGAACAATCGCGATTCATAGATGAACGTATTGGTCTTCTCGTCGACAACCGTCCTGGTCTCCCCGCTCGAAGCATCCACCTCGCTAACCCTGAAACGCTGATGCCCCCGCTCTACGCGCTCGAACGTAAAATACCTGCTCTCCCGCGCCCGCCAGTGCAGCTCCGGCGCACCGAAGAAATCCAGCACCGGCGTGTTCACCTTCGTCGTCTTCTTGTCCAAAGGACGGAAAAGGAACATCTCATAGGTCGTGAACGGATCCCCCGGCTGCTTATAAGGCCGCTTCTTCAGCACTCCCCGGGTAGTACCCGCAACTGAAGAGAGTACATAATAGACCGCCGAATCCCTGACCGGCGTGACATGATAGCCGACAACATATTTGCTGTCGGGCGACCAGGCCAGCTGCCCATACGGCTTGTCTTCACTGCCGTCCCTGGTGAACGCCACCGCATCCCCACCCTCCGCAGGACGTATATAGACATTATTGTCCCTCACCACCGCCACCCACTGCTTGTCCGGCGAGACCGAGTCGGTCGCAAAAGACGCCCAGCGACGCCCCGTCCATCGCGTGAACCCCGTTCGCCTCGTCACCGTATCCGCCGGCTCCGCATCCAATTTCTTCCTGGTGCCACGCACCACATCCACATAGATATATTCCTTGACACTGTCCCTGTTGATGATATTCCGGTACCAGAACGAAGTATTGTCCTCCGACCAGTGCGGCCGCACCGTTGCCTTGAAAATGCTCCGGGTCGCAAGACTGTCGAGCAGCTTTGCCCGCTTATAACGTTCTAAAACTTCAGCCCGGGAAGGCTGATACGGCGCCGGCGGCACCTTCGTTGCGAGCGGACCATTCGTTCCCAGCGGCACCTTCATCCCGGGCGACGCATTCGCCCCGCCCGAAAATGGCTGGGCATGCCCCGTCAGGAGGGCAAAAAGCAACCCTCCCTGCACTAGCAGTAGTCTCTTCATTATATTATCGTTTAAATTAGTCGAACCGTTCCACAGCAAAAGGAGAAAGATCGATGCTCGGCTTCACCCCATCGACCAGCTCCCGCACGAGCAGCCCGGAACCCGCACCCAGGCTGAGCCCCAGCATAGAATGCCCCGTCGCGATCACGACATTGTTGTACTTCTTTATCCGCCCGATATACGGCAGCCCGTCCGCAGAACAGGGCCGGTAACCATACCAGATCTTCTCCACCGGCGGCATCGGCACGTCGAATTCAGGAAAATAACGCTTCACCGCATTCAATATCCCCTGTACACGCGCATACCGGGGCGGCGTATCCGTAGAGGTGATCTCCATCGTCCCCCCGAACCTTATCTTGTTGCCGTCCATCGGCGTTATGGCAGCCCTGCCCTCCACCAGTATGGCGGGATAGTTCAAATTGTAGGGCGAGTTCTCCAGCGTAAGGGAATAACCACGCCCCGGCACCAGCGGCAGCTTCGTCCCCAGCAGCGCCGCCATCTCCCGGCTCCACGAACCCGTAGCAATGACGACCTGGTCCGCCTCAAAAGCCCCCTTCGACGTAACCAGCCGCGAAACCCTGCCGCCATCCGTCTCGATCTTCCTCACCTCCTCTCCCCCCAGCAGCTGCACACCAGCCCCGGTCAAAAGATTTATCAAACCCCTCATCAACTTGTCCGGATAAAGGTGCGCGTCGCACTTGAAAAAAATGGCGCCCCGTCCGTTGACTTTCGTGTGCGGCTCCTTCGCCTGAAGGGCAGCCGCATCCAGCAGCTCCACATCCAGCCCCAGCTCATGCGCCTTCCCGACCGTATGATGCGCATGCTCCGCAGCAGCATCGGTCTGGAATATTTCAAGAAGCCCTTTATGCTGATACGCAAACTCAAAATGCGGCAGCGGAAGCCAGGTATTCTCGTATTCGTGCTGGCTCAACAACGCAATATCCCGCAACGGCACCGCCGACCGGTCAACATGCGCCGCATTGGCGCTCTTCATAAACTTCAACCCCCAGTCGATCAGCGACCTGCTCAGCCTCGGCTGCACATAAAAAGGACTCCGGGAGTTCAGCATCCATCGCAACCCCTGCCGCACAATACCCGGCGTAGCCAGCGGAATAAAATGGCTCGGACATACATAACCGCAATTGCCGTAAGAACAATTGTCCATAAAATCAGCTCGTTCCAGTACTGTAACAGAATGTCCGGCCTTGTGCAGATAGTAAGCAGAGCTCAGTCCAATAATGCCGCCGCCAATTACGACTACGTTTTTCTTCATTCAACAAAAATAAGCGCTATTATAACGTGCTGGACTGCGGCGCCATACACTTATTTTAACCGTTTTTTAGTCATTATTACCCCCCGCTCCCGCCCCCTGTCCATACCCCCGCTCTCCCCCGGATCAACCGGTTCACAACCCCATATCAACCCATTCATCCCCGCCTCCAACCCTTCATCCTCCCTCTCCGCCATTTCACCCCCGAACCAGCTTAATACCCCTCCAGGACACCGCACTAACCGTATTTTAACTACCTTTTACCCGATTTTAATAATCCGCTGATAATATTCGCAAATTCAGTAAATTCATATAAATGTCACATTAAGGTCACTATTTCTTAACCATTCTGCCAAAACTCAACAGCGATGAAAGTACTGCAATTCACCATTCCAGTGCCGCATGATAAGACCGTTATCGTGCAAAAGGATGAGCTCCCCCACTTTTATCCGCATTTGCACCGGCACCAGGAGATCCAGCTGACCTGGATCCAGCAGGGAGAGGGGACCCTGGTCGCCGAGAACAACATGTACGCCTTCCGGTCCGGGGAGATATACTGGCTGGGAGTCAACCTGCCGCATGTTTTTAAAAGCGACCCGTCTTACTTCTCTCCCTCCAGCCGAAAAAAAGTCCAGACCCTCAATATCTTTTTTAACGTCAAGGGACAGCTGGACAGCTTCTTCGACCTTCCGGAGATAAAGAACCTCAAAAACTTCCTCCTGAATCAACAGTCCGGATTTAAAGTACCACCCCAATACTCCGCCGACGTGGCGGAAAAGATGGTCCGCATCCAGAACAGCACCGGAGTCGACCAGCTCATCCACTTCATCGAGCTCCTCAAACAGCTGAGCTCCTTCTCGGAACTGCAGCCCCTGTCCTCATGCGCCCAGCCCGCCGCCTACAGCGAACACGAAGGCATCCGCATCGGAGCCATCTATAATTTTATCATGCAGCAGTATGACAAACCGATCACCCTGGAAGACGTCGCCAAACAGGCGCACATGACACCACAGGCCTTCTGCCGCTATTTCAAAAAACACACCCTCCACACATTCGTATCCTTCCTCAACGAGGTCCGGATCAACGAAGCCTGCAAAAAACTCACCGACGGCAACTACGACAGCATCGCCACCGTCGCCTACAACTGCGGCTTCAACAGCATCACCAACTTCAACCGCGTCTTCAAAAGCGTCACCCGGAAATCCCCGAGCGAATACGTCGAAAGCTACCTCACCAACGTAGCTTCTGCATAAAAAAGGGGGCCTGACCCCCTTTTTCCATTTCTATCTCCCCCCTCCGGGACAATGCTCCCTCAGATAGTCAGTGAACAAATGCGACAAATGCAGCGACGTACCCTCCCCTTCGTTGATCGCGTGCGTCCTGTTCGGATAGACCATCACCTGGAACTTCCGGTCATATTTTACCAGCTCATTGATCAGCATCTCCGTCCCCTGGTAGTGCACATTGTCATCCCCCGTGCCATGCACGATGAGTAAGTTCCCCCTCAGGTTCTTCGCATGGGACAACGGCGATCCATTTACAAAATCCTCCCGGTTCTCCTGCGGAAGCCCCATATACCGCTCCTGGTAAATATTGTCGTATAGCAGCTGATTGGCCACAGGCGCGATGGCGATACCCGTTTTATAGATCTCCGGATACTGGAACAGGAGATTCAACGTAGTGCTTCCTCCACCCGACCAGCCGTGTACCGCGATCCTGCTCGTGTCCACCCAGGGCCACTGCATGATCTTCTTCGCCGCCATCGCCTGATCCCGGATATTGATGATCCCGATCTTCCGGTAGATCGCCTTCCTCCAGGCCGCCCCCTTGGGCGCAGGCGTTCCCCGGCCGTCCAGCGAGATCTGGATATACCCGTCTGCCGCTATATCCCCGGCGTATAACCGCGTTCCCTGCCCCCCGCGACGTCCTTCACCGTAGCGCTCGCCGGCTCGGTATATACCATAAAAAGAACAGGGTATTTCTTCGTGCTGTCAAAATCCTTGGGCAGTATCATCCACCCGTCCATGGTGACATTATCGTCGGTGGTCACCTGGAAGAATTTCACCGGATAGCGCGGATGCCCCGCCCCCCGCCCGGCAACCGGTTCGTTGACCTTAATGCTCTTATGGGCCGGCAGGCTCACCCACTCCGATACCGACTCGTAAAGATGATTGGAGAAATTATGCGTGGCATAAGCCCCCGTCGGCGAAATATTATAGTTGTGCGTTCCCTTCTGCCCCGCCGGCGACACCAGCTCCAGTTTTCCCTTCCCATCCAGTGCAACGCGATACAGATACTGCTGCGTCGCATTCCCGGGAG
>JAFDYE010000492.1 GCA_018267585.1 Bacteroidota bacterium
ACACTATTCGGATCTCCGGGCTTATGCTTGAAATGGAGAAAGGTCTCTTTCCCCGGGTCGAACAGGTCGACACCCCCTCCGTCCGTCCCTATCCAGATATTCCCATGATGGTCTTCGAAAAAGCCGAGAATATTGTTGTCTCCCGGACTGTTTGTTGAGTTGCTATGCCGGTAGACAGGAAACTGATTGGCCTTTTTGTTGTAAAGATTGACCCCGCCGCTGTAGGTGCCCACCCACATATTGGCCTGGGGGTCCTTGTAGATGGAATAGATGGAGTTGTTGCTCAGACTGGTATTGTCGAGGTCGTCATGCATATAGTTGACGAAGCGGCCCTCCTTCATGTTAAGAACACTCAACCCCCCGTTCTCGGTCCCGATCCAAAGCTCGTCGCCCTCTCCGGCCGCCATGGACAGAACAAGATTCCTGGGCAGGCTGTTCGGGTTGTCCGGCTCGTTGCGAAAATGACGGTACTGACCTGTCGAATCCATCAGGTCCACTCCTCCCCCACGAGTCCCGACCCATAGCCGGTGCCATCGATCCTCGTACAGACAGGTGATATGATTATAGGACAGCGACGCTCTATTTTTCTCGTCGTGCTTCCAGTGGGCAAACTTGCCGGTAGACCTGTCCAACAGGTTCAGACCGCCGTGCTCGGTGCCGGCCCACAATCGCCGGTGGCTGTCTTCCATTATCGTGGTCACCGTGCTGTCGCTAAGACTATTCTCATCTCCCGGCCGGCAGCCATACCGGGTAAACTTACCGGTATGCAAGTCGAGCCTGTTGAGGCCTCCGAATCGCGTTCCGACCCACAGATATCCGCCCGAGTCCTGGCATAGACTGGTGATCGAGTTATCGGAAATGCTGCCGGGATCGCGGACATCGCTCCTGTAATGAATGAACCTGTCCTGTCCCCGGTCATATCTGTTCAGCCCGCCGTCTGCGGTAGCGATCCAGATATTTCCGTCCGAATCCTCCAGCAGCTGCAGGATATGGTTATCCGACAGCGAACCGCTGTCGTCCGGGTCGTTCCGGTAGACCGTCATTTTATACCCGTCGTAGCGGTTCAGCCCGTCCCAGGTACCAAACCACATAAAACCCCGCCGGTCCTGCAGCACGGTGATCACGTTGCTCTGCGAGAGACCCGCCTCTGAGCCGATACGAATGAACCTGAGTTGCCTGGGCTGTGCATTCGCGGTCGACGATAGCACGGACAACGCCGAAAGCAGCAAGCATTCGTACCATTTCATCATGAAGGACAATTGATATTACTTTAAAAACACAGGATTGATCTAAAGGATGCTTTTACGCGTTTGCGTAGAATGCGATATCGGGACGGTTAAATGGAGAGCGGTCGGTTTGTTTAACGGGGGGATGCCCGGCTTTATTGCGATCCCCGACCCGGAAAAAATAGGGTATCTTTATCCCGGAAATTCCCTCAATATATGCTTGCTCAGCTACTTTTCGCCCTGGCCCTGTCTGCCCGCGCACAAGCCCCGGAAGTACCGGCCCCGGTGGCAATCGCTTTTGCTACGCAGTTCCCCGGCGCGCACGTAAAGAAATGGGAAGAGAGAAAAGAGGTCTGGTGGGCGACCTTCCGTCTGCACGGAAAGAAATGCCAGGCGGGATACTCCCCCTCCGGCGCCTGGGAAGCTACCGAAACGCCGGTCAGCCTGACACGCAACCTGCCCGCGCCGGTGAGAACGGCCTGGGAGAACAGCCAGTACAGGGACTGGCTCATCTTCGGCATTAAAAAGACGGAATTACCCGGTCATCAACAGTATACGATACACGTGGCGCGCGTCCAGGCCCTCGGACCCGATGACGCCGATATCGCAGAAGAAGACAACCTGGTAATTTCCGAAAAAGGCGGACTATCCGTGGAGAAGCTCAGCCGATAAAACCCGTCGTATATTTCCTAGCTGCAAAAAGGGCTTTTGCTCTTGCCGCTGAAGGCCCCCGATGCTACATTTGTTATATCCAATACCAATGAACAACTACGTATCCGGAAAAACCAGGTTCCATATTCTCTAACCCATTGAAAACCTAAATTCAATTGTCTTTGAAAGACCTCCATTTTCCTGGAGGTTTTTTCTTTTTTTACTCCCGTCTCTCCCTCCTTTTTACTTAGCAAGTTTTAGCAGTACAAATTCCTATAAATTAGGCCCAAAATTCTGAATCAATGAAAAAAGCGTTGCTTTTTACCGTCATTGGCCTGATTGGTCTATCCGCTATGGCCCAGGAGCCCAATACGCTTACCAAAAAAGAAAAGAAGGAAGGCTGGAAATTGCTGTTCGACGGAAAGACCACCAAAGGCTGGCACACCTATCTGAGAGATACAGTCGGCTCCAAATGGCAGGTCAGGGACGGAGCCCTGGTCTTCGATCCGTCACAGCCCTCCAGCGGCGGCGGGGACATCGTTACCAACGACGAATACGAGAACTTTGAGCTCAACCTGGAATGGAAGGTATCCAGGGGCAGCAACAGCGGCATCATCTTCGACGTCCAGGAAAACCCGAAATACAGCGCTACCTATCTGACCGGTCCCGAAATGCAGGTGCTGGACAACAAGGACGCCAGCGACAATAAAAAACAAAACCATCTGGCCGGCTGTCTCTATGATATGTCCGGTGATTCGACGGTCAGCAAGCCGCATCCGGTCGGGGAATGGAACCAGGTCCGCCTGATCCAGAACAAGGGTCACCTCACCTTCTTTCTCAATGGCATCCAGACCTTCGACGGCCAGATCGGCAGCGACGAATGGAAGAATATGGTAGCCCATAGCAAATTTGCCGGCAAGGCCTTCTCCGATTTCGCCAAGGTGGCCAAGGGCCGGATCGCGCTGCAGCAGCACCCCGGATCCAGCGAGTGGAGGAATATCAAGATCCGTCAGCTCTAAAGGCCGCTATCCCGATCTTCAACTTATCTCATGGCTTTTACAATAGATATTTCCGATAGGCAGCAGGTGCACAACCTGCTGCTTCTTCTCCAACCGGAGACGCGGCCGCTATGGGGCGGGTTCACCGCTCAGCACATGGTCGAACACCTGGTCGAACAGGTAGAATATACCAACGGCAAAAAGGCCGGCACCTGCGACCGCCTCCCCGAAGAAGCCGAAAAAGCCAAACAGACCGGCGTCTATTCCGATGCGCAGATACCAAGGAATGTCGTCCTCGCTCCTCCTCCCGTAGGCTACCGGTACCCGGATATCTCCACAGCGATCAACCAGCTGATGCAGGAACTTTCTGACTTCGACGCCTACTTCCGGAAGCCCGGCGCTACCTCCGTCCACGGCGGCTTCGGCCCGATGACCGGCCCCGAATGGCGCATATGGCACAGCAAACATTTTACCCATCACTTCAGACAGTTTGGGCTTTTGCAGGAGCCGTAAGGCCCGCGTGATACCCCTTCGCCCCCACAGCCTTCGCCAGCGGACTGCGGAAATCATCTCCCCTGTCCAGACATGCCAGCACAGACCCAAAGTCATATTTCGGCTGCCAACCCAGCGCGAGACGCGCCCGCCCATTGACATAGACGCGGTCGAGGCCAGCCGGTACCTTCCAGCCCAGACGGTCGTACACTGCCCTACAGCCTGGATATAGCCGATCGATCACCGACGACGCGTCTACGCGTAAAGTCGCCAGATCGCCGGGGACGAATGGCGTAGTGGCGCTGACAATATACTTTCCAAAGCCGATATCACGTGCCCGTCGGGCGGCAAGCAGGTGCGCCCCGACGGCGTCCTCTATATCCACCCGGCGATACAGGTATTCATTCGCCTTCAGGTTTGCATCGGCATAAGCCTCCCGCGCCGCGGGAAGGTCGTCCTCCTCGGGAAAGAACCGGGACGTGCGCAGCACGATACAGGATAGCCCGTGATTCCTGTGATACAACTGGCAGAGGTCCTCCGCCGCCGCCTTGGTGACACCGTAGATATTCTTGGGCTCGGGCACCACGTCCTCCGTGATCCAGGCCGCGGGCTCGCCCGCCGGTGGTACCAGCGCATCCCCAAAAACACTCGTGGTGCTCGTAAAAATAAAGCTTTGCACCCCCGCGCCAACGGCCTCCTGTAATAGAGTGAGCGTCCCCGTGATATTGGTATCCACAAATTGCTGCTCTTCATGGGTCGCCACGTGCGGCTTGTGTAAGGTCGCGGCGTGATAGACAGTCGACACCCCTTTCATGCAGTGCCTGACAAAGGCTCTGTCCGTGATCGAACCGGGATGCGTCGTCAGCCGGGAAGTCAAGATATCCAGGCCGATGATTTCCTGACCCGACCCTTGCAGGGTAAGCATCATCGCCTCTCCTAAATGTCCGGCGCTGCCCGTAACAAGTATCTTCATAGTTCGCTGATCGTGTTAGATGACAAATCTATCAATTTCCTTTATCCCATGTAGACAGTTTTCCCAAAAAGGGAAAATCATCCCGTTCGCAACACATTTATACGCTTTGATAATCAACAACTTACCTATTTGGTCCCGGGTTTGCACTTAGCAGGGGTATTTCCAATCCTAAAACCAAACCCAATGAACCGCCTCACCATTGCCTGTTTGTTCCTTAGCGCAAGCCCGTTGTTGCTCTCAGCCCCCTGGCAAAAAGAAGACGACCGTACCACGGGCAGCATCAGCCGCATCCAGCTGAACAGCTTCAAGACGATCAATTCCAGCCTGATCAACTATCTGCACGATTCCTGTCTGACCGGCGACGCGTTCCACCCTACCTGGCGCGGCGACTTCAGGTCGGAAAAATCCGGAAACAACCTCAGATTAAGCTTTGGCATCCACTGTCGTTTCCCCGCCGCCGGCGCGGCGTCGGACGACATGAGCCGTCCGGCGGCAACCTTGAGCATCATCGCCAACGACCTGAGTGCCCTTACCGGACAGGTGTCCGTCTACGGTAAGGACTATACTTCGCTGACCCCGTCAAAGGGTGTCCGCAATGATTGCCCTTATTTCGAGCTTGCTTCGCGTCCTGCACTCCATCCCACGGAAGACATCCGGGGCGATGGCTTTCCCCACAGCGGTCTCTGGCTGATAACCGCCAATAATGACGATCTTCCCTATACGATATTAAGCCGCAAGGATTTCCTTGAACAAGTCAAAGCCTCGCTGAATAAAAATAAAGAGACGCTGATCACCGGTATAAAGGCAAAGGTCCAGGTCCGGTCACAAGCCGACCAGAACGCCGAGAAAGAGAAGGCGATCGAGGCCCTCAGCCATACATACGCGGGAGCCGAGCTGGAAATGAGGAAAAGAAGCTTTCTCGAACAATACCAGAGCGACGAAGACATTCTGAAAGAAGACATCGCCAGGCAGTCTGCGGATATCGACAGCACTGTTAGCTTTATAGACGGGATGCTACACCGGCTTTCGCCGGCAACCCTCGCCGCACCGGCGGTAGTTCCGGCAAGAGCCACCGAGTTTGAAGGATTCGCCGATGGAGAAGAAGGCGCGGTCCAGCTGATACAGCCCAAGGCCTCTTTTATAGAGCAGGGCTCAGGGCCCGGGAAACCTCGCTTTTTCGTGCTGTCTCTCAACTATGACCCTGCTGACAACTCTACGGATATAGGCCATCAGATCGCAAAAAGGCTGGACCCGCGCTTTATCAAAAAAATGTTGAAGAACTAATTCAGGGAACCCTGCTGCGCCTTTTGTTTCATCTGGTCGTTGGCAGTGATAGCGAGTTCGACACGGCGGTTCAACGCCCTGTTGGACTCGTTGTCATTAGGATACTTGGGCTGCGTTTCACCATACCATTTGATATCCATCCGGCTGGTGGTTACCCCCTTGCTCGCCAGGTAGTCGCTGACGGCATAGGCCCGCTTCTTCGACAGTTCCATATTGTATTCGGGTGAACCGGTATTATCCGTATGCCCTTCGATCAGGATATTGGTCTCGGGATATTTTACAAAGACATTCGCGACCTTGGCAAGATTTACCCTGGCGGCCTCGCTAAGCACGCTGGAGTTGATCTGGAACAACAGGCCCGAATTGAAGGTCATGTCGATCCCTTCTCCTACTCTTTCCACCTTGGCGTCGGGTACGGCCTGTTTGATCTCCTGCGCCTGTTTATCCATATGGTGACCGATCAGGTAACCCGCCGTCCCACCCACTGCGGCGCCGGCAAGCGTGCCCCATATCGAGCCCTTGCCGATAAGCGCCCCGGCGACGCCCCCTGCGGCAGCCCCGATGGCGGTTCCTTTCTGGGTCTTGTTCATGCTCTTACAGTTGGTCAGCAGCATTGCGATAACGACCAGCGAAAAACTGACTTGACTAATTCTGTGCTTCATAGTTAGCTTTTAAAAATATATGACTATTTACAAATAGAGGCCTGCACGAGGTCGATGCCCATATCCTGAACCCCATGCTGTTTGGCTGAGCTGATGGCACTGCAGAGCGTCTGCCGGTCGGAACTGCCGATCTTCTTCGCCAGCGTGCCGGCATCATCGGTCCTGTATTTATTCTGGAACATCCGGACAACAGTGGTGGTCTTCGCCTTCCACGCTTCGGGGTCATTCTTGCCATTGGCTATAGCTTCGTCGTAATTGCCGATCGCAGCGGAATAGTTGCCGGCTGCGACATTGATATCGCCCCGCTGCATATAAAAATGGAGATTGCTCCTGTCCAGCGAGATGGCCTGCTGAATATTCTGAAGAGCCTGGTCATACTGCTGCTGCCGCATATCGATCTCCGCCATCTTGGAATAGATAGTAGCCCGCTGAGCGACGTTCTGATTTTTGCCGGTAAGGCCGTTGATCGTATTCAGGTCGGCTTTGGCATCCGCACCACGGCCAAGGGCCAGCTCGGCATTGGCCCGCTCAAAAAGGTTATCGAGGCTCGACTTGTTGACGGCAAGTCCTTTATTGGCCGCATCCAGCGCGTCGCCGTACTGTCCAAGGCCATTGAGCGCAGCAGCCTTCCCGGCATAGCCTTTTTCCTTGGCATCGTAGGCATCACATTTCTGAAGGACCTTGTTGAAATCATCGAGTGCAGCGGAGTAATTGCCGGACTTGTTCTCTGTCTGTCCCTGGCTGATCAGGTTATAACAGCCGTTCGACATCGTGACAAGGCCGCTTTTGCATGAAGTACTGAATATGATCGCGGCCGCGCCGATTAGAGTCAGGTGATTTTTCATTTTTATTCGATTAGCGTTGCAAAGGTATAAAACTCCCAAGCTTATCAAAATTTATACCAGCCAAAATTTCGGGGCACAGGAATTGAAGTTTTTTACTAAAAAAACTTATCGTATGGATGCTCAAAATAAAATATCCCGTCGCAAGGCGATCGGCGGACTCGGTATCGGCATTGCGGCAGTTGCAGCCACTCCC
>JAFDYE010000493.1 GCA_018267585.1 Bacteroidota bacterium
GGCGGCCCCAACCACGTCGGCAATTTCTGTTTTGCACCGGTGCACGCCGACACGCGCACAGGGCAGCTGATCTATACCAATGCGTTTTATTATATCGGCCATTTCTCGAAGTTCGTCCGTCCGGGGGCCCGCCGCATAGCGGTGTCCTCGAATCGCGCCGCCCTTCAGACCACGGCTTTTGTGAACAAAGACAAGAGCGTGGTTGTCATTGTCATGAACGACACTGACAAAGCATGGCCTTATCATCTGATCGTTAAAGGACAGGCTGCCGTCACGGAAAGTCTGCCGCATTCAATTGCAACCCTAATCATAAAATAATGGCATTGTTCAGAAGAGCGGTCTTGCTTGTTTTCGCTACCTGGTTTTTGTCGGCGGAATACGGCTTTGCACAGAAAGACAAGGATAACAGACCCGTAGCGGTATGGCTGACCGATCCGGGGCAAAACATATTTTTTCAGCAGCAGCCCGACCAGCGCCTCGAAAAGGACGGTCCCGTCACGGGATCCTTCATAAAGATCGACGACTCCAAAGGACTCCAGGAGATGGAGGGATTCGGCTTCGCCCTGACAGACGGCAGCGCCCAACACCTCCTGCAGATGAGCCCCGACGCCCGCGCCACTCTGCTGCGCGATCTCTTCGGGACCGACAGCACTCATATCGGCATCAGCTATCTGCGTATCAGCATCGGCGCTTCCGACCTCAGTGACCATGTCTATTCCTACGACGATCTGCCGGCGGGTCGCACGGACACCGCCATGACACATTTTGACCTTGGCCCCACGCTCAAAGAGGTCGTCCCGGTATTGCAACAGATCATCGCGATCAACCCGCAGATAAAAATAATGGGCTCCCCCTGGTCAGCTCCCGTCTGGATGAAGACCAACCACGATACCAGGGGCGGAAGCCTTCTCAAACAGTACTATTCCGCCTACGCCGACTACCTGGTAAAGTTCATCCTGTCGATGCAGGATCAGGGTATCTTTATTGAGTCCATCACCGTGCAGAACGAACCCCTGCACCCGGGCAATAATCCCAGCATGTACATGCCGGCGGAAGAGGAAAGGGATTTCATCAAGAGCGCACTGGGACCCGCATTTCAGCGGGCGCGGATCGACACCCGGATCATCATCTATGACCACAACGCCGACCGGCCCGACTATCCCATCACCGTACTGAAGGACCCCGACGCCAGACAATATATTGACGGATCCGCTTTTCACCTGTATGCAGGTAAGATAGACTCGCTGTCCCTCGTTCACGATGCCTTCCCGGACAAGAACCTGTATTTTACCGAACAATGGGTGGGGGCGCCCGGCGATCTCAAAAAAGACATCCCCGAACACATCCGCAAGCTGATCATCGGCGCCTCCCGCAACTGGTGCAAGACGGTCATCGAATGGAACCTGACCTCCAACCCGGCCCTGCAGCCGCACACCGACCGAGGCGGCTGCGACCGCTGCCTCGGGGGCGTCACGATCGATGGTGACCAGGTGACCCGCAATCCTGGCTATTATATCATTGCGCATGCCGCCAAATTCGTACGCCCCGGATCGACGCGTGTCATGAGCAATTCGGATGACAGCCTGCCCAACGTCGCGTTCCGGACGCCGGATCGCCAGACGGTGGCGGTCGTCCTGAATAACACGCAAACGTCACAATCCTTTACGATCGAATACAAGGGCAGACGAATACGCCCGACCCTGGGGCCGGGCGCAGTCGCGACATACATCATCGAAGGAAAATAGTTATTGGGCATCCCACCAGACCCGGTCCACAAGCGTTGCAGACTGCTGAGGCTGAGGATTGGCATTGATCTCCGTCTGCGGATAGATCAGCCGCCGCGGGATCGCGGGCGCCTGCGCATTGGGCACGATGTTCAGGTGGGGTGAACCCGTCCTGCGCCAGTCGTTGTAATTCTCCGGCGAGAGGAAATCGGCCATCACCTTTTCCTGCATAAGCATCTCCATGGCGCCGGTCGCAGGCAGGGTGCCGCGGGCGGCCAGGTAAGTATTGATATCAGCGGTGGCGACACCCAGTCTGGTCATATGCGTCGTGATCCCGTTGGTATAAAAAGGCTGCGCGGCCGCGACGCCCGACTGGATCAGATTGGCCTCCGCCTGGATGAACAGCACTTCCGTATAGGGCATGATGTATTCGGTGGAGTTGACGCTGCAGTAAGCGCTGCCCAGCAAAGAGTAGCTCTGCAGATTGCCGATGGCGTTGGTTCCGATAGCTCGTCCGGTATAGGTGCCGTTATTGATCGATTTGGTGATCAGGAAAGGCAGACGCGGGTCGTTGCGGGCTTTGAGCGTGTCGACGATCGCAGACGAAGCCACCAGGGTCGACAGGGGCTGCATGTTGACGTACCAGATGTTCTGGGAGGTCGACGATCCGGGATAGGCGAATTTCCATTCGTCCGCAGTACCCGTCATGCCGTTCTGCAGCGCGGTCATTGCCAGACCGGCCTGAGTCGCGGCGTTGTGCCCGGGCGCTTTGGTCAGGTGCATATAGTACCTGGCCTTGAGGCTGTAGGCCAGCTTCCTCCACTGGGTCATATTGCCTTTATAGAAATAGTCGTCCGATCCCACCGCGGCCCCGGCTTTCTTGTCGATGTCCACGATGGCCTGGTCGAGGAGGGCCTGGACACTGTCGTAGATGACCTCCTGCCTGTCATAGGCAGGCAGGAAATTCCCCGCCCCCTGCAACGCTTTGGAATAGGGTACGTCTCCCCAGAGATCCGTCAGGAATGCCAGGGTATAGGCCGTGAGCACTTCCGAGATCGCCGTATAGTTGGAGTTGCCGTTCGCAGCGCTTTCCTGCCGCAGCACTTTCAGGTTCCCGAGACAGATCTGGTAGGCCGTATTCCAGGTCTGGTTCATGTTGGTATTCACAAAGTAATACGTCCCGTAGTTAAGCGCCACCTGGTTGTAGCAGACGATCTGCATGAAGTGGTTGGTGTACGTGGCCGCATCGGGCTCTCCGCCGCAGGCGATGCCGTGAGCGATATTGTATTCGATGGGCGCCAGAAGTATCTTTTCCTGCACGGCAAGGGGATTGTTCGGATCCTGGTTGACGTCGACGAATTTCTTACAACCCGTCACGGCCAGCAGAAAGAGGGCGCCGATATATAAGATCGATTTTTTCATTTTTTCTATTTTTTATTTAAAGACCACATTCAGCGTCAGGTTGAAGGAACGCGACGTCGGAACCGTATTCCCGTATACGCCTTGCGAGCCGTTGGAAGTACCATAGCTGCTGACCTCGGGGTCGGAACCAGTGAAATGGGGCGCGTCGATAAAGAGATTTCTGCCGGTCAGCGTCAGGCCGATCTGCGAGAAAGGCGTCTTGGCGATCGTCTTTGCTGGCAGCTTGTAGCCGATGGAGGCCTGCCTCAGCTTGAGATAGGTGCCGTCCTGCATGGCCGCCTCATAGATGGTATTCAGCCGCTGGTAGTAGGATTCCGCCGTCACTACCTTTGTATTGGGCTGTTTGGTGCTGGCGACAATGCCTTTTACCACGAGGTCCTTCCGGTTTTCCGTCACCTTGGGCGTGCCATAGAAGAAGCCATAACGGTCGTCCGAGTTCAGAATGTCGCCGCCTTTGCGGTAGTCGAAGAAGAAGCTGAGCGTCCAGTTCTTATAGTAGAAGCTGTTGTTCATGCCCGCAAGGAAATCAGGCTGCAGATTCCCGATGATGACGTTGCCGGAGCTGATCTTGGGCAGGCCGCCGTCGTCGACGAGTATCTGGTGAGTGGCGGAATCCCGGGCATAGCCATAATTGTAGAAGACGCCGTAGGGCATGCCGACAAAGGCCCAGGTCTGGCCGATGCTCAGCTGCTGCGTGCCTCCGTTGATCCGGGTGACCTTGTTACGGATGCGCGTATAGTTAAGCGTGAGATCCCATCCGAAGTTCTTGCCTTTGAAGGGACTCGCGTTGACCAGCACCTCCAGACCCTTGTTGGTCATGTCCGCGGAATTGAGGCTTGTGGAGCTGAAGCCCGTAGACGCAGCGATCGGTACATTTTGTGTCAGCAGGTTATTGTGGTGGCGGTCGAAATAGCTGACCTCGAAGCCGACGCGGTTATGAAGGAAGCTCATCTCGAGACCGACCTCGCTCTCCTTTGTGGTCTCGTTGACCAGGTAGGGATTGCCGAGGCTCGAGCTCAGCAGGAAGCCGGTCTGTCCGCCATAGGGGAAGCTGGTAGCCTGCGTATAGGGCGTGGTCAGGCTATAGGCGCCTACGTTGTCGTTGCCCACGGCAGAGTAGGAGACGCGCAGCTTGCCAAAGTTGATGGCGGGTTGCTTGAGCAGCTCCGAGAAGATAAAGCCGGCGGAGGCGGAGCCATAGGGATAGAAGTTCTTGTTCGTCGCGAGTACGGATGTACCGTCGTATCTGCCGGTCAGCGAGACGTTGAGGAATTTTTTGTAGTCGACATTCGCCTGCGCGTAGAAGCCTATCTTTCGCGTCAGCGTATAGTATTCTTTACCGACGATCGTCGCACCATTCGTGACGTTGTCGAAGTTCAGGATCGAAGTACCCGTCCCGAGGATCTGGTGGGTCTGGTTATAGACCGTGTTGATGTTATTGCCGACGAGGAAGTTGACGGCGAAGTCACCGAACTGCCTGTTCACCTGGCCGATGAGGTCGTGGTTGACCTGGCGGTAGTTGGTGCTGAGCTGTGCGATCGCGCCGACCGTCCCCAGGACATTGCTGGGCGCTTCATAATAGTCCGCCTGCTGCGAATAGGTATCGGCGCCGACGCGTTCTGTAAAGCTGAGCCAGGTCGCCGGCCGGTAGTTGACGGTCAGCACGGGGATAAAGCGGCTGGTCTTGCTGTTGTTGTAGACGTTATAGAGGTCCCAGTAAGGGTTGTTGCGGGAAAACCGGAAGACGCGCTGGTTGCCCGATGCATCCAGATATGGAAGAGGGTTCCAGCTGGCGGGTGAGGTATATACGGTCCATAGCGGGTCCGTCAGGTCATATCCTTCGGGGATCGAATGGTTGTTGGAGAGCGTAAAGTTCAGCTGCAGTGTCGCCGTGATCTGGTCTGTGATCCGGTTGGTGAACTTGGCGAACATGGCGTTCCGTTTGAAGTTCGTTGTCGGCACGATACCCGTCTGGTTGAGATTGGAATACGAGAAGAAATAGCTGGATCTCTCGGCGCCGCCGCCGACGCTGACCGTGTTGGTATAGCTGTGGCCAGTGGTGAAGAAAGCCTTCATCGGGTTCTTATTGTATTTGACGATGCCCGCTTTCACGAGGCTGTCGATGGGCGGTCCCCATACCGTGCTGCCCTTGAGGATGTCCCCGTCGAAGTATTTATAGCCGGAGTCGCCAAGGGCATATTTGGTCTGAATCTCGGGCAGGATGGGATTTTCGAAGGAGTACTGGCTGTTGAGCGTGACCGTTGGCTTCTTGTCCAGCGAGCCTGCCTTGGTCGTAATGAGGACGACACCCCTTGCGGCATTTGAGCCATAGAGCGCCGAGGCGGCCGAGCCTTTGAGGACGTTGATGCTTTCTATCGTGGAGGGATCTATATCCGACAGCCGGCTGGTGCCACCGACACCCGAGCTCGGGTTCGAGCTGGTCGGCGTGGTCGCCACGCCGGCGGCGTTACCGTTCTGTGTGTTGTTGATGGGCACGCCATCCAGCACGATGAGGGCTTCGTTATTGCCCTGCAGCGAACTGGTGCCGCGGATGACGATGCGCGAGGACGCCCCCGGCTGACCACTCGAGGAAGTGATCTGTACGCCGCTGACCTTACCCGCGAGCGCATTCAGGACACCCGTCTCCTTCGTGGCGGTGAGCGCATCACCCTTTACCTGCTGCGTACTATAGGTCAGCTGGCTTTTCTCGCGGCGGATACCGAGGGCCGTGACGACGACCTCGTTCAGCGCTGCGTTGTGCCCCTTCATGCGGATCTCGATGTTGTCGCCGGCAGCGATCTCCTGCGACTCGAGCCCGACTGCCGTGATCACGAGCGTTGCCCCGGGTCTCACCTGGAGGGTGAATTTCCCCCCGGCGTCGGTGGCCGTGCCCCGCCTGCCGCCTTTTTCGCGGACCGAAGCGCCATTGACCGGGTTGCCGCCCTCGTCGAGGACCCTGCCGCCCGCCTTTTGTGTCTGAGCCAGCGCGGGAGTCCCTGCGAGCCCCACGAACACGGCAACCAGCAAAAGCCAGCGCGAGACAGTCTGTAGTAGATAGTTTTGGTGTGTTGTTTGGATCATTGCTTTCTATTTGATGTTATCGTAAAACCTCCATTTGGTGGTAAAATCTTTCTCCAATGGCTGTTTGGTTAAGATCGCCCTTATCATTTCCACCGGCATGGCATTGAGATGAAGAATGGCGTCGTGATATTGCTTATAGCTCATTTTGCTGCCGTCGACCAGCTCTTTTTTCAGCGCATAGAACTGGCGCCCACCGGTGAGATAGGCCAGCTGGTAGAGGGGAGGATAGTGCGTCTCAAAAGACCGGCGCACCTCCCCGGCCGCATTCGCCCGCTCGTGGCCCACCCGGTCTACCAGGAAGTCGATACACTGCTGGGGCGTCCACTTGCCCAGGTGATAGTTCAGGGAAAAGATGATCCGGGCGCAGCGGTGCATATGCCAGAACAGGAACCCGATACGGTCTTCCGGGGTTTGGGGGAATTTCAGGTCCCAGAGGAGGAGCTCCCAGTAGAGCGACCAGCCTTCGGTCCAGAAGCCGGAGCCAATATTGCGATAGGTACGGTAACGGCCATTCATAAAAGCCTGCAGGTTGTGACCGGCGATCAGCTCGTGGTGGACCGTCGCCATGGAGAAATGGGGGTTGTTGCCCCGCATGCTCATCAGGCGGTCGTCCTCATCCATCGTATTGGTCGGGTAGGAGATACTGATCTCGTTGCCCCCCGTGAAGAAAGGATTCACCAGCTGCCGTTCGGGGGTCATCATGATCATGCCCCAGGTCTCCAGCGCCAGCGGAGGAATGGTGACGAGGTCGTGCTTCCGGATAAAGTCGATGGACCGATTGAAGAGGCCCAGGATCATTTCCGGCTGCTGACCCGCCGGCACATACGAGTTCTTTACCTTTTCGAGCGCTGCCTTCCAGTCCTCACCGAACCCCATTTCCTTCGACGCCTTTAGCATCTCCTGGTCGCACCAGGCGAACTCTTTGTTGGCGATATCGATCAGCTCTTCGGGGGTGTAGGGGATCATTTCGTATTTGAGCTGCCGTATCAGCTCGTCCCGGCCGACCGGGTGCCCCGCGATACCGCTCCTGTCGGGTGTGGCCAGGCTTTTGCCCTTGTCCTTCAGGTCGGCGGAATAGCCGGCCAGCGCATCGTCCAGCTGCTTGAAGGGTTTTGGCATCCACCACGTGAACAGGGGATCATAGCCGTTGTAGAACTCATAGACGCTGGCGATGGCCCTTTTCAGGTCGGCCGTTACCTGCTCCGCCTCGTAGAGCGCGTCGCTGGTCAGGGTATTGTCGGATTTGATCTTTGCTCTCAGCTCGGCTATCTGCCTCGCATAGTCGAACCAGTCTTTGGCCAGCAGCTCGGGGTTGAGGGTATGGCCGCGACGCCGCAGCTTCTCGATAGCGTAGATGCTGTCGCCGAAGGGAAAATATCCTTTTATCTTTTCATACCGGACCGCCTCGTCTGCCGCCTGCTGCAGCTTGCCGTCGAGCTCTCTCCTGAAAAGGATATAGTCGACCTTGCATTCCTGCGGCAGACTCTTGAAATCGAGCCGCTCCAGCCGGTCCAGGTATTCGTGGTACAGGGTGTTGAGACGCGCCCTTTTTTCCGGTGAACCGCCTTCGGTCTGGACGAAATTGCCGCCTTGCGCGCCGCGACCCCCGAAATAACTGCTGGTATAAAAACGCACCAGTGAACGCAGGTCGGCGTTGTAATTCTCTATCAGGTTGGGCATTTCCTGGCAGGGGACATACGGATCGGGGGATATCTGGGCAGCGCCCTTCAGGGATAGGAAAGCAACGACCATGAGGACGCCGTAGCGACGTCGCAGACAATTTCTCATACAATCAGTTAAATGGTTTGCAGTGTTCGTCAAATATAAACAGCGGCGCTTTTAGCGGCTGTTTGGGAATTGATCGATCCTTTGCTGATTTTAACTGATTTTCGGACCAGAAGAGATCAGTGGTTGATCCATACGGTCGACACCGGCGTTTTGCTGGTATACTGCGGCGGTTCGTTGGGGCGGGTCGGCTGGAGCACCTGCTCGGATTCGGGCGTCGCAGTCGTTGGAACGCGGTTCATCCGGGCATAGTTCGGGACGGCCACCAGCGGAGAACCGTCTGCCCAGCTGCCCCTGATGACCATCACGCCGTGCAGCAGGTCCTTGTCGAACCCGGCGGTCAACGGGGCTTTGCCGATAGTCTTGTTGATATCCTGGTTGTCGGCCGACTCGACGTTGTAGAGGAGAGGACCATACCGAAGCGCTACTTTCCCTTTGTCCGCCGCAACCTTCCCGTCAGCGGTGACCTCCTGTACCTTCATCGGCAGCTCGAGGGATATCCGGTCCCCTTTCTTCCAGGTGCGGCGGATGACGGCATAGCCGTGTTCGATAACGGGCCTGACGGCCTGGCCATTGACGCTCAGGGAGAGCAGCCCGCTGACCTCCGGAACGGGCCTGTAGAGCTCGCTCGTCGTCCTGTCAGGGATGCGCACGTGCATCGTGAACGCTGCAGGCTTTGCCGGGTTAACGGTCATATCGATCTTGCCGCTCCACGGGTAGTCCGTTCGCTGGACCATCTCCACGTCGGTACCCGCGACCTTTTCTATCTTCATCGTGCTGCCTATATAGAGGTTGACATAGAGCCCGTCGTCGCCCCGGACATAGGACCAGGTCGGCATCATCAGCAGCGTGCGCGGAATATTGCCGACGCAGCAGGGGCAGACATGCCACGCGTATCGCGGCTGTGCGGTCGCCAGCGCATTGGTATAGGTGAAATCCTTGCCGTCCAGCGACAGCGAGCCCAGCAGGGCGTTGTACATCGTCTCTTCGTAGAGGTCCGCGTACTTCGCGTCATGGTAGGCCAGGTTCATCTTGTACTCGAAGAAGATCAGTCCGCAGCTGCTGCAGGACTCACAGTACGCATTGTTGCGCAGCGAATAGTCGGGGCCAAAACCTTCCGAGGTCTCGCCGCTGCCGATGCCTCCCGTGATATAATATTTGCGGTTGACCATATTGTCCCAGAGCGACAGCACGGCGCTCTGATAGTCGACATCCTTCGTCTCGGCCGCTATATCGGCCATTCCGGAATAGGTGTACATGGCGCGCACGGCGTGTCCCACGGCCTCGTATTGCTCGACGACAGGGACATGGCTCTGGTCGTATTCGCTGCCGCCCTTGCGGTTGTCGAGCAGGAATTTGGCCAGCCGGATATAGGCGTCGCCGTGACCATGGCCTTCCATATCGTTGACAAAACGGCCAAAACGGACCAGCGCCTGCTCCATCTCCTGGTGCCCGTCGTACCACTCGATCTTGCCGGGACCGATATTGGCAACCCAGCAGTCCGCCAATTTCTTCGCGGCATTATAGAGCCGTTTGTCCTTTCCTTCCGTCAGCGTATAGTGATTGATGGCCGATTCGATAAAATATCCCGAAACATAGCCTTCGTGATTGCCGCGTCCTTCCGGCGACCAGCGGTGGTGCCAGCGGCTGGTATCGCGCAGGGTGTAGGCCGTCTGCAGATAGCCGTCGGGCTCCTGGGCGGCCAGGATGATGGGTATCCAGCGCTCAAGTGTGGCCTGCATTTTCTGCTGCGCCGCGATGATCTCCGGGTCGCCCTTGGGGTCCACCATAAGCGCCTCGCACATGGCTTCTACCGTCTGGTGCACCCAGGCATTGCTGAACACATATCCCTTGTGTTTGCCGTGCGGCTCGCCCCTCAGGGCCTTGGCGGCCTCGATAAAATTATCCAGTCCTCCCTCCCCCGTAGTGAGGTCGGTACGTTCGCACTGTGCGATACAGAAGGGTATCCAGTTGACGATGATGGCCTTGGCGCGGTCGATCCAAAGCCTGCTGTCGATCGAATAGTGTTTGGTATAGACCACGTCGAGACGTTTGGCCGGAGGCGGCGCAACGACCTTTACGATCAGCGGGGCTGAAGCCTGGGCATCGCCCTGCCAGGCCGTGAATTTCAGGGTGTAAACTCCTGGTTTTGTAAAGGTAGCAGTCCCGTCTTTTTTGGTCGCGTCGCTCCAGCGGACATCGCCGGGTCCGGCCACCTTCGTCCAGCCGCACTTCGTGACGGGATGAACGCTGCGAACCTCGGCAGCGAGATAGGTCTTCCCATCCAGCATCACATCCCGGTCGTCCCCGGCATAGACGATGGGCGGGATAGCCGGTGCATTTTTGGTTTCAAAAACCTTCCATTCGGCCAGCGTAGAGACAAACCGGTCGCTGCTATCCATTACAAGACGCAGACGGCTGGTCTTCACCTCGTCAAAGCTGGTCGTATTGTACTGGTTATTCTCCAGTCCCAGACCGTTGGCATTCTTTACGGGCTGCCAGCTCCCCCCGTCCCAGTATTCGATATGATAGGCTTCCGGAAGGATCGCGTGTTTCGTATAGTCCCACCAGAAAACAGCAATTTCGTGCGTGCTGACGGGCTGCCTCCATTCGTATTGCACCCACTGACCGGCGTACCGGGTCTGGGGGCGTAAAAATCGGGAGTTGCCCGGTGGGGTCGGCGTCTGCCCGTCGTTGAGCGTCGTTATGATATAGTTGGCGCGGCCGCTGCCGGTAGCGGTCGCTACGAAGGCTAAATTACCCGGAGCGGGAGCCGCGTTGCCGGAGGCATCCTGCGCTGTCACAGCAGCAGAACAATAAAAAAGGACAAGCAATGATAAGATGAGGCGTTTCATACCTTAAATGTAAGTAGGGAACGATAACGGCGCTTGTCATTTCTTGACTTTTACCGCTCCGATTTTAACCGTTGACTTGACAGGTAATTGGACAGGTCCCGGATGTTCCCGACCCTGGTTTAACCGATCAGGCGCGAAAGGATATACACGGCGGCGTAGGCGATGAGCCCCATAAGGGCGGTTGCCGGGCTATAGGTCCTCAGCATCGCCTTCAGTCCCAGGCCTGACAACCGGGTGACGACCCAGAAATAAGCGTCGTTGGCGTGCGAGAGCAGCATCGACCCCGCGCCCATCGACAGCACACAGAGCAGGGGGCCGTTCCCCGTCGCGAGTCCCAGCGCAGGCAGCAGGGGTTTGACGATGGAAGATGCGGTGATGATGGCGACGGTGGAAGAGCCCTGCGCGGTCTTCAGCACGGCTGTCAGCAGGAAAGGAAAGAAGATGCCTAGTCGCGCGAGCGGCAGGGATGCGCTCAGCTGGTCGCCCATTTTTGTGGCGGCCAGAATTGCGCCGAATGCCCCTCCGGCGCCAATGATGACGAGGACGCTGCCCGCTTTTTCCACCGCATCGTTCAGCAGGCTGCCGAGGTGATGACGCCTCCAGTCGCGACCGCCGGCAAAGGCGAGCAGTATCCCGATGAACAGGGCGGCCACGGGATCACCCAGGACGAGGAAGAAGGAAAGGGTGGGGGATGGGTGGGTGTCCCCGATGGAAAGAAAGGACCGCAATCCGATCAGCGCGATCGGCACGACTACCGGTAAGAAGGCGTTGACAACCGAGGGTCCTTCGTTCTCTGGAATATCCACGGGTTCGTCCTCCTCCCGCGGAGGAGGTTCGTTGCGACCCGCAAACCGTGCCCAGGCGTAACCAGCTATGGCAGCAGGTATGGCCACTATTATCCCATAAGGGATCAGCCTGCTAAGATCTACGCCAAGGGTCCCCGCCGCCGCTGCCGCGCCGGGATGCGGCGGGATAAGACAGTGGACGGAATAGAGACCGGTGGCAAGCGATACCGACATGATGACCAACGGCGTATGGCTGCGGCGGGCCAAGCTTTTGTTGAGCCCGCTGAGTACGATAAAGCCCGAATCGCAAAAGATGGGTAGCCCGACGATAAACCCGGTAATGCTCATGGCCAGCGGCGAGCGCCTTTCGCCCGTCCGGCGCAGGATATATTCCGCCATGACGCGCGTGGCGCCGGTATGCTCGAGCAGCACGCCCAGGGTCGTGCCGAGAACGATGATAAAACCCAGCGACCGCATAATATTACCAAACCCGTCTTTGGCGATACCGATGACGCTGTCCGGTGAAAGACCCACGCCCAGTCCGACCACGGCGCAGGAGAGCAGGAGGGCAAAAAAGGCGTGTACCCTGAACCGGGTCGTCAGCAGGATGATAAGTGCTACGCCCGCCAGCAGGCAGACAACATCAATAAATAACGAGGACTTCATGGTCGGAAATATAAGTATTTATGGATTATCTTGCCACCATGAAAATTGGATTTATTGGTATCGGAAAGATCGCGTCGGCCATGATAGAAGGCTTGAATACGTCAAAGGCTGCAGGACTGGAGATCGTCCTGTCCCCCCGTAATGAAACGCTCTCCACCCGGCTGGCCGCGAAATATCCCAATGTCCGCCGGCTGAGCTCCAACCAGGAGGTCCTCGACCACAGCGACATTGTGATGATCGCCCTTCGGCCTGCCGTAGCCGTGGAAGTGCTGCAGACGCTTTCCTTTCAGCCCCGCCATACCGTCGTCTCGTTGATCCCGTTGTTGAAATATGCGGGCCTCTCGGCAGCAGTGCATCCTGCAGGTATCGTCTGCCGGGCCATCCCCCTGCCGACAGTGATGGCGCACAATTGCCCGATACCCCTGTTCTGCGCGCCAGCGGCCGTGAC
>JAFDYE010000494.1 GCA_018267585.1 Bacteroidota bacterium
ACAAAAGCGGACGTAAAATGGATGTGCCTGCCCCGATTTGACAGCAGCAGCATCTTCGGCTCGCTCCTGGATGAGGTCAACGGAGGACATTTTTATATCCGGCCATCCGACGAATCCGCTCTGGCGCGACAATATTATATTACCAACACCAACGTCCTTTGCACGGAGTTCACCTGCGCCGACGGGAAATTCGTAGTCATCGACTGTGCGCCCCGGATGCGCATATTCGAACGGCAGTTCCGCCCGCTGATGCTCGTCCGAAAGATACACCTGCTGGAAGGCACGCCCGCCATTACCATCTGCTGTCAACCCCGCGGCGACTATGGCAGACTGGCGCCGGAATCGGTGATCGCGAGCAATCATATCCGTTATCTCAACCTCGACCAGCAGGTGCGGCTGACCGCCGATATACCCCTGACCTATATCCAGAAGGAGAAGTCCTTCGTCCTCGACCAGGACCGCTATCTCGTCCTGACATACGGCGAGCCGCTGGAGGCGCCGCTAAAGGAGACCGCCGAAGAGTTCATCCGCAAGACCGTCGAGGACTGGCAGTCCTGGATAAAAAGCTCCTACCTGCCCGATATCTACCAGGAAGAGATCATCCGCAGCGCCCTCGTCCTCAAACTGCACCAGTACGAGGACACCGGCGGGATCATCGCTTCCGGCACGACCAGCCTTCCGGAGTTCCACGACAGCACCCGCAACTGGGACTATCGCTATTGCTGGTTCCGCGACGCCCACTATACCCTGCGGGCCTTTAACCAGATCGGCCACTTCGAGGAACTGGAAAAGTATTTCGATTTTATCTATAATATCCTTCACAACGCCACCGACTCCCTGCAGCCGCTGTATTCTATCGGCGGAGACAAGAAGTTGTACGAGATGACCCTCGACCTGCCCGGATATCTCGGCAACCGGCCGGTCCGCATCGGCAACAAGGCCTACGTCCAGTCGCAGCACGACGTCTATGGCCAGGTGCTGGTGAGCCTGCTGCCGCTGTATTCTGACAAGCGCCTGCTCTTCGTCAAAAAAAGCAGCTACCAGCGCCTGGTGCCCTGGCTGCTGAGCCAGATCGAGCGGACTCTGAACCTTCCCGACTCCGGGCTGTGGGAGTTCCGCAACGCCGAGCAGGTTCATACCTACACGCTGCTCTTCCACTGGGCCGGAGCCAAGGCGGCCTATAAGATCGCGATGCTCTTCGGCGACCATTCGCTGATGAGCAAGGCCAGCCGTATCGCGGTCGCCGCCGACCAGATGATACAGCAGACCTATGACCCCGTGCGCAAGCTCTATACACAGGCCATCGGCACTTCTAACCTGGACGCCAGCACCCTCACCATGATCACCATGGACTATCTCGATCACAAGTCGGATACGGCAAAGAACCATATCGCCGCGCTGGAGAAAGAACTGCTGGCCGACAACGGACTCTTTTATCGCTACAAACACTACGATGATTTCGGCTTTCCCGAGAGCACTTTCCTGGTCTGCGCCTTCTGGTATATCGACGCGCTGGCCTGCGTTGGCCGCATCGACGACGCTATGCACAACCTCAACCAGGTGCTTTCCTTCAGCAACCACCTCGGCATCTTCAGCGAAGACGCCATGCCCGACGGCTCGCAGTGGGGGAATTTCCCGCAGACCTATAGTCACGTAGGACTGATCAACGCCGCCTGCCGCATCGGCCGCAAACTGGACAAAGCCGATTTCCTGTAGACAGTCACCGCAGCGGAGATTCGCGCGCTATTACGAAAATCCCTATCTTACGGCATGCCCAGCCGACTCATCTACAATATAGGACAGCTCGCCGGCGTGCACGTCGCCACACAACCGCTGCGCGGTCCCGGGCTGGCCTCGCTGCCCGGCATCGACAACGCCTGGCTGCTGATAGAAGACGACAGGATCGCGGACTTCGGATCCATGTCCCGCACGCCGCCAACGGCGGGAGAAAAGACCGACGCCGCCGGCGGGATCGTCCTGCCCGCCTGGTGCGACAGCCATACCCACCTGGTCTTTGCCGGATCGAGAGAATCCGAGTTCGTCGACAAGCTGAAAGGACTCAGCTATGCCGAGATCAATGCGAAGGGTGGGGGTATCCTCAACTCGGCCCGCAACCTGGCCCGGACATCGGAAGAGGAACTCTTCGTCATGGCCTGGACAAGACTGAACGAGCTGGCGGCGCTGGGCACCGGCGCCGTCGAGATCAAGAGCGGATATGGCCTGACGGTAGAAGGCGAGCTCAAGATGCTGCGCGTGATCAAAAAGCTGAAAGAGCGGTCGGCGCTTGCCATCAAAGCCACCTTCCTCGGCGCCCATACCTATCCTCCCGAATACAAAGAGAACCACCAGGGATATATCGACCTGATCACGAACGAGATGCTGCCCGTCATCGCACGCGAAGGTCTTGCCGACTATATCGACGTCTTCTGCGAAAAAGGCTTCTTCAGCCCGGAAGAGACGGAGGCCGTCGTACGCGCCGGCATGGCACACGGCCTGAAACCCAAGATACACGCCAACCAGCTGAACCTGTCTGGCGGAGTAGAGGTCGGTGTCGCGCTGAAAGCGTTATCCGTCGACCACCTGGAAACGATGGATGACACCACGGTCGCCACCCTGGCCGGGTCGACAACCATCGGCACCCTGCTTCCGACCGCGGCATTCTTCCTGCGGATGCCGATGCAGCCCGCGCGGACGCTGATCGACGCCGGCTGTGCGATAGCCCTGGCAAGCGATTTCAACCCGGGCTCGAGCCCCAGCGGGAATATGAACCTGGTAGTGGCCATGAGCTGCATCCAGATGCGCATGGTTCCGGAAGAGGCCATCAATGCGGCGACGCTCAACGGCGCGTTCGCCATGTCCCTCGGCGACCAGCTGGGGAGCATCGCGAAAGGAAAGAAGGCGAACATCCTGATCACGCGGCCCGTGCCCTCGCTTGCCTATATACCCTATTCATTCGGGACTAACCATATCGCACAGGTATTTATCAACGGCGAACCTATCTAAAATGAAGCTATGTTTGGAATCGGACGGAAGAAGAAGATCAAGCCCGGGACGCCCACCGGACTCGACTTCCTGGTAGGGTTTATAGCGGAGGTACGTCCCGCAAAAGGCCGGCGCGACGCAAGGGTCAACCTCGAAAGGCTCACCGCCCGGCTGTACAAAGACCTCGATCTTATGAGCGAGCTCCGGCAGGCCCTGCTCTCCCAGCTGATCGGGACCGATCTCTCTCCGGCATTGGTGGAGAGCGGCATACCGATGGCCCGGGGATTCTGGCAGGAACTCTTCGGCCGGCTGCGGCACAAACTGCTGCCACCGCTGCAGGACCGCAACGACTTTCTCTATGTGCTCAACCGCGTTTTCTACCGCAATGACGACTATCGCTGGGTGGAGGATATTCCGCGTACGACCTGGACGGATTTCTTTCAGAGCCTTGGTCTTTCCCTGCACATCGACGACCGTCGCATCCTCCTTCAGCTGCTCCAGGCGATGAAGACGCTGTCCTTCCAGGTGGCGCAGCTCGGCCTCGAAAAGGACGTACTGCTCTATATCCCCGAACAATACCGCGAAGAAAATCCTTTCGTCGGACAGAACTATCTCATACACCGGTTGGAGGAGTGGATCGGCGATCCGGATACGACCGCGCCGCCGGTAGCCCTGGCATCAAAGCTCAACCAGCAGCTGGCCTGGTGCCGTGAGTGCATCGAATATATCCGGGACAACCATTCCCTGCGTGGCGCCAGCTTGCACCAGACCTATATGCTGCTGCTGCTGGCCAACCGGCTCGATCGTATGTCCATACTCGTTGATCTGCTGGACGGAGACAAGAACTTCAATATCGGTAAGTTCGTCGACTTTTTCCGGATGCTGGTCCGCAACGAGAACCGGAAGAACAGCGTCCTGGAGTTCATGTCCCAGTCGATGGGCTATCTCGCCTACCAGATAGCCGAGCACAAGGGCGCCAAAGGCAGCAAATACATTACTTCGAACTGGGCGGAATACCGGGGGATGGTGAAAAGCGCTATGGGCGGAGGCGCGTGGATCTCCCTTATCGTGCTGATCAAGAATCTGCTGACGCGGCTGCCGATGGCGATCTTCTGGCACGGCTTTGCCTATAGCGTCAACTATTCCCTGGGCTTTATCCTCATCGAAGAGACGCATACCACCCTGGCCACCAAGCAGCCCGCGTTCACGGCGAGCGCGGTGGCGAGCTCGCTCGATACAAAGAAGGAGGCGGGACAACCCAATCTCTATAACCTGGCCGTCACCGTAGCCAAGGTATCGCGCAGCCAGATCGCGTCTTTCGCGGGCAACCTGATCGTGGTATTCCCGGGCTGCTGGGCGATCGCCTGGGCCTATGCCAGGATCGTCGGCGTGAAATTGGTCTCCGGCGAGGCCGCGATGCGGATGCTGCGCGACCAGCATCCCTGGCACAGCCTGTCGCTGCTGTACGCCTGCAATACGGGCGTATTCCTTTTTCTCAGCGGCATTATCGCCGGCTACGTGCAGAACAAGATACAATACGGCAGCATCAGCCAGCGGCTGCAGACCCATCCCATCCTGAGGCTCTCGATGCCCGAGGACCGGCGCCGCCGGCTGGCGGACTATGTAGAGCACCACGCGGGCTCGCTGATCGGCAATATCTGTCTCGGCTTCTTCCTGGGAATGGCGGGTTTCTGGAGCGAGATATTCGGGATACATTTCGACATCCGGCATATCACGATCTCGTCGGGAAATGTGTCGCTGGCGGTGTATGGCCTGGGCTTCGGCGGCGTCGATCCCTGGTACCTGGTGACCGTCGTTGTCGGTGTACTGGGAATAGGCTTTTTTAATTTCCTCGTGAGCTTCTCGCTGGCGTTTTTTGTCGCGGCCCGCAGCCGCGGAGTGCGCATGCGGGAGTACCCGGAGTTTTTGGGCATCCTGTGGAGGTATTTCAAAAACAGCCCGCTGGATTTCATCCGTCCAAGACGCAGAACAGAACCCGCAGGCTGAAAATTACTTAACTTTCCGCTCCGGGGTTTTCGAAAAGCCTCGCCAACGATCGTCTAAATACACAAGCTTAACTATGGATCAGATCATCGAATGCGTCCCCAATTTCTCAGAAGGCCGCAACCCGGCTATTATCAAGCAGATCACCGACGAGATAGAGACCGTTGCCTTCGTACGCCTGCTCAACGTAGACCCGGGCAAGGCCACCAACCGTACCGTGGTCACCTTTGTGGGGACGCCCGCGGCCGTCGTCGAAGCGGCTTTTCTCGCGATCAAAAAAGCCGGCGAGCTCATCGATATGCGCAGCCACAAAGGCGAACATCCCCGGATGGGTGCCACCGACGTCTGTCCCCTGATACCGATCGCCGGCATCAGCATGGAAGAGACCGCTGAGTGGGCGAGGAAATTGGCCGAGAAGGTTGGCCGCGAGCTGCAGCTGCCTGTATATTGCTACGAAGCCGCCCAGCCGGACAAGAGCCGCAGCAACCTCTCCGTCATCCGTGCCGGAGAATACGAAGGGTTCTTCAAGAAGATAAAGCTGACCGAGTGGAAGCCCGACTTTGGCCCGGCCGAGTTCGACGCCCGCCGCGGCGCCACGGTCATCGGAGCCCGGGACTTCCTGGTGGCCTATAACGTCAATCTCAACACGACATCGACGCGCCGCGCCAACTCCGTCGCCTTCGATGTACGCGAGGCGGGACGCGTAAAGACCGATAAGGCGACGGGTAAGCCCGTCACCGACGCCCAGGGAAAGCCGGTACAGGTGCCCGGCACCCTCAAGTTCGTCAAGGCCATTGGGTGGTATATAGAGGAGTATGGCATCGCACAGATATCGATGAACCTGACCAATATCCGGGAAACACCGGTTCACAAGGCCTTCGACGCCGTCTGTGAGTCTGCCGCCCAGCGCGGCCTCCGCGTCACGGGCAGCGAACTGGTAGGGCTTATACCCCTGCAGGCCATGCTGGACGCGGGGAGATATTTTCTGGCCAAACAGCAACGCAGCACGGGTGTATCCGAGAAAGAGCTGATCCGCATCGCGATCCTGTCGATGGGACTGGACGAGCTTGCACCCTTCGTACCTGAAGAGCGGATCATCGAATACCTGCTAAAGAAGGAAGGGGACGCGCGGCTCGTCGGCATGACCCTGCGCGACTTCGCCGACGAGACGGCAAGCGAAAGCCCGGCGCCCGGCGGAGGCTCCATCGCCGCCTATGCGGGCGCGCTTGGCGCCTCTCTCGCCACCATGGTCGCCAATCTCTCCTCGCATAAAAAAGGCTGGGACGCCCGCTGGAAGGAATTCAGCGACTGGGCCGGAAAAGGCCAGGACTATAAGGACCAGCTGCTCCGGCTGGTAGACGCCGATACTCATGCCTTCAACGGCATCATGGCGGCGTTTGGCCTGCCCAAAGGCAACCCCGAAGAAAAGGCCACGCGACACGCCGCTATTCAGGCCGCCACGCGGACGGCCATCGAAGTGCCGTTCAGGGTCATGGAAACAGCCTACGGCTGCATGGACCTCATCAAGGCGATGGCGATCCACGGAAATCCGAATTCCGTGAGCGACGCGGGTGTCGGGGCGCTTTGCGTCCGGGCGGCCGTGCTCGGAGCCTATATGAACGTGCGGATCAACGCTGCCGGTTACGATGACAAGGCCTATGTAGCCGATATCCTGGCGCAGGGCAGCGCTATCCAGGAAATGACGATCGAGGCTGAAACGCAGATCCGCGAGATCGTCAACGAAAAGATTGGGGTCTGAGCAACCCGCGGCAGATCGCCGCGGTACCCGCGAAATTGTCGTAAATTCAGCATCTAAACTTCAGCCCATGTCACAGCTAAAGGTGTACAGCAAATCGGATATACTGGCATTCACGAAGGTCCGCAAGTTCGAAACCAGGCTGGGGGAGGAGGTGCTGACCGTGGCGGACCCCGGCAAT
The DNA here is from genome assembly GCA_018267585.1 of Bacteroidota bacterium. Classification (GTDB taxonomy): domain Bacteria; phylum Bacteroidota; class Bacteroidia; order Chitinophagales; family Chitinophagaceae; genus Puia. Next base: position 6,924 of record JAFDYE010000494.1, read on the forward strand.
ATCGCGGCGTCCATCGAAAGATCACCCGCGGAATACGTCCTCGTGGGTATCCCCGAGGACATAGGAGTACGCGCCAACGGCGGCCAGGGCGCCGCCGCCAAGGCCGGCGCCGGACATGGTGATCCCAGGATGGCCTGGTGGGACTTTCTGACGGACTTCCTCAACATCCAGAGCAACGACTTTCTCGTCGGCTCCAGCGTCCTGGCCCTCGGCCACTTCGATTTCAGCGATATAGGCCGGCTGGTGGAGGCAAATGCCTCGGGCCCCGAAGAGAAGCTGGACGCCTACCGCCACTCGGTACATACCATCGACGAGGCCGTGGAGCCGCTGATCCGGATCATCACCGCCGCCGGTAAGATACCGATCGTCATCGGTGGCGGCCACAACAACGCCTATCCGCTGATCAAGGGCGCGGCCAAAGGGCTTCACAAGGCCGGGCTGACGAACCTTGCGCAGATCAACGCCGTCAACCTGGACGCCCATCCCGAGTTCAATCCCATCGAAGGTCGCCACAGCGCCAATGGTTTCCGCAACACGGAAGAGGACAGCTTCCTCGAGAAGTACTGCGTCATCGGCGTGCAGGAGAGCTTTCTGCCGCAGAACGTCTGGACGGACATTCTCAACAATCCTTTCAT
>JAFDYE010000495.1 GCA_018267585.1 Bacteroidota bacterium
AGGCCGCCCGGGAATAACAGGCCGCCGGTGACGAAACCGCCGGTGAAGCCGCCGCCAGTGACGAGACCGCCGAGCGGGGGAAGGCCACCCAGCGGGGGAAGGCCGCCGGGAAATGTGACGCCGCCTGCGACCAGGCCACCCAGTGGGGGAAGACCGCCGGGAGGGAATCCGCCGGTCAGCCATCGGCCGCCGGGATGGCCGGCAGGCAGGCCGCCGTATACGCGGCCTCCGCATCACTGGAATGGGCATAACTACTATTCCTATCATGGGTATTATTATCATCCTTACCGGCCGTATGTATATGGGCCGGGCTGGCATCCGATGGGGTTTTTTATCGCGGCGGTCTCTGCGGGCGCGGTGATCGTGGCGTTGAACGATATCGACTACCGGTATGATGCGGGGGTATTTTATGAGCCGGTGGATGGGGGCTATAGGGTGGTGGCTCCGCCTGCGGGGGCCATAGTGCCTTCGTTGCCACAGGATGCGGTCTCGTTGCAGGTTGGAGACGATACGTATTACTACTATGGGGGACAGTTCTATATACGGGTGGATAATGGATACCAGGCCGTCAAGGCGCCGCCGGGTGCGGTCGTCTACAACCTGCCGGATGGGGCGACCACGGTGAATGCGGGCGGGGTAACCTATCTCCAATACAATGGCGACTACTATCTGCCGATACAGGACGGCAGCGGGCAGTCGGCTTATGAAGTGGTAGAGATCGAGAATTAAGCAGACCGCGGTTCGACGATGCCGGAGACTACGCAGGGCCGCACCGTTGCGGCCGAAGTTGCGGATGCCGGCTCCTGCGCGCTCCGCCTGGCCGTTTGTCTCAAGGGGTCGGCCGTTTGTTTTAAGGATCTTGCTGTTTGTTTTAGGGATATGGTCTCTGGTTGTGGTTCTAGCTGTGGTGTGGGTCCGGGAACAGGTTCAGGCCGCGATAAGTTTGTGCGAAGCAGAAAGGCTCTTCCCCCGATGAGCAGGGCGATCAGCAGGATGACCCCGCCGTGGAGCTGTATCGGGTCTTCCCGGAGCGGGACGGCGATGTCTGCGCGGAAGCCGAAGGAGTCGATGCCGTTCCGGACCTGGCGGGGCAGATGGTCTTCGGCGAGATAGTAGAGCCCGCCGGCTGCCACTATACAAAGCAGGAGGAGCCACCAGCCTGCGAAGAGGGACCAGCCCTTGTTCCAGAGGATCGTGCCGCGGTGCGGACGGGGAAGCTCAGGGCCGACGACAACCAGGTACAGTATAATAAATATGGCGCCTACCGGTATCCAGTCGATCACGGGAAGCCGCAGCGGTATGTCGAGAAAGACGATCATGGGCTGGACGCGGCCGATCTCGCCCAGCCAGGGGAAGAGGCGGGAGAGCCAGAATTGCTCGAGCAGGATAGCGATCACCAAAAGAAAGGTTACGAGCAGAAAGGAACCTTTCCGGCCGGTAGTGGTAGACATATAAAAGTTTTTTATAGAGGGCTCTTCATGGGAGATCGGGAAGGCGAGAGACCTATAAACGCAAGCTCCGGGCCGGATAATATGGATCAATTGCCAAAACTTCGTTAAAGGGGAAGGGGCCGGCCTCTCACGGGGTGGGAGAAATTAGTTATTTTTATGTTCATGAGCCTATCCCGGTGGTTTCCGGACGATGTGTCGCGTCAGTTGCCGATAGCAGGAGGCGCGATGGTTGTCGTCTGGATCGTCTTCAAGATCTTTTATCCTTACGCTGATTATTTTGCCGATTCATACAGCTATATCCAGGCGGCGGCGAACGGGGATGTCATTGGTTACCGGCCTATCGGCTATTCGATCTTTCTGCGGATGGTGCATGTTGTCTCTTCTTCCGATACTTTTTTGGTGACGTTGCAGTACGGGATGGTGCAGGCCGCGAGCCTGGTCCTGTACGTCCGGCTCCGGCGGGTTGCGCGGCTCGCGTTGTGGGCGCAGTGGGTTATTTTGTTGTTCCTGGTGCTCAACCCGGTGATGCCTTATACCTGCAACTACGTCAGCAGCGATGCGCTCTTCATTGCGCTGAGTCTTTTATGGCTGCACGTGCTCATGGGGCTGATCCTGCGGCCCGGCTGGCGGGGGCTTTTTGTGCAGCTGGCATTGCTGGTGATGATATTCAATATCCGCTATGTGGCTCTATACTATCCGGCCGTTGCGGCCATTGCTTTTTTTCTGATGAGAAAAGGGGCGCTCTTCAGGCTGGCGGGTGTGGCGACGAGCGTGGCGGTGGTCGTTGTTTTCACCAGTTGGATAAGAGCTATAACGAAAAAGGAGACCGGGGCCGATGTCTTCTCCGCGTTCAGCGGCTGGCAGATCGCCAACAACGCCTTGCATATCTATCCCCATATACCGGTCGATACGGAAGGTCTTCCGTCGGTGGAGAGCCGGGTGCTGGCGGGGTATGTGCGCAGCTATTTTGACAGCGCCGGTCCGTCGCTGTTAGGTGATGGGCAGCGGGCGACTACCGCCTATATGTGGGAGAAGGGGCTGCCCTTGCATCGGTATATGGCTGCCTACGAGGTTGACCATCCGGCGACCTATTTCGATACCTGGAACAGGGTGGCGGTGGTCTTCGCCCGGTATGGAGATCACCTGGTGCGGAAACATCCGCTGGCGTTTGGCGGTTATTATGTCTGGCCGAGCGCGAAGAGTTATTTCATTACGCCGCTGGACGTATACGCAGTTTACAATGAGGGCAGGCCGGACGTAGACGCTGTGGCCGTGAAATGGTTTGGCTATGCGGGAACGAGGGTGAAGGTGGCGTCGCCGACCGTACAGGGGAAGCTGCTTTCGTGGATACCCGTGCTGTATATCTTTCTCAATTTAGGCTTCCTTCTTTCGTCATTGCTGCTGCTGCCGGTGAGGGGACTGAGGCAGCGGTTCCCGCAGTTCGTCCTCTGTTACCGTCTCGCGGCGGCCTATCTGCTGTCGAATGCCGCCTTCTGCATTTTTGCGTCACCGACGGTGCTGCGTTACCAGGTATTGCCGGTGATCCTGCTTTTTATGTTCGGCATTTGCGCCCTACATTTCGTATCTTCCCACTATGGAGATCAGCCTACTACCGATCAGCGCCGGACTTGAGCTGTACAGGCGACAGGCCGCACGCTTTTATGAATTCTATTTGATGAAAGACCCTACAGTGGTGGAGTTCATATTGGAGCATCATCCCCGTCTTCGGAAATGGGTGGAGGACGACTGCCCGTATATGACCGTCACGCCGGCGGATATCCAGCTGGCGATGGCGGACTGGTATTATTTTGAGAGCTGGATGCATATGGTGGAGTGGGTGATGGAAGTGACGCAAAAGGACTCGCCTGTCTTTCAGTTCGAGTCGGCGGTCGAGGCGATCTTCACGGGTGATCCGGTGAGGCTGGAGGCATTGCTTCGGGAGAATCCGGGGCTGGTGAAGATGCGTTCGATGCGCAAGCACCACGCCACATTGCTGCACTATATCGGCGCCAATGGGGTGGAATACTACCGTGGACAGTATCCGTCCAATGCCGTTGATCTGTTGAGGCTGCTGCTGGATGCCGGGGCTGCTATCGACGCCAATGCGGATATGTATGGCGGCGCGACGGCGCTGGGTCTGGTAGCGACCAGCATTCATCCGGCAAGGGCCGGCGTGATGGTCCCGTTGGTTGGGGCGCTGCTCGATGCGGGTGCGGCGCTGGACCCGCCGGGTGGGGCAGGGAATGGTCATAACGTTGTAAAGGGCTGTTTGTACAACGGCCGGCCCGAGGCGGCGGACTATCTTGCGCGCCGGGGCGCCAGTCTGGGTCTTGAAGAGGCCGCGGGTGTGGGGCGGCTGGATATCGTAAGAAGCTATTTTAAGGAGGACGGTACCCTGAAGGACCCGCAGCGACAGCAGGAGATGGAGCTGGGTCTGATCTGGGCCTGCGCCTATGGTCATACGGCCGTGGCGGAGTTCCTTATAGATCGTGGCGGTGATCCGGGGAAGCCGGTGGACGGGATGAATGGCGTCCACTGGGCCGCGATCGGCGGGCACCTGGATACGATCCGGCTGCTGATCAACCGGAATGTCTCGCTGGAAACGGTGAACAGATTTGGGGGAACTGCGCTGGGATCGGCCTTCTGGGCGATGGTCAATGGTAATGAGGTGAACCGCTGGCCGGAAGATACGGATGACGTGATGGTCATCGAGACGCTGGTGAGCGCGGGGGCGAAGATCGAGCCGGGAACGCTGGGGTGGCTTGACCGTCAGAATCTACCCGTAGCAAAGAAGGCGATGATCGGGGACCTGCTGAGGCATCATGGAGCGGAGAACTAGAATTGGCGGCCTCCGCGCTGCTAAACCGGGTCGTTTTTTTAGCTGAAAGCTTTTATGTAATTTAAATCTTTAATATACCTAACGATGCAAGAGAAACCTACACAGCCGCTGTCCCCCTCAGAGATGAATCCGTTGTCTTCACTGGATGTATGGGAGGACGATCTTTTGGAACGTTATCCGGACCCGGAGACTATTGCAAAGGAAAAATCGACCGAAGAGTATCGCAACTATGAGACTCCGGGCAGGGACACCGTCCGCGAGTTCTACCGCCTCAATCATACTTATCAGACCTACGATTTTGTACAGGAGAAGAGGGCCGAGTTCCTGAAATTCGACAGGAAGGAAATGTCGGTGTGGGATGCGTTCAATTTTTTGAACGAGCTGGTGGACGATTCCGATCCGGATACCGATCTGGATCAGTTCCAGCATCTGCTGCAGACCTCTGAGGCGATCCGCGCCGATGGGCATCCCGACTGGATGGTGCTGGCCGGTCTGTTCCATGACATGGGCAAGGTGCTTTGTCTTTTTGGCGAGCCGCAGTGGGCCGTTGTGGGCGACACTTTCCCGGTCGGCTGTGCGTATTCCGACAAGATCGTCTATCCTGAATTTTTCAAGAATAATCCCGACTACAGCGACGCCCGTTATCAGACTCCGAATGGCGTTTATTCCGCCGGCTGTGGTCTTCGCAATGTCCATATGTCCTGGGGGCATGACGAGTACGTCTATCACATGCTGAAAGACTATCTGCCCGAGCCTGCTTTGTACATGCTGCGCTATCACTCCTTTTATGCGCAGCACCGGGAGCACGCATATGATCACCTGATGGATGACCATGACCGCGAGCTATTCAAGTGGGTGAATCTCTTCAATCCATATGATCTTTATTCCAAGAACCCGACCCCTCCCAACTGGACGGAGTTGAGGCCTTATTACGAGAGCCTCGTGGCGAAATATTTACCGGCTACCATCAAGTTTTAGGATCAGGAGAGGTCTCAGAGAGTTAAAATGGTTTACTTTAGGGTAATTATTTTCAACTCTGTGTATGAGAAAGACCTTTGCTCTGGCCATCGCGGTGTTTTGCTGTTTTGCGCTGCGGGCGCAGCCTTATGAGCCTGCCTGGGAGTCGCTGGACCGCAGGCCTGTTCCCAAGTGGTTCACGGACTCGAAATTTGGCATCTTTATTCACTGGGGAGTCTATTCTGTCCCCGGCTATAGCAAGAAGGGAGACTATGTGGAGTGGTATCTGCACGGGCTGATGAGCGGGGATAGGGCGCGTATCAACTATCACAAGGCACTATACGGTGACCATAACTACTATGAGCTGGCTGACCGGTTCAAGGCGGAGCTATACGATCCGAACAGGATGAAGAGTCAATACGCGTATGTCGTGAAAATCTCAAATACATGAAGAAAGCAATTTTATTTTTTGCTGTCGGCTGCTGGTGTGCGGCGGCCGCAGGACAGCCCGTGCGTCAACGGCTGAATTTTGACGGGGGCTGGAAATTTCACCTGGGTAATGCGTCCGATCCGCACCGGGATTTCAATTACAGCATCGGCAATATACTGGCCAAGACGGGAGATGCCGCCAATACCTGTATCAAGGCGGATTTTGACGACCGGTCGTGGCAGTCTGTGCAGCTGCCGCATGACTGGGCGGTGGGGCTTCCCTTTCAGCAGGTGGCGAACGCGGACCTGGACATGCACGGCTATCATGCGGTGGGCGCGCTGTTCCCGGAAAATTCCATTGGATGGTATCGCAAGACCTTTACCGTCGATCGCGCCGATTCGGGGAAGCGGTTCGTTATTCAGTTCGACGGCATTTTCCGGGACAGCAAGGTCTGGGTCAACAACTGCTATTTGGGCGGCCATTTCAGCGGCTATAGCGGCTCGTCCTACGATATTACGGATTTTTTGCACTGGGGTGGGAAGAACACCATCGTGGTGCGGGCCGATGCGAGCCAGGACGAGGGATGGTTCTATGAAGGCGCGGGCATCTACCGGCATGCCTGGCTGAATATCGTGAATAATACACACCTGGCATTGCTGGGCGGGGTGTTCGTACATACGGAGATGAAAGGCGACGAGGCGACGGTGCATATTGCGACGAAGATCGACAAGTATCATCCGAATGCGTCGGATGCCAGTATTGAAACCTATATCACCGACCGGGAAGGAAAGAAAGTGGCATCAGGTTCGTCGCTTGCGGTGCCGCACCCAAAGCTGTGGTCACTGGAGTCGCCGTATCTCTACCGGGCTGTTGTGCTGGTCCGGTCGGGTGGACAGGTGGTCGACAGCCAGACCGTGCGTTTTGGCGTACGGACGATAACGATCGATAAGGACAGGGGACTGTTTCTCAACGGCAAGCCCATCAAGGTGCAGGGCGTCTGCTGTCACCAGGACCATGCAGGAGTAGGGAGTGCGCTGCCGGACTATTTACAATACTATCGGGTCGGTTTGTTGAAAGAGATGGGGGTGAATGCCTATCGCAGCAGCCACAACCCGCCGACACCCGAGCTGCTGGATGCCTGTGACAGCCTGGGGATGCTCGTGCTCGATGAGACCCGGCTGCTCAACAGCGGGGCCGAGTACGGGGCGGACTTCGAATGGCAGATCCTGCGCGACCGGAATCACCCCAGCGTCTTCATGTGGAGCATCGGTAATGAGGAGTGGGTGATTCAGCAGCGGGCCATAGGCAAGCAGATCGCGCAGCACCAGGTCATGCGTCAGCAGCAGCTGGATCCTACCAGGACTTCGACCTATGCCGCGAACGTCGGGAATGTCTTTCGTGGCGTCAACGAGGTCATCCCGGTGCGGGGCTTCAATTATAATCTTAAAGGGCTCGATCCTTATCGTGCGGAGCATCCCGACCAGCCCATTATCGGGACGGAGGTCGCCAGCACGGTCAGCACGCGGGGTGTCTATGAAACGGATACCGTCAATGCGTATGTGCCGGATTATGACAGCGTATATCCTCCCTGGGCCAGTACGGCCGAGCAGTGGTGGAAGATCGCTGCAGGCAGGGAGTGGATGATGGGGGGCTTTGCCTGGACGGGATTCGACTACCGGGGTGAGCCTACGCCGTATCGCTGGCCGGACATCAATTCGCATTTCGGGATCATGGATATGTGCGGGTTCCCGAAGACGGTCTATTACTATTATCAGTCCTGGTGGACGGATAAGGACGTGCTGCATATCGCGCCGCACTGGAACTGGAAGGGCAAGGAAGGGAAAGAGATACCGGTATGGGTCAACACCAACGCCGAGAACGTAGAGCTATTCCTCAACGGGAAAAGCCTTGGGAAGAAAGATATGCCGCGCAACGGTCATCTCGAATGGATGGTGGCCTATGCCCCGGGCAGGCTGGAGGCGGTTGCCTACAAGAAGGGTAAGAAGCTGACGGCTGCAGTAGAGACGACGGGTGAGCCGTCGCGGATCGTGGTCAGTCCGAGCCGGACTTCGATGAGGGGAGACGGCGCCGATGCGATCGTTTACAATATCTCCGTGGTTGACAGGCAGGGCAGGGAGGTGCCGGATGCGAATCTGCTGATGCATTTTTCCGCGACAGGAGGAGGGATCATTGGAGTAGGGAATGGTGATCCCAGCAGCCACGAGCCGGATAAGTTCGAGGACGGGGGATGGCAGCGGCGTCTGTTCAATGGCCGCTGCCAGGTGATCGTTCAGTCTGCGGCGGGAGCCGGAGAGGTAGTCTTTTTGGTTGCTGCTGAAGGGCTGCCTGCTGCGCGGACCGTGACCAGCACTACCCCGTGACGGCGTACGTCGGCGGAGAACTCGCCTTCGAATGTGCCCAGGTCTTTCTGCCGCCAGAGGTCGCGGACGATGTATTTCCCGGTGATACCGAGGTCTGACCAGCGCAGGGTCAGTTGTTGTGTAGCGAGGCTGTCGCCCGGATTAAAAAGGCCAACCGCCTTCGAGCCGTCTTCGAGGTCTTTAGCCATGATGCCGGCCTCGCCCTGGCGGGAGATGACGGTGGCCTGGCGGCCCAGCGGATCCTGGTCGAGCGCGAGCACTTCGTCATTGGTGAGGAGGCTTGTGGTAAAGGCGTCCAGCCGGGTCATGTCGCAGCCCAGCAGCAGGGGTACGGACATCAGGCACCAGGCGCTGACGTGCGTATACTGTTCGTCGGGAGTCAGCATGGTGGGTCTTGCGCCTTTGCCCCAGCCGACATACCCGACGATCATCATGTCGGGATCGTTCCAGTGGCCGGGGCCGGCGTAGGGCGCCCATTTGTCCTGTGTGAAGAGCCGGCTTTTGAGGCTGTTCCAGCTGTCGCGGATATCGCCCCCGGTGCGCCAGGCGTTGGACCATGCGGCCCAGTCGGCTGCTCCCGCGAAGGGCGCGCTGTTGGAGAGGCTCAGGATCACGTCGCGTCCGCTGTTGCGGAGGGCTTCATACATGGCTTTCGTCTCCGGCACTTCTATCGGGTTCCAGTCGTATTTCAAATAATCGAATCCCCAGGTGGTGAACTGTCGCACGTCGTTGTTGAGGAAGGTATATGTGCCGATGGCGTAGGGCAGTTGTTTTTTGTTGCGGGGGATATTTTCCTTTGTCCGTTCGAAAAGTCCGTCGGCGTTCATGGCCGATCCGCCGATATGGTGTCCGTAAGATTCGACCCAGGGGGTGGAGTAGATGCCGATCTTCAGACCCAGGCTGTGTACCTCGTCACAGAGCGCCTGCATGTCCGGGAACACGTTCGAGTCGGGAAGGATGGCGTGGAAGGCGCCGCCGCGGGCTCCCTGCCAGCAGTCGTCGATATTCATATAGGACCAGCCGTGGTCGATGAGGCCGCTGCTGGCCATGGCTTTGGCGTTGGCTTCGACGAGGGACTGGTTGATCTTTGCCGCATAGATGTTCCAGCTGTTCCAGCCCATCGGCGGGGTGAGCGCGATCTTTTCGCCGACGACGAGGCGGAAGGGGCGATCGGCGCGGCCCGCTGAATTGGTTACGTGCAGCCGGATGGTATATTCGCCGGCTTTCGCGACAGAGCCGGAGAGGCGGCCGGTGGTGCGGTCCAGTCGTACGCCGGCGGGCAGCTTGTCGGCGGAGAAGGCGAGGGGTCTTATGCCGGTGACGGGGATCGTGAACAGGATCGGGTGTCCGGGTCTTACGCCAAAGATCTTTGGTCCGTTGATGCGAGGCGCCGGACCGGGTTTTGGAGTAAGGATGATAGCCGCGGAATCCGACGGGGAATAGGAAGCTGTCTGGGCAAATGAAGGATAGGCCAGGGATGCCAGGATGAGGGTCAGAAGGCGTCTTATCAGCATGACAATCGATTTTAGCCTTAAAAATAATCCAAATCGAATAGGGTATTTCGTAATGCCAAAATTGTTGAACAGATTGCCAAATAAAGACAATTGGATTCACCGGAAAATATGTTTATTGCGGGTTGCCGGATGATCCGGGGGCCTCATCGGGAAGCAGGAAGGTGCAGGCATACAACGGTGTGGCGTTGAACCAAGTGGAGGGGGTGAATTTTGTCGTCAGCGCGTCGGCTGATGTGATCAAAACTGAATTTTTCTTATGGAACCGATAATACCGATATTGTTAGTAGCTGCGCTGAAGAAGCCGGTGATGGCCGAGGCCGGCTGGGCGATGAAGCAGGCGCCCGTCACTGTTACTGCAAGCTATTCTCCGCGCAGTGCAGGCGGGAAGCACGATTTCTTTTCGGAGGGCGACTACTGGTGGCCGAATCCTGTGTCTGCAGACAGTCCCTATATCCAGCGGGACGGGGAGACGAACCCGGAGAATTTTACGGCTCACCGCGAGGCGATGATCCGGCTTAGCCGTGTAGTGGGTGCACTGGGTTCGGCCTACAGGCTGACGGGGGATACGAAGTATGTCCGCCAGGCCATGAAGCATGTGCGGGCCTGGTTTGTCGATACTGCGACGATGATGAACCCGAGTCTTGTCTATGCCCAGGCTATCAAGGGCCGTGCGACGGGCAGGGGCATCGGGATCATCGATACGATACAGCTGATGGAAGTGGTGGAGGGGCTGGAGACGATGGGTTCCGCGATCGATCAGGACCTGCTTGCGCGGGTGAAGGCCTGGTTCTCGCGATACCTGGTCTGGCTGACCACCCATCCTTATGGAAGGGATGAGATGAATGCGGCGAACAACCATGGCACCTGCTGGGTGATGCAGGTGGCGGCGTTTGCAAAATTTACCGGGAATGTGCAGCTGATGGAGTTTTGCCGTCAGCGGTATGAGAATGTGCTGTTGCCGAACCAGATGGCGGCAGACGGCAGCTTTCCGCAGGAGCTTCGCCGGACCAAGCCTTATGGATATTCCTTGTTCAACTTAGACGCTATGGCAACCATCTGTCAACTGCTGTCCGGACCGGGCAACGATCTGTGGCATTACCAGACGGCGGATGGCAAAAGCATTGGGAAGGGGATCGGATTTTTATATCCATACATAGCCGATAAAACGAAATGGCCCTATAAGCATGACGTGATGCACTGGGACGAATGGCCGGTGGCGCAGCCTGCGCTGGCCTTTGGCGGGGCGGCGTTCGGGAATGCCCGGTGGCTGGATGTCTGGGCGCGGCTGGATCATCAGCCGTCGGGCAACGAAGTGATACGCAATCTGCCGGTGCGGCATCCGTTGATCTGGTTTGGGAAGCCGCCGGTCGATATTGCGAAGGTGACGGCGGATGCAGAGGCGCAGACGAAGGTATTGCTGGACAGTATCTCGGCTCGTCCGAAGGAGAAGGGGGTCTTTTCGCCGCGCACCATCGAGAACGGCCAGCTAAAGCTGGTGGCATCGAAGGACTGGACCAGCGGTTTTTTCCCGGGGGAGCTGTGGATGTTATACCGTTTGACGGCTAAGAAGGAGTGGGAGGATCTGGCGAGGCGTTATACGGCGCCGATGGAGGTCGAGAAGACCAATGGGGGGACGCATGATATGGGTTTTAAAATATTCTGCAGTTATGGTACGGGATGGCGGCTGACGCGGGAAGCGACCTATCGTGACGTTATCATAGAGTCGGCGCGGACGCTGTCGACGCGATTTAATCCGAAGATCGGGTGTATCCGCAGCTGGGATCATCATAAGGAACTGTGGACGTATCCGGTCATCATCGACAATATGATGAACCTGGAGCTGCTGTTCGAAGCCACGCGGATGACAGGGGATTCTTCTTTTTACAGGATCGCCGTGACGCATGCGAACACCACGATGAAGAATCATTTCCGGACGGACTACAGCTCGTATCATGTGGTAGATTATGACACGGTGACGGGGCAGGTGCGGCGGAAGATGACCTGGCAGGGGGCGAATGATTCGTCTGCCTGGGCGCGTGGTCAGGCGTGGGGGTTGTATGCGTATACCATGTGCTACCGGTATACCAAAGATCGCCGGTATCTTAGTCAGGCGGAGCATATTGCGGCGTTTATTCTGTCGCATCTGCCTGCGGATAAGGTCCCGTACTGGGACTACAATGCGCCGGGCGGAGCTTCCGAGCCGAAGGATGCGTCTGCTGCTGCTATCGTGGCGTCCGGCCTCTATGAGCTGAGCGGGTATAGTGTTCGTGGGGCCGGGTATCGTTCGGTTGCCGATGCGATGCTCGTCAGCCTTACCGATCATTACCGGGCGCCGGTGGGAGGCAATAAAGGGTTTATATTGCTGCATAGTACGGGTGGGAAGCCGAGCAATTCCGAGGTGGATGTGCCGTTGAACTATGCGGATTATTATTATCTGGAAGCCCTGTTGCGTTCACAAAACAAGTAAATAATTTGATTTGCATATGAAGAAACTATCGTTTTTGTTTTTAAGCTTGGCATTGGTTGCGGGCCCGGCGGTGGCCCAGCAGCGTCCGAAAGAGGAGCGTATGGCCTGGTGGCGGGAGGCGCGGTTCGGCATGTTCATTCACTGGGGTGTTTATGCGGTACTGGCCGGAGAATATGACGGGCATACCATCAACAAGGCCGCGGAGTGGATCATGAACAGGGGGAAGATACCGGTGGCGGAATACCACCAGGTCGCGAATCGTTTCAATCCCGTCAAATATGATCCGGATGCATGGGTCAGGACAGCGAAGGAGGCGGGGATGAAATATATCGTGATCACGGCCAAGCACCATGATGGCTTTGCGCTGTTCGGCACCAGGGCTAGCAGGTGGAATGTCGTCGATGCTACACCCTATGGTCGCGATCTGCTGAAGCCGCTGGCTGAAGCGTGTCGCAAGTATGGTATAAAACTGGGCTTCTATTACTCGCAGGCGCAGGACTGGAACAATCCGGGTGGGGCCGCTTCCAGAAAGCTCACGTCCGAGGGCTGGGCCAATCCGGACTCCGCGCGCATCGATGCCTATACTGCCGAGCACAAGGGGCACTGGGATCCTGCCCAGACGACACAGACGATGGGCGAATATATCGACAAGGTGGCGGTGCCGGAGGTCAGGGAGTTGTTGACCAACTATGGGGACGTGGCTGTGCTTTGGTGGGATACACCGACCGACATGACCGATGAGTATGCGTCCAAACTGAATGCGCTGCTTTCTTTGCAGCCGAATATCATTACCAATGACCGCCTGAAGCGTCCAGATTTTCCCGGCGATTATAAGACGCCCGAGCAGAAGATCCCCAACCTGAGCGAGCTCGACGGCAAGGACTGGGAGACCTGTATGACCATGAACGGGACATGGGGCTTCAAGGCTTCCGATCACAACTGGAAGACGCCCACGACGCTGATCCATAATTTGGTCGATATCGCTTCCAAGGGAGGCAACTATCTGCTGAATGTCGGGCCGACTGCCGAAGGGGAGATCCCGCAGCCGAGCATCGATGCGCTGAAGGTGATCGGGGAGTGGATGAAGACCAATGGAGAGGCCATCTACAGCACCAAGGCGAGCCCTCTGCCGCCGCTGGCCTGGGGTCGTTGTACGCAAAAGATGGAAGGCAGCAATACGATCCTGTATCTGTCGGTATTCGACTGGCCTGCCGACGGCAAACTGACCGTACCGGGGATCAAGGGGAAAGTGCGTCGGGCGACGCTGATCACCTGGGGCAAGAAGCTGGATTATGAGAATGGGGCGGATGGGCTGGTGATCCATGTACCTCCGACCATGCCCGACAAGCTGGCCACTGTCATCAAGGTGGAGGTGAAATAGCTGAGATGGCCGTCATACGCCAATTAAGTTGAATAAAATGCAATTCCTGCAATATTTGTCGTGCGAAAATTTCGCGTAGTTGCAGGGACTTTGAGGATTGCTATTATTCAATTAAAAATGCGCGTATGAAAAGTTTGCGGTTTCCCTGCATACTGACCGTCTATCTGCTGATCGGGCAGACCTTGTCTGCCCAGGCTCCGCCAGGGGTCACTATTCACGGTATTATAACGGCCGGAGGCTCGCCTCTACCCGGAGTATCCATTATGGTTAAGGGTTCGACACAGGGTACTACTACGGGTGAGGATGGCAGCTTCCGGCTTTCTGTTGCCCGTAACAGTGTGCTGGTTATTTCTCACACGGGTTATAAGGTCCAGGAGGTAAGGGTCGGCGCCTCGGACAGGACCGTTGATCTGGCACTAACGGAGAGCCGAAATGATCTCGACCAGATCGTGGTCGTCGGTTATGGCACCCGGCGCAAGTCGGAGGTCACGGGGGCGATCGTTTCGGTCAGCGCGAAGGCCATTCAGGATGTGCCTTCGGCCAATCTGACCCAGGCGCTGCAGGGCCAGGCGGCGGGTATCGATATTCAGAAGTCGAATGGGGGCAGCCATCCGGGTCAGTCGCCGTCCATTCTGATCCGGGGCAGCCGTAGCGTCAAGGCGGGGAACGGTCCGCTGATCGTTGTCGACGGTATACCTTTCCAGGGCGCTATCGACGATATCAACCAGGACGATGTAGCTTCGGTGGAAGTACTGAAGGATGCCTCGTCTACGGCGATCTACGGGTCGAGGGGCGCCAATGGCGTCATTTTGGTCACGACCAAACGCGGGCGTACGGGGCAGAAGCCGACTGTCAGCTATGGCGGCTATGCGGGCTTTACGAGGTGGCTGGGGGAGTATCCGATGATGAACGGGCCGCAGTATCTGCAACTCAAGAAATGGGCGACCTATATCGGCAACCCCGGTGTCTATACGGGGCCGGACGATCCGAACCTGATCAATGGTTCCTTTATCGCGCTGGCGCCGGAAGAGCGGCAGGGTATTGCGATGGGGCGCAGTACCGACTGGCAGAAGCTGGTCTATCGTACGGGTATCATGACCGATCATCAGGTGGGTCTGCAGGGCGGAACGGACAATACGCAGTATGCTCTCGGAGCGGGTTATTATCATGAGCTGGGGGTATATCCCGGTCAGGGTTTTGACCGGTATACGGTCAAGCTGAGCGTGGATCAGAAACTGGGTTTTGTCAGGCTGGGACTGAGCTCGCTGAATACCTTTACCAATACGAAGGGAGAGAACGTGAATCCGATGGGGCAGGCGCTGAGGGCGAGTCCGCTGGTATCGCCCTATGACACTACGGGTAAGCTGATCAACGGATTCCTGCCGGGGAGCGCCAATCAGGTGTGGAATCCGCTGGCCGATTTTCTGCCGGGTGCGTCTGCGGAGAAAAGGCACCGGCTGGGGACCTTTAACAGTATTTATATCGAGGCTAATTTGTGGAAGGGGCTGAAGTACCGTTTTAACGGGGGCGCGGAGATCCGATCGGATATCTATGGGAATTTCTATGGGAAGAATACCACGAACAATCTGGGTGTCCAGTCGACTGCGACGAATGCGACCACGGAGACGACGAGCTATACACTGGAGAACCTGCTGATCTATGACAAGACCATCGCGGAGAAGCACAAGATCAATTTTACGGGGTTGTACAGCTACCAGAAATTCAGCACCCAGAATACGACCTTCAGCTATTCCGGTCTGCTATCGGACCAGGCGCAGTACTACAATCCGGCGCTGGGTTTCAATTTCCAGGCCACGAATAACAGCGAGAACAACAGTCTCCGGCCCTGGGCGCTGATCTCGTATATGGGGAGGCTGAACTATACGTTCAACGACAAGTATCTGCTGACGCTGACGATGCGTTCGGACGGGTCGTCTGTGCTGGCTCCCGGCAACAAGTATCATCTTTTCCCTTCCGCCGCTGCGGCGTGGAATATTTCGAGGGAAAGTTTTATGCAGGGTCTAAGCAAGCTCTCCAGTCTGCGGGTTCGCGCGAGCTATGGACAGGTGGGGAATCCGTCGATAAATCCCTATCAGACCCTGGGAAGCCTTACTACTCAGACCTACAACTACGGGTCGACCAATACGACGGGGCTCTATCCCAATGCCGCGCCAAATCCGGGTCTGGGCTGGGAATATACGGCAACTGCGAATGCGGGCGTCGACTTCGGATTCTTCGCGAACAGGCTGACGGGGTCGGTCGAATTCTATCACTCCTATACCAAGGACATGATCATGCCTGTGACATTGCCTCCGACCGCGGGTATCCCCAACCAGATACTGACCAATGTGGGGAAGAGCGAGAACAAGGGTTTCGAGATCCATATCGCAGCCGATATCATCCAGGCGAAGACCAGTCATGAAGTATCCTGGTCGGCGGATGTCAATTTCTTTATCAACCGCGGGCAGATCACGCAACTGCTGCCTACGCTGACGACGACGCTCGACGGCAAGCCGGCTGATATTGCCGACAAGTGGTTTGTCGGCAAGCCGATCGGGTCTTACTATGACTACCAGCGTACGGGTATCTGGCAGGCTACTGCTGCGGATTCGGCCGCCGCGAAGGCGCTGGGGCAGACCATTACGGGTACGAAGTCGGTGATCGGTCAGGCCAGGATCGCGGACCGCAATCATAACGGTCAGATCGATGCGGGGGATATGATGGTGGTCGGGACTCCGCAGCCGAAATGGGAAGGGGGGACTACCCAGCGGATCGCTTACCGGAATTTCGACTTTACGCTGGTGGCGTTTGCGCGGGTTGGTGGAATGATCTCTTCGACCCTATACGGAGGTGGTTTCGCCAGTACGATGCAGGGCAACTACAACAACGTTAATGTGGCTTACTGGACGCCGAAGAATCCAACCAATGACTGGTCGGCTGCCAACTCGGCCCAGACCAATCCGCCCAATCACTCGACCTTTGGTTATTTTGACGGCAGCTTCCTGAAGATCAGGAGCATGACGCTGGGATATACGTTGCCTGCTTCTTTTATCAAGGCGATGGGACTGCGATCGGTGAGGTTCTATGCTACGGCTAAAGATCCTTTCATCTTCTTCTCGCCTTACCGCGACAAGTATCATGGGATCGATCCGGAGACGGCAGGGACGCTGAATCTCGATACTCCGGCGTCGTGGTCGATGTTATTTGGTTTGAATGTTGGATTTTAAAGTTGGTTGCCGGGCTTGGTCCGGCGCAATAAAAAAAAATAGTTATGAAATATAGGTTTTGTTTTTTGTTGCTCGTTCTGGCTGCCTGCAGCAAGCAGCTGAAGGAAAATCCGCAGTCGCAGGTGACCCCGCAGTTCTTTACGACGGCACAGGGCTTCCAGTCGGGGCTGGACGCCGCATATGGGGGGATGCGGAGTCTCTGGGGAACGGAGAATCTTTTCACGCTGGCCTGTATCGGGACCGATGAATTTCAGACGGGGAATGACGGTACGGGAAATGCGGTCAACTATTACAGCAGCGGCTATACGCCGGCAGACGGCAAGGTATCCGCGATCTGGAGCGCCTGTTATACCTACATCAACACCTGTAACGGACTGGTAGATAACGCCGCGTCGATAACGGGTATTGCCGCTGCGCAGAAGGCGCAAATGGTGGCGGAGGCGAAATTCCTCCGCGCGAACTACTATTTCGTGCTGGTGCAATTCTGGGGCAATGTCACGCTGAACCGGCATTTCCAGGCTGTGGCGACGACGGCGGCCAAACGTGATCCGAAGGCGGATGTCTATAATTTTATCATTCAGGATCTGAAGGATGCGATCGCGGGGTTGCCGGCGAGTCCGGCGCAGGGCGGGATATTGCCGGGGAAGGCTACTGCGGCCGCCGCTACGCATCTGCTGGCAAAGGTCTATCTGACGCGTGGCGGGTCTTCCGCGGCAGCGTCGGACGACTATCAGAATGCCTATTCGCTGGCGTCGGGACTGATCAACAACAGTGGCACGCTGGGGTTGGGGCTGCTGCCGGATTTTGCGTCGATCAACCAGGAGGGGAACGAATCCAACAAGGAAGTGCTGTGGACGGTGCAGCATACCACGAGTCTCGCCTATAACGGCTCGCCGGCCCAGAACAGCAGCGGGCAGGACAATGTGCTGGTGCATATGTGGGTACCCAAGTATGAGACCTATGTCCCGGGGATGCAACGGGATATTCTCGATGGGCGGCCCTATATCCGGGCGATCCCGACGAGGTGGCTGACGGATACCGTGTTTGCCGATAAGACGAACGATACGCGATACAGCAAGACCTTTCAGACGGTCTGGTATTGTAACAATGCGGGCGGTATCCCGGTATGGAAGAGCCCTCTTCCGGCGGGTGTCGATCCGTCGTTGCTCGGCAAGCCGAAGTTCGCGCTGGGGGATACGGCCTGCTATATGCCGGGGGTGGATGTATCCGATGCGAAGATCGCCGCTACGCGCTATCTGCTGATGCCGCCGAGGAAGTACAATATCCAGATGGGGCCGTATATGAAGAAATATATCGATACGCGTCGTCCGGATATGAATGCGCCGTCTGTCCGGCCCGTGATCGTCTGGACGCTGGGGGAGACCTATCTGATCGCAGCGGAGGCCGCCTATGATCTTGGGGATGCGCCGGATGCCGTGAAATACATCAATGCGGTACGGGAGAGGGCGGCCTATCCGACGGGGAATGTGGCGGCGATGGATATCCAGGCTTCGGATCTTTCGCAGGATTTTATACTGGATGAGCGTAGCCGTGAGCTTTGCGGGCAGATGACGAGGTGGTGGGATCTGGTGAGGACGCATCAGCTGCTGGTTCGCGTCAGGGCGCACAATTCGGATGGGCGTGCGAATATTGTGGCGAGGGATACGTTGAGGCCGATACCGCAGGGGCAGATGCAGTCGGTGACGAGCGGTCCGGCTTACGGGCCGATGGGTGATCCGTTGTGGAACTAAAGAAAAAAGTGAGGCCCCGTGAGGGGCCCTTTTTATTTGGGGGATGTCTTTTCTTTTGCGAGAATTAATTCGGTACCTGCGAGGAGGAAGGCTCCAAGGCCGTGCGTGTCGTTGGTTTCGCGGGGACGGTTATAGTAGAAGCGGATATTCTCTTCGATGTTGGTACCGATGCAGATATCGGTCAGTTCGCCGTCTGCGGTCACTTTCCGCGCCAGTCCTTCCCAGCCATTGAGCGCGATGGAGAGGTAGTGGGGGCTGATCCACCCTTTGTTGACGGCATGGGCGACCGTGTAGATGAACATGGCCGTTGCGGAGGACTCCAGGTAGGAGTCGGGTTTGTCGAGCAGCTGGTGCCACATGCCGGAAGTATCCTGGTAGCGGGAGAAGCCGATGATCTGGCGGAGCAGCATCTTTCTTAATTCTTCCCGTTTGGGGTGGTTGGCGGGCAGCTGGTCGAGGAGGGCCGACTGTGCGAGGGCTATCCAGCCGTTGCAGCGTCCCCAGTGTGCAACGCCGTTGGTATTCTCGTCGTTGTAGAAGCAGTGGAAATAGAGGCCGGATGCGCTGTCGTAGATATAGCGGTTGAAGCTTTCCACCTGGCGGATGGCGAAGTCGAAATAGGCGTTGTCATTGGTCATCTTCGCCATGCGGGCGATATAGGGTACGCTCATATAGAGGTCGTCGGCCCAGAGGGTCATTTTGCGTGGACCGTTGCGCGCGAGCGTGCCGTCCGGGAATTTTACCTGCTTGTTGATGATATAGTCGCCTACGCGGCGGAGGTAGTCGAGGTATTCCGGCTTCTTGTCGAAGGCGTATACGTCGAGGAGACCGGCGGCCATGGAGCCGCAGTCGTCGAGGGAGCCGATCTTCAGCACCGGACGGTATTCGACCGATGTCGCGCCCCCGTCGTATATTTTTTTGAAGTAGTCCAGGTTGGAGAAGATGAAGTCATAATTTCTGCGGGCATAATCAGCGTATTTCGGGTCTTTGAGCACGGCTGCCGTTTGTACCATGCCGACGGCCAGGACGCCATTGACGTATTGCCATTTGTTGAACTTGCTTTCGGCCCTGACGTCAGGGGAGGAGGCGAGGCCCCGGGTGCTTTCGTATCGCTCTCCCGTCCTTGTATTGGTGAAGCGGAAGGTGGTTGTCTGGAGAATGTGGTCGGCGACCTTGCGGACCAGGGTCTCCGGACTATTGTCCTGTCCGGGGCCTGAGCTGTTCTGCGCGAAGGTTCGGGTGCCGCTGCCGGTGAGGAGCAGGGCAAATAAGAGCAATCGGGATGGCCAATTCATGATCAATCTTGTTTTTGGGCCTAATATTCCGATTTTTTTGATACATATGAAAGCCCCGGGTAATATAGTTGAATAGAATGCCAATTATATGAATTGGGTGGGACCGAAATAGTAGTTGCTTGCGGGTATGAAAAATTTGTTTGTGCTTTTAGTTTCATATTTGGCGATTACCGGAACAGATCTGCAAGCTCATAGCGGTATGATTTTGCAGAATGGTGGGAAGAATACCGGGTTGGTGATGAGAATGGCTGATCGCCAACCCCCTTCCCATGCCGGGATATTTTACAACGTCAGGGATTTTGGCGCGAAGGGGGATGGCGGGACGATAGACGGCGATGCGATCAACAGGGCTGTGGATGCCGCGGCCGCTGCGGGCGGGGGAACGGTCTATTTTCCTGCCGGCAGCTATCCAAGCTATACGATACGGCTGAGAAGCAATATCTGTCTCTATGTCGATCAGTGCGCCACGCTGGTCGCCGCGTCTCCGGTCGACGGGAAGGGCTATGACAGGCCCGAGCCCAATCCCCACGACAAGTACCAGGATTTTGGCCATAGTCACTGGAAGAACAGCCTGATCTATGGTGAGGGACTGCACGATATTTCGATCATGGGGCCGGGGATGATCTGGGGGAAAGGGTTGACGAGGAGCACCAATGTGCCGGAGGGCGGCGGCAACAAGACCATCGCGCTCAAGCTGTGTCATAACGTGACGATCCGGGACGTATCGGTGTTGCATGGGGGGCATTTTGCCATTCTGGCCACGGGTGTGGACAATCTGACGATCGATAATTTGAGGGTCGACACCGACCGGGACGGGTTCGATATCGACTGCTGCAAGAATGTGCGGGTCTCGAACTGTACGGTCAACTCGCCGTTCGACGACGGCATTTGCCTGAAGAGCTCTTTTGGGCTGGGCCGGGCCAGGTCCACGGAGAATGTCACGATCACCAATTGCCAGGTCAGCGGATACGACGAGGGCACCCTGATGGATGGAACTTTCCGGCGGACCTGGCGCAAGTATTCCGACAGTACGACAACGGGTCGGATCAAGATGGGAACCGAATCCAACGGCGGCTTCAAGAACGTCACCATCAGCAACTGCGTGTTCGACTATTCGCGCGGGCTTGCGCTGGAAACGGTAGACGGAGCCCTGCTGGAGGACGTGACCATTTCCAATATCACGATGCGGGATATCGTCAACTCTCCTATTTTTATCCGGCTTGGTGCGCGTATGCGCGGTCCCGACAGCATTCCTGTCGGGGTGTGCCGCCGGATCATCCTGAGCGATATCGTCATCTACAATGCAGACTACAGGCACGGCTGTATCATCAGCGGTCTGCCGGGGCATCCGATCGAAGACCTGCAAATGAGCAATATCCGGATCTATTTTAAAGGCGGCGGGACGGCCGGGATGGCGCAGCGCGATGTGCCTGAGTTCGAAAAGGACTATCCGGAGCCTTACCGGTGGGGTATCATGCCCGCCTATGGATTCTTTCTGCGGCATATCAAGGGGCTGGATATGCATGATATTCAGGTGAGGACACTGATGCCGGACGCGCGGCCTGCCTTTATCTGGAAAGACGTACAGGATACGACGACCAACCGCGTGTCACCAATGTAAACCTTTAAATGTGAAGAAGATCTTTCTTTCTGCGGGATGAGAATGTCCGGTTCAATGATTTTTATATAGTAAAAGGGACGTACCGATTGATGAGTACGCCCCTTTTTTTCAGGCTTCTATTTTCTTACAAGTTTTATTGTCTTGACGTCATTGCCCTGGACGACTTTCAGGAAGTAGACACCCGGTCTGTAGCCGGTGGCGTCGATGTCGACGACTCTGTTTGATCCTGCGCCGGATACCTGCCTGGTCATGAGCTGGCGGCCGTCTGTGCTATACAAGGTCAGTGTCGCGTCCTGTTGCTGTTCGGAAGACAGGTACAGCTTGAACAGCCCGTCAGACGGGTTGGGGTACACTTGGGTCAGGGCGGGCTTGCCATTCTGCAGCGAGCTGGCCGAGCCGGCGAGGTTCCTGTCGCTGTTGGCCGCTGTTACGGAGTCCTTTCCGCAGACGGCGGTCGAGCCGAAGGCCAGGTCGAAGTGATCGAAGAGGAAATTGTCCTGCCAGGTGATGTAGACGATCTGGGGCAGCGCGATCCCGAAGAAATAGGCGGGTGCAGTAGAGAAGTTCGTGGTTCCCGGTGGTACGACGAGGGCGCCGGTCTGGTTGGTGCCATTGACCTGCCAGGTGACGGTGACGTCGAAGGGGTTGGGGTTGCTGATCTGCCAGTTGCGGGTGGTCCGCGGGTTTGGCGAGCAGAGGGGTGTCAGCTGCAGGTCACGAAAATAAGAGTTGGGGAATTTGACCTCGGCTACCGCGTCGGTAGCTTTGATAAGACCATAGCCGGTGGCGAAGTCGAAGCCCTTGTCAAACCCGGCGGTGTTTGGATCATCCATGTCCCAGGTATGGCTGGAGAGAATGCCTTTTATCTGCGAAGGGGTGAGCGTATTCAATTTTTGTGCGTCGATCATCAGGGCTGCTACGCCGGCTGCGTGAGGCGCCGCGGCGGAGGTGCCGAAGAAATTCGGGAAGCTGTCCTTGTCTTCGGCGATGTCTCCGTTGACGAAGGGATCGAAGAAGGAGGTATTGCCGCCGTCGGGGGCGACGATCTCCGGCTTTTTTCGGATCAGGGGCGCTATGCGGTTGCCGTGCGTATCGAAATAGTTGGGGACGCCGCCGACAGAGGAGAAGCCTTCAACGACGGGTGTGTCGGCGCCGTAGGCCGGGGTTTGGAGCCAGAAGGCCGCACCGGTCGAGATGGCGCCGTCGGCCTTGGTATGTCCGACGAGAGTGGGCGAGAGGATGCCGGGTATGGCGGGCTTGGTGAGGTAGAAGAGAGCGTCGCCGTAAAGGATATATTTCAGCACCTTCACGTCCGGCCCGGTATATTTCAGGATGGCAAGGTAGAAGGTGACGTCCGGAGTATTGTTCACAAAGCCGAAGACTTCGATGGGGTCTCCGCTGGCGATATTGTCAGCGCCGCCGATGGCCACTATCTGGCCTTTGGAATTGAGGAGATAGATGTCGAAGTCCGTCGATGCGCCGACGCCACTGGCCGAGAAGGAGGACTGGTCCCACTGGAAAGAGCTGATCATGGTTCCGCCGGGTGGGATGTAGATGGGTTGGAGGATGCGGACGGGATCGGAGGGGCCAGCGAAGTTGTGCGCTGTCCCTGCCGTGGGGCCGAAGGGGGTTATCGTAGTCGGGCGGTAGTCGCTGGCATAGCTGCGGATGCTGTTGTTGCCGGCGGAAGAGAAATAGGCCACGCCTTGCTGTTTGGCCTGGTCAACGGCCTGGGCGATGATGCCGTCCTGGAAGAAGGGTTCGGCATAGTAGAAGACGTCGTCTGCGATGACCTGGCAGCCGGCGTTCGCCAGCCGGAGGATGCCGTTGGCGAAATCTGCCTGTCCATTGTCGGCGGTGTGGAAGGCGAGCGAGGAGGCGGGAGCTACGTCGTGGACGATCTCCATCATGGCGCGGCCTTCGTCGGTGCCGCCGGTGTCGAGGTCAGACAAGACCTGTACGGGTGTCTTATAGTTCTGAGGATTGCCGGGGCCGGGGAGCTCGCCGTGGGCTACGCCGATGGCGGCGCCGCGGAGGTTGTCATAGCTGTCGGAGAGGATGCCGACCTTTACGCCTTTCCCGTCCACGTGGTTTTTTTTCCGGGCCAGATAGGATAGCATCGCGGTATCTCCCTGGCTGATGACAGTGGCGACGGGTTTGACCTGGTGCAGCGGGCGGTAGGCCGGCCGGGTGAATTTGATCGAAGAACTGGCTTCCAGCTGCGGTAGGGAGGCGATCGGCACTGTAGCGGAGATCACGCGACCATAGACGGAGGTGAGGGTGGCGCCGGCTTGTCTTAGTTCTGTTTTGGCGGTAGTGATGTCGTCGTCCTTTACTGTCACGTCGACGACGACCTTGTCACCTTTTATCTGCATGAACTTGCTGAAGTAGTCGGTGCTTTTAATTGGCTTTGTGAGGGACTGTGCGATCTTGTTTTGCGGTTTTTGCCAGGTGGCCGAGAGGTCCCTGAGGTCCTGGCTGAGGTTGGATGGGGTCTTGGGCGATTGCGTTTCGAGGGTTCCGGCAAAAGGCGGATCGCCTTTTATCTGGGCGATGGAGTGGGCACAAAAAGAGGCAAGCAGCAGTACTACTGCTGAGAAACGCTGTAGAAATGTTTCCATAAATAGGTGTTTGATTTAAGTTACGACACAAAGAAATAGGACCGATGTTTTATTTCCGGTCCTATACGTTTTTACCCAAAAGCCCTGTGGATTTGTGTAGATCAATTTCCCCAGGTCAGCTCTGTCATCGCTGTTCCGCGGTCGGGGTGGATCTTTTTGGCGGCGGCCTGATATGATCTATCGTTGTATACCGTAGACGCCTGCAGCAGGAGTCCGTATATCTCGTCCTTGTTGTAGCCGCTGATCTGCTCGTATTCCCATTTCTTTTCGCCGAGGGCGTAGGGGAGAAGCCAGTCGAGCGCGACGCGGATGCCGCCGTTCTTCCCATTCTTATACTCCCACAGGTCAACGTTGGCGCGGCGGGCGAGGCGGGCGAGGGTGAACAATGCCTGCAGGTCGTAGGTGCTATAGTGGAGCCCGTTGGTGCGGGCGAGCTCTTCCGGCAATCTGCCGTCAGCGGCGATCTGGTGATCCATTTTATTCTTTCCTTCTTCGGCGAGCTTTCCGGCGGCGGCTGAATCACCGGTGAAAAGGGCGAAGTCGGTGGCCTGTGCGAGGTACCAGGTGCCGTGGTTGTTGGCGGCCGCGTGTTCTTCCTTGCCATTCTTGCTGGTGAGCATCCACTGCAGGTATTGGGCGTACCAGGCGTGGAGGTCTTTTGCGTCGGCGGCTGGCCATGAGGGTGAGCGTTCCAGGAGGAGGGCGGCGTCGGCGATGCCGATAAGGGGGATGGTCTCGATGATGCCGATGCCGCGGCCGTTGTTAATGCCGGGAATGGCCTGGGCATAGTCGAGGTGGGGGTTCATTTTGGTACCGGTGTCGAGGAACCAGTGGCGCAGCAGCAGGGCGGCCTTGTCCGAATATTTTTTTTCGCCTGTGAGGTACCAGCACAGCGAGAGCTGCTGGACGGCGCCGCCGAGGTCGGCCAGGCTGGCATGGTCGGGGATCCTGTAGATCTCGGGGTTGCGTTGGCCGTCACGGCGGATATAGGGCAGGCCATTGGGTTTGGAGCTGTCGTACCAGAAATAGGGCGCCTGGCTCATATAGTCGTGCTTGTTGCCGCTGATGGGGGTAATGGTCTTGTCCATAACGGACAGGGGCTGCATGTCCAGCAATTTGTCTGCCTGAACGCGCAACCCTTGTACCAGTCTACGGGCAACTGTGTCTCCGGCCAGGGCTTTTTCCCGCCAGGAGTAAAGGCGGGATCCATCCCAGGACAATACGGGCGGGGCAGGGTCGACGGATGGGGTGGAGTTGACGGATGAGGTGGAGTTAACGGACGAGGTGGAGTTAACGGATGGGGTGGAGTTAACGGATGAGGCGGAGGTATTGGACTTTAGAACGGGGCTAGCGGGATTCAGTTTTTTTTTTTCGGTAACCAGCCTGTAGGCCGTCACCGTCTTTCCGTTGAATCCGGGTACGTATAGCGTGTGAGTGGACTGGACGTACCAGATATCGGCTGTGTTCTTGTGTTCGGGTTTTCTGTCGAGCAGCTGTTCTTTTTCTCCGTCGGCGTGTACGTAGAAGATGTTGCCGAGCCATTCGCTGACGATGAGGTCGCCGTTGCCAACCTCTTCAATACCGTCGCCTCCGTTGGGCAGGTCGGTGATCTTTTGGGTGTTCCCGGCTGCGTCTGCGAGCAGCACCTGCTTTTTTGCGAGGATATACAGTCCCTTTTTAGCAACCTTCAGCCCGTTGATACCGGGGAGGTCCTGCATATAAAGGGAGGGGATATCGCCTTTGATCCTGTGGAGCCTTCCGGCCTTTGAGTCCGAAACATATACGTCGCCGTTAGCAGGGTCGACGCTGATGTCGTTGAGGTTGACGCTGCCTTCGATGGGTATCTTTTTCAGTATCCGGCCTTTGTTGCGGTCGATGACGACGACGCGGTTGATGTCGGCTACGTACAGGCGGTCCTGGTAGACGCCCATGCCTTTGGGGGCGCTGAGGCCGGTGATCCAGGCGCCGTTGTAGTGTGTGCCGTCGGTGTTGAGCAGGCCTATGCCCCCTTTGCCGTCGTCGTCCCAGGCGCCGCCGTCGATAAGGGATACGTACAGCCGTTGTGTTCCGGGAACGGGGTGGACGGACTCGGGGACGGCGACGATCGTGTCGGTCTCCCAGAGTTTTTGGAGGGAGTGCGATGCATTTTGGGCTTTTAGTAACAATGGCGCGGATAATAGTAACAGGCTGGCGAGGTGTTTCATTGTATTTGATTTGGTTATCAGGCCCGGCATTTTTTTCTCCGCCGGTCTGCGGGGCTGGCGGACATGAATTCCCGCTGGTATTCCAGTGGGCTTTTTCCGGTGATCAATTTAAAGTATTTGTAGAAGCTGGTGAAATTATTAAATCCGCTTTCGTAGCACAGTTGTTTGATGCTAAGGTTGTTCTCGATCAGCAGCCGGCAGGCATGGCCTACCCGAAGCTCGAGGAGGAAGCGGGAGTAGGTCTTCCGGGTACGGGACTTGAAGAAGCGGCAGAAGGAGTTCGGGCTGATATTGGCCACTGCTGCTATCTCTTCCAGCTGGATAGTCCTTTTGAAGTGCTGGAGGCTGTACTCGTAGATGAGGTTGACCCGTTCGTGCTCCGCTTCAGGAAGGCGGTGCTTAAAGCCGATGGAGGCGAGGGGCTGGACTTCGGTCTCGTCGGCGGTGGCGAGGACGTGGAGGGCTTCCATCAGCAGCAGGAGGCGTGGCATTCCTTCGGAAGCCAACAGGCGTTCGAGCAGGCAGGCGACCCTTGTCCTTGCCTCGCCCTGGACCTGGAGGCCTCTTTTGGCCTTGTCGAGCAGGGTTTTCATTGGGAGGTTCTCGGGCAGGTCGATGAAGGACCCGCCCCAGAAGTTCTCTCCGAAGTGCGCAACGCGCACGTCTGTGGGGGTATCGTGTTCGTGCTCGAAGTAGGGGTCGTCGAAACGCCAGTAGTGGGGGAGGTTGGCGCCGACCAGGACAACGTCGCCGGCCATGAATCGTCGCATGCTGTCGCCTACGAACTGGCTGCCCCGTCCTTTTTCAAAATGTATCAATTCCACTTCGGCATGAAAGTGCCAGCGGTTGTTGATGTACGGTACGAGATCCCGTCTCACGCTAAAAGAGTGTCCGGGCTCCCTGGAAACTTTAAGCAATTGAGGTCTCATAGTCTGTGTTTATGGTTCATAATGGCAATGGCTATGTCAAGTTGGAGAAAATTATAATCAGATACAGGGGTGGCGGGCTACTTTATTTACGGAAACGGTTGCGGGAAAGAAGGGCCCGGGAGGGACGGTTACTACAACGTTTTCGTAAATAAAATGATCTGTAGTTTTTTGATTGTGTAATTTGTATAGGTAACAAACATACTGCTTGCCATTATGAACGCGGTTAACTTAAAACAATTAGCCCAGGAACTCAATTTGTCCGTTAGCACCGTCTCCCGGGCGTTGCGTGACAGCTGGGAGATCAGCACTCCAACCAAGCAACGCGTCTTCGACCTGGCCAAAAGGATGAATTTCCAGCCCAATCCTTACGCCAGCAGTCTTCGTAAACATCGCAGCCGGACCATTGCGGTCGTCATTCCGGAGGTAGCCAATAATTTCTTTGCCCTGGCCATAAAGGGTATCGAGACGGTTGCGCGCGAGAAAGGCTATCATGTCCTTATCTACCTGACGAATGAGGAGGTGGCCGAGGAGATGGCGGTCGCTTCCAGCCTGCAGAATGGCCGGGTGGACGGCGTCATTGTCAGTCTTTGCGGGTCGACGCAGGACACGCGTCACCTGATGGAGCTGCAGCAGCGCAATATTCCGCTGGTATTCTTTGACCGGGTTGCCGACAATTTTATTGCGCCAAAGGTGACGACCAATGACTGCGAGAGCGGTTATGTCGCGACGGAGCATTTGGTACAGGCCGGGTGCCGCAGGATCGCGCACCTGACGATCTCAATGAGCCTTAGCATCTCGCACCGGCGGCAGGAAGGGTATGTGAATGCGCTGCGTCGCTGGGAGCTGCCTGAGGATCCGGGGATGGTCGTGCACTGTGACGGTGGCGAGGAAGAGACCTACCGGATGCTGAAGGAGCTGTTTATGTCTGACCGGCGTCCTGACGGGGTATTCGCTTCGGTGGAGAAGCTGGCCGTTATGACGTATCATGTTTGTCGCGAGCTGGGTTTGCGTATACCGGAGGATGTGAAGGTGATCAGCTTTTCCAATCTGGTGACGGCGTCGCTGCTGAATCCGTCGCTGACGACTATAGCGCAACCCGCATATGACATGGGGAAGGAGGCGGCGACGATGCTGTTCCGCCGGCTGGAGAAGAAATATATTGTCCTGCCCGATGACCAGGTGATGCTGCCGGCGAAGCTGGAGGTGCGGAACTCGACGATGGGTTAGGGATGGCTTTACTGCCGCAGGAGCTGGCCTTCGGACTTGAGCAGCGGCCAGTCTTTGTTGTATAGGTGTGCTTCGGACATGTAGGTTTCTATTTGCCGGACGACCGCCGGGTTTTGGGCGGCAATGTTGTGTTCTTCTTTCGGATCTTTTGTCAGATCATATAGTTCGAGCGTCGGCTTGTCGACGATATTTACGTTGAGCCGGACGCCCTTCCATTTACCCCAGCGGACGGCCTGTCTACCTCCTGATTCATGAAATTCCCAGTATAGATACGGGTGTTGTTTTTGTTGCTGCGCGGGTGCGCATTCCAGCTGAGGCAGGATGGAGAGTCCGTCGATGCCTTTTGTGACGGGGATGCCTGCCAGTTCCTCGAAGGTCGGGAAGAGGTCCCAGAAGGGAGTGGGGCTGGTATTGATGGAGCCCGCTTTTATCCTGTCTTTCCATACGGCGATGAAGGGAACGCGGATGCCGCCCTCGTAGAGGTCGCGTTTGATACCCCGGAGGCTGCCGCTGCTGTTAAAGAATCCGGGATCGCCGCCGCCTTCATGGTGGGGGCCGTTGTCGCTGGAGAAGATAAGGAGGGTGTTCTTGTCGAGACCCTGCGCTTTCAGCTGATCGACGATCTCGCCGACGTAGTGGTCGAGGCGGGAGACCATGGCGGCGAAACTGGCATGGGGCGCCGGGGCGGGTTCGTTGAACTGTGCCGCGTAGTGTTGGTAGATGCTGTCGTGGGGGCCCTGGAGGTTGGCGTGGGGTATGGTATAGGCAAGGAAGAGGAAGAAGGGGTGTTCGTGCTGTGCTTTTAGAAATTGCATCGCGTGCCGGTGGATGAGGTCGGCGGAATAGGGATGTTCCGGGAGGTCGATCTTTTTATCGTTGTCCCAGAGATGATCCGGGTAGTAGTTGTGTGCCTCGGTCTGGCAGTTGTAGCCAAAGAAGTCGGTAAAGCCTTTTGTGGTAGGGGTGCTGCCTGAACCCGGGTAGCCCAGTCCCCATTTGCCGAATATGCCGGTGGTATAGCCGTGTTGCCGGAGGATCGTGGCAATGGTGGTGGTAGAGTCCGGAAGGGGAAATTGTCCTTCGGGCTTAAAGCCGCGGTTGCCGCGGATGGGGGTATGGCCGGTATGATAGCCGGTGAGCAGGCTGGCTCTCGAAGGCGCGCAAACGGTGGCGCCGGCGTAGAACTGCATGAAGCGCATGCCCTGGCGGGCCAGGTTGTCGATATTGGGGGTTTGGATCTTTGTTTGTCCCTGGTAGCCTACGTCGCCGTAGCCCAGGTCGTCTGCGAGGATGAAGACGATATTGGGCTTTTGAGCCCGGGTTTGGATGGACGTCGCAGAAAGGAGTACGAGGAGGCAGATCGTTAGTCGCACGCTGGCAAGTTTTCCTAAAAATAAGGAATCATATGGGCTGACCGTCCCGGGCTGTCCGGTTAGAGACCCGATCGTCCGACGGCAGGAGCGGTAGCGTATTCTCTTGGCTGGAGGTCGAACAGCTCAGCCAGCAGTTCGTAGGAGCGTAGTCTGTCTTCCGCCTTTTCGGTAAAAGTGGAGACGACGATCTCATC
>JAFDYE010000496.1 GCA_018267585.1 Bacteroidota bacterium
TACCGCCAGCACATCGTTGGACTGAAGGGTCTGATTGACCGACAGGAAGCCGACCTGCGGATTGAAATAATAGTCGGAGGCGCTCAGCTTCCGGGCATATACGATCTCGAAATCCTGCACCTGCGACAGACCCAGAGAATTCAGCTTGTTGGCCGCCTGCGACGGACTCCGGCTCGATTTGTCTCCGACGATCGAATTGTATTCGCTATTGGCATTGTTGAAGGGATAGGGGAGATTGGTCAACGGCCGGATGTTCTTGTTGTAAGGAGCCGGTTCCCCAAGGTCCATAAGACCCACGATCTGGCGGGACCCCGTATCGATACCGTTACGGTTCGTAACCCAGACCTCCATACGAAGTATCTGCACCTGCGAAGTGACGATCGGCAACCGCGACATCGCCTTGTTATAGTTGTTGCGGAAATACTGGGCCAGCAGGAAGTGCCGGTTCTCTTCATAGTCATCCGCCTTGAAAGAGTAGGTCGTGACCGCAGCCCCGCCCTGGGAGGCGATATTCTGTTTCTGCGAACGCTGGTTGGCCAGCACCGCCGTCACCGAAAGCCGGCCGAACTGCATCTTGGTCTTGATGCCAAAAAGAGACTGAGCGCCCGTCATCAGCGTGCTGGGCGTCGTAAAGCTCACGTTCCCCGCCTCGATCTTCTTGATGATCTCGTCCGGCCCACCCGTATAGTCCAGCTTCAGCTGATTCTCCAGGTCCAGATTGGCCAGGGTATTATAGGAAATGGGGAGCTTCAGCTTGTCCCCAATATTACCCACCACGTTCAAATTGGCATTCATCCCGAAATCCGGCGACCAGGTCCGCCTCGCGCTTTCCGGCAAGGTTGGATTCTGGATATTCTGACTCTGGAAACCAGCATTGATGTCCACATTCCCCTGCGGACGGATATCGATCTTCCCGTTGCCAAAGATCCGGTTGAACAGGTTATCACCGACAGAAAGCTTCGGCCTGAGCAATTTCCGGTTCAATGCATCCAGCGCATCCGCCCGCTTCCGGAAATAGTCGTCCTCGGAATTTTGCCCCTGCATCTGCATCAGCTCGTCGAAGGTCAGATAGGTAGGTTTCCTAAAATACTGACTACCAACTTTTTCAATAATAAAATACTGCTTGGTGACCGGGTCATAAACGATAGAATCCTTGATATTCGCCGGGTCCTTCAGATCAAATGGATTCTTGTTGGGAGTAGTGTAACGGTCCGAACGGCGGTCGTATAGCGGAAATCGAAGCGTGTCCTTATGGAAAGTATCGATCAGCCTGGGAGCCCCCGTATCAATGATAACTCCCCGGTTCGGATTACCGGGAGGCACACCAGCCGGATTCACATTCCCCGGATTGGGATTCCCCGGATTGCCCGGCGTAACATTACCCGGCGCATTCCCCGGATTACCGAGCCTGCGAATGGAATCCCCTAGCCGCCGGATGGAATCCGCAGCCCTCCTAAGACGATACATATCGGGAGAGAGTCCTACCGTATCTGTCCTATGTCTTACCGTGTCGACCTGCGCGGATGCAGTTGTTGTCACACAAACAACCGACGCCGCGGTCAACAGTAACGTTGCCAGGGATAGCTGAAACAAATGACGGGTCAAACTTCCTCAATGAATTAGTTAGATAAAGTTCGTCCAATAGGCTACAGGAATTTTAAGGCTTGTTTAATAAGATCCTCGACTTTATCAACCCCCTCACGATTCACTTTCTTGATCGCATTTTCTGCGGCGGGTCTGGCGATGCCAAGCGTGATCAGGGCATTTAACGCATCCTGTTCCAACGTATTGCTTGTCAGGGATGAAATATTTGTGGTATCTTCCTTGCCCTTGCCCACCTTGTCCCTCAGCTCCAGAATGATCCTTTCCGCCGATTTCTTGCCGATCCCTTTGATGCTCTCCAACTGCCTGGCATTACCCTGAAGGATCGCACGCGTGATCTCCTCCGGCTTCATCGCCGAAAGCATCATCCTGGCCGTGGACGCGCCAACCCCTGACACGCTGATCAGCTGAATGAACAGGTCCTTTTCCGCTCTCTCAAAAAAGCCATACAGGATATGGGCATCCTCCCGGATATGCAGATAAGTGAGTAGCAACCCTTTGTCAAGACTTTCGATACACGAATAAGTATTCAGGCTGATCTGGAGCTCATAACCAACCCCTCCCACTTCCATATGGACAAGGGCAGGACTCTTATAGGCAAACGTTCCACGCAAAAAGGCTATCATGCCTGCGAAAATAGGCTAATTCGCTAATATCTGCACACCCGTCCCACCGGCATAATAAGAACCCCTCCCCCCCGTTATTCAATATTTTTCAGCACCTTTGCAAAAATCTTTTATAAACCTGATTGGAATTAATAATGAGCAATAAAATGACCGCCGCTATTACTGCGATCGGAGGATACGTACCCGAAGACCGTCTGACCAATGCCGACCTCGAAAAGATAGTTGACACAAATGACGAATGGATCCGCACCAGGACAGGGATCGAAGAGAGAAGGATCCTCAAAGGCGCGGGAAAGGCTACCTCCGACCTCTGCGTACCGGTAGTCGAAGAGATCTGCCGCCAACGGGGGATCAGCCCGGAAGAGATTGATTGTGTGATTGTTGCTACCGTTACCCCCGATATGCTATTCCCCTCCACCGCCAACATCGTCTGCGACAAGGTCGGCGCAAAGAACGCCTGGGGATTCGACATGAGCGCCGCCTGCTCAGGCTTCCTCTACGCCCTCACATCCGGCGCCATGTACATCGAGAGCGGCCGGTTCAAAAAAGTGGTTGTCGTCGGCGCCGACAAGATGAGCAGCATCGTCGACTACAGCGACCGCACTACCTGTATCATCTTTGGCGACGGCGCCGGCGGAGTCCTCCTCGAACCCAACTATGACGGGTTCGGCGTACTGGACAGCATCCTCAAGAGCGACGGCAGCGGACGGACACACCTCCACATGAAAGCCGGCGGCTCACTCCGCCCCTCCAGCTATGAGACCGTAGCCGCCAAAGAACACTATATCTACCAGGAAGGCCAGGCCGTCTTCAAATTCGCCGTCAAAGGAATGGCCGACATCAGCGCCGAACTGATGGAACGCAACCACCTCACGGCCGACGACATCAGCTGGCTCGTGCCCCATCAGGCCAACAAGCGTATCATCGACGCCACAGCCCACCGGATGGGACTCGCAGAAGAAAAGGTCATGATCAATATCCAGCGCTATGGTAACACCACGGCCGGCACCATCCCCCTCTGCCTCTGGGACTGGAAAGACCGACTGAAAAAAGGAGACAATCTCGTACTCGCCGCCTTCGGCGGTGGCTTCACCTGGGGCGCAACCTGGGTCAAATGGGGACACTAAACCCCTCCTTACATGCAACTATGAGCAACGACATATCCATCCGCAGGGCAGTCCGCGAAGACTGCCCTCGCCTCTTAGAGCTGGTACACGAACTGGCAGTATACGAAAAAGCACCCGAAGAGGTCACCGTAACCCTCGAACACTTTACAGACAGCGGCTTCGGACCCAACCCCGTCTGGTGGGCCTTTGTCGTCACCGTCGACGGCGTGGTCGAAGGCTTCGCCCTGTACTATATCCGCTATAGCACCTGGAAAGGCCAGCGCCTCTACCTCGAAGACCTCATCGTCACAGAAAAAATGCGCGGCAAAGGCCTCGGCAAATTGCTCTTCGACCGCCTGCTACAAGAAGTAAAAGAAAAGAAATTCTCCGGAATGGTCTGGCAGGTCCTCGACTGGAACGAACCCGCCATCAATTTTTATAAAAGATACAACGCCAGCTTCGACGCCGGCTGGGTCAACTGCGCCGTCACCGTCTCCTGAACGCACCCCTCGCACTCCGCCTCAAACCTTCCCCGGTCCCCCCGGGACCACCCGACCCCCACGGTCCTTTCGACGCTGTCAAACCCCGGGTCCCCCCGGCCCGTCATCACCCCTAACTCACCCCATCGACCTGCGTCGTCTTGTCGATCTTCTGGATCAACCCCTGCAACACCTTACCAGGCCCGATCTCGGAAAAATGAGAAGCCCCATCCGCTATCATAGACTGGATAGACTGCGTCCACCTTACCGCGCCCGTCAGCTGATCGATCAAATTCTTCTTGATCTCATCCTTCGCAACGACAGCCTTCGCAACGACGTTCTGGTATACCGGACATATCGGATTATAGAAGGTTGTCTTCTCTATCGCGCTCTTCAGCTCATCCTGCGCAGACGCCATCAGAGGCGAATGAAAAGCGCCACCTACCGGCAACAAAAGCGCACGCTTGGCGCCGGCAGCCTTCATCCGCTCACAAGCCACCTCGACCCCGCGCGTCGACCCGCTGATCACAAGCTGCCCGGGACAATTATAATTGGCGGGGACAACAACTTCATTCATCTCCTCCTGCACCGCGGCACAGATGTCCTCGACCTTGCCGTCTTCCAGACCAAGCACCGCCGCCATCGAGGAAGGCTGTTTCTCACAGGCCCGCTGCATCGCCATCGCACGCGCAGCCACCAGCTGAAGACCATCCTCAAAGCTCAGGACCCCATTGGCGACCAGCGCCGAGAACTCTCCCAGCGAATGCCCCGCCACCATATCAGGCTTGTTATTCTCGATGCCCTTAAATACGATAACAGAATGAAGAAAAATAGCCGGCTGGGTCACTTTCGTCTGACGCAGCTCTTCCTCCGTCCCATTGAACATGACATCCGAAATACGAAACCCGATTATCTCATTGGCCTGCTCGAATAATTTCTTCGCAAAGGCGCTATTCTCATAAAGATTCTTTCCCATGCCGGCGAACTGAGATCCCTGTCCCGGGAAGACATACGCATGCTTCATATTCCTAGGTGTTTAGTTGAAAATGGGGACGACGTCATCACAAATAGTACCCATCCATCCCCGGTGGCAAATATGCCACAAAGACCCGATTCAAAAAAAAGAAAATTAATGCAGATTAGAGGATATCAGCTTGGTAAACTCACTCCTTGTTTCATTCTTCTCAAATTCCCCCCAGAAAGCTGAAGTCGTCGTGACCGAATTCTGCTTCTGCACCCCACGCATCATCATACACAAATGAGAAGCTTCGATAACAACGGCTACACCCAGCGGATTAAGAGTTTCCTTTATGGCGTGCAGTATCTGCGTGGTCATTCTCTCCTGCACCTGCAGACGCCTGGCATAAACATCCACCACCCTCGCTATCTTGCTCAGCCCCGTGATCCACCCATTGGGAATATAGGCGACATGCGCCTTACCAAAAAAAGGCAGCATATGATGCTCACACAGGCTGTATAGTTCGATATCCTTCACGAGGATCATCTCGCTGACGTCTTCATGGAATTTAGCCGAGTTCAGAATGGCATGAGCATCCTGCGAATAACCCTGTGTCAGGAATTGCATCGCCTTCGCCACCCGCTCGGGCGTCTTTAACAGACCTTCGCGGCCCGGATCTTCCCCGAGAAGATCCAGCGACTGTTGATAATTCTTTGTTAGAGCCAGGGTGACCTTTTCGTCGTACTGATCGATTTTCGTATAAGCCATCGTTTATAGTTTAATCCGCAGGGTATTCCACAAAATTCCTTTCCGTCTCATATAGTCTTACCTGTAATTCCAGTTTCGCATCGATACGCACCCTCAGCAGATCATAAATGACCATCGCAATATGTTCCGCGGTAGGATTGAGATCCCTGAATTCAACGGTATCAAGATTCAGGTTCTTATGATCAAAACGCTCCA
>JAFDYE010000497.1 GCA_018267585.1 Bacteroidota bacterium
AGGACTACCTATTCCAACTGGATCCTGAAAGCGCTGCCTGACAAGGAATACAACAACAACAGCGCCTCATTCTACGAGGTCAGCCTGCACATCGTGCACACCATCAACGCCAAAAACAACCTCTACCTGACCGGCTACCTCAGCAACGACCAGTTCAGGCTCAACAGCGACACGCTATATAAATATGGCAACAAGAACGTCAACCTCAAATGGAAGCACATCTTCAGCAATAAGCTTTACAGCCTCACCGGGCTGGGGCTCGACCACTACCAATACGAACAGTCCAGCTACAGGAACCCCGTCAACGGCTATATTTTCAGCTACAAGCTCGACCAGGGGTCCTTCCACGAGGACATCAACTACGACGTCAGCAGCAAGCACGCCCTGAATTTCGGGGTGAGCTCTATCTACTACCGTTTTCAGCCGGGAGAAATGAGGCCACAGGGCAGCGCTTCTCTCATCACGCCCCGGACCATACCGCACGAACAGGCGCTGGAATCGGCCATATATGCCGGCGACCAGTACTCGATCACCAGCGACCTCGCGCTCAACATCGGCCTCCGTTATTCCCTGTACAACTACCTCGGTCCGCACGACGGCTTTACCTACCAGCCGGGGCTCCCCAGGGAAGCCCAATCCATCATCGACACCGTCCATTTCGACGGCGGAAAGAATATCATTACCTATAAAGGTCCGGAATACCGTCTTTCGCTCCGCTATGCCTTCGGCAGCAACAGCTCGATAAAGCTCAGCTACAACACCCTTCGGCAGTATATCCACATGATCTCCAACACCACCGCGATCTCACCCGCAGATATCTGGAAGCTAAGCGACCCTTATATTCAACCCCAGCTGGGCAATCAGGTATCCCTCGGCCTGTATCAGAATTTCCGTTCCAACACCATCGAGACATCCGTGGAACTGTACTATAAGACCATCGACCACTACCTCGACTATAAGAGTGGCGCCGACCTTCTCCTCAACAGCCACCTCGAGACGGAGGTATTCAACGCCCGCGGAAAAGCCTATGGCGGCGAGCGCCTGATCAAAAAATCTGCCGGCGAGGTCGACGGCGGTTTCAGCGACACCGGGGCGCGCACCATGCTCAAACAGGACGACCCGCTGGCAGGAGAGACCATCAACAAAGGCCAATACTATCCCGCCAGCTTCGACAAGCCCCATAACGTCAACTTCATCGGCAACTACCGGTTCTCCCAGCGATATAACCTCTCCGTCACCACGATCTACAGCACCGGCAGACCGATCACGCTGCCCATTGCGACATTCGACTATTCCGGCTCGCAACGGGTCTACTATTCAGACCGCAACCAATACCGCATCCCCGACTACTTCAGGACCGACATCTCTTTCAATATGGAAGGCAACCACAAGGTCCACCAGACCTTTCACAACTCCTGGTCATTCGGGATCTTCAACATAACAGCCCGGAAGAATCCATACTCTGTCTATTTCCAGACCGAGAACGGGTCCATCAAAGGCTACAAACTTTCCGTATTCGGAACGGCCATACCCTTCTTATCATACAACATAAGATTCTGACTATTTATGCATACGCAACGCATTTTCCTGATCACCCTTCTGCTCTTCGCCGGCATCTCGTGCAAGCAGGGCTACCTGCCACCCGTGCTCCAGGGCAACCCGGGCTACCTCGTCGTGGAAGGGATCATCAATACAGCCGCCGGAAGCACCACCACCTTCCAGCTGTCCCGCACGCAGGGACTCGGGGATTCGGTCGGCGCCTATACTCCCGAAAAGAACGCCCAGGTCAGCATCCTGGACAACACCGGCGCCTCCTGGCCCCTGCGCGAAAGCGCCAGTGGCACCTACACGTCGGATCCTCTCTCGCTCAGCGCAGCGGGGAAATACCGGGTGAAGATCGTCACCGGCAACGGTACCCAATATCTCTCCGACACCGTGTCCGTTCACGGCACCCCTCCGATCGATAGCCTGACCTGGAACCAGGACGATTCTCTCGGCGACGTCCATATACGCGCCAATACCCACGACCCAGCGGGCAACAGCCGGTACTACCGGTGGTTCTTCTCGGAAACCTGGGAATACCACTCGAACTTCTATTCGGAGCTCGTGCTCATCAACGGCCGCATCGAATATTCGGACACCAATACCAGTACCTATACCTGCTGGCGCGGCGACAACTCCACCGATATCCTGCTCGCAAGCACCACCTCTTTAAGCCAGGACAGGGTCAGCCAGGCGCAGATCGCCGTCATCCCG
>JAFDYE010000498.1 GCA_018267585.1 Bacteroidota bacterium
AAGTAAACTTATATAATATTAAGGATTTTCTCTGATAACCCCAATTTGTACTTTAATTTTTTTGTCCGAGGGGGGTCATTTTGAGTCGGTTATGATTTTTTCGCGGGGGTATGCAGGTGATGGGCCCACGGGAAGGGGGTCAGGCGGCCTCTTTTGGGCGACAGACAGCCTCTAATAGACGGCAGGCAGCCACGGCAGGTAGCCTCTTTTGGACGGCGTTTTAATAGCCGCGGACGTTCTTTCCTTCCATATAGTTCATAAAAGCTTTGTTGACGACCCTATTGCCTCCCGGAGTGGGGTAATTGCCGGTAAAATACCAGTCACCGGTATTGGTGGGGCAGGCACGGTGGAGCGAATCGATGGTCTGGAAGATGACCTGGACGGGGGTCTTGACATCCGGCGGGGTGATCAGCTGTGCGACCTTGGCGGATATCTCTTCGTCGGTAAAGGGCTGATAGACTTTCTGGGCAACGTTCTCTGTGTGCAGCTGACCGGTACGCTGCAATTCCTTGCAGCGTTCGTAGAATTCCTGCAGACAGCTTTCCTTCCCTCTTTCCTTCCAGAGCTCAACAGCGGCGTGGAAGGCGATGAAGTCGCCCATCTTGCTCATATCGATACCATAGCAGTCGGGGTAGCGTATCTGGGGGGCGGAGGAGACGACAATGATCTTTTTGGGTTCGAGACGGGTCAGCATCCGGATAATGCTTTCCTTCAGGGTGGTACCCCGGACGATGGAATCGTCGATAACGACCAAGGTGTCGACACCTTTCCGGACCGTGCCGTAGGTTACGTCGTAGACGTGCTGGACCATTTCGTTGCGGCTGACGTCCTCCGTGATAAAGGTGCGCATCTTGACGTCCTTTATCGCCACCTTCTCCACGCGGATCTTGCGGCTCAGCATTTCCACTAACTTGTCCTTATTGATATCATTGCCCCAGGACAGGATGCGCTGGATCTTGACGCTTTCAAGGTAGTCGTCGACGCCTTTCCAGAGCCCGTAAAAAGCGACCTCTGCCGTGTTGGGGATAAAAGAGAAAATAGTATTCTTGAGATCGTGGTCGACCGCATTGAGCACTTGTTCGCTGAGGTTGTGGCCGAGCGCGATACGCTCGCGGTAGATCTTTTCGTCGCTGCCCCGGGAAAAATAGATCCGCTCAAAGCTGCAGGCGCGCCGCTCTTTGGGCTCAAGGATAGTTTCCACCGAGACCTCGCCGCTGGCCTTTACGATCAGACCTTTGCCAGGCATCAGCTCCATCACTTCGTTCTCGCCCACATTGAAGACGGTACGGATCGCAGACCGTTCGGAAGCGGCCACGACCACGTCGTCATTGATATAGTAATAGGCGGGGCGGATGCCGTGGGCGTCACGGAATACAAAACTGTCTCCATTGCCTACCAGGCCGCCGACCGTAAATCCGCCGTCAAAAAGGGAGACGGCCTTTCTCAGGAGTCCGACCAGGTCGAGGCGGGCCGGCGAGGCCTCGTCGGCTTTGACCAGGAAGTGGTGGATGACCTCCATCATGGCGGCCAGGTCGCTCTGTTTCTGAAATTCGCCCGGATCGATATCGATCAGGTCGAACAGCTCATCGGTATTGACCAGGTTGAAGTTGCCGGCCAGCGCCAGATTGCGGGCGGGAATGGTATTCCTCTTTATAAAAGGGTGGCAGAACTCGGCGTTGTTCCTGCCTTGCGTGCCGTAGCGGAGATGACCGAGCAGCAGTTCGCCGACAAAGGAGATATGCCCCTTCATCAGGCCGGGGTGTTTGGTGATATCGGGCTGGTAGAGCTCCAGGTCCTTCACTTCCCCCATGATCTTTGAAAAAATGTCGGAGATAGGCTGGTTGTTGGCGCTTCGGATGCGATGCAGGAAGGGGTGACCGGGTTCTACGTTCAACTTTACCGCTGCGACGCCTGCGCCGTCTTGTCCACGGTTGTGTTGTTTTTCCATTAGCAGGTACAGCTTGTTCAGACCGTAGAGTACAGTGCCGTATTGCTGCAGATAATGAGAGAACGGCTTGCGTAATCTAATGAATGCCAGCCCACATTCATGTTTTATTGCATCGCTCATGCTTTGGCCCTCCCCCGGGAGATGGGTTAATTCCCGAAAGAAGCCGCAAAGTTAGTGACTTAAGCGTTAAAGAAAAAGAAAACTTAACACTGTTAGCGGTGAGAGGAAGGCTGCGCCGGGCGGAGTGAAAAAACCCCCAGTCTTCATAGGCTTGGGGGCGGTGTACAACAGGAATTTGAACACTCTTTTTGGGAACCGAAAATCCCTCGGTCTTTCTAAGGATTGGATAATAAAAACTTTATGAGCGACTTCATGCCCTAAAAATGCGTTAAAGCGGTTAGTTTATAAAGAAAAAGTCAAAGGATTTGCCCGGTTTAAGGGAAAACTCAGTCCATTTTAAGTGTAAACCCTGATGTCTGGAACGGCCGTACGGATATAATAATTTAATAATGAATAATTTGATTAAATATATGTAGCGTTGGTATTTATAAAATTGACCAGCGAGGCCGAATTCTTCAGTTTTAGTTTCTTGAGGATATTGTGCCGGTGCACTTCTACCGTCTTCAGCGAGATATTGAGGCTGGTGGCGATCTCCTTGGAGGAGAGGCCTTCTTTGATGAAGTTGATGATTTGCATTTCCCGTTCGGTCAGCGCATTGATATTCGGCGAATCCTCCTTTTCGTCGAGCAGTTGCTCGGAGATGATGTTCTTGATCTCGTCACAGATATATTTATTGCCGTGGTTGACCTCCAGGATGGCTTTGATCATCTCTTCTTTGGAGGAATTTTTGGTCACGTAGCCGCGGGCGCCCATCTGCAGCATCTTCTTGGCATAGGCCGGCTGGGAGTGCATCGAGACACCTATGACCTTCGAACCGGGAGATATCTTCCGGATGCGCTGGGTGGCTTCCAGGCCGGAAAAAGGGGTCATATTGATATCCATCAGGACTACGTGAGGGCGTTTGGTTTTTGCCAGCTCCACTGCCTCCTGTGCATCTCCGCACTCGGCTATAACCTGGAAGCGGGCGTCGCTATTCAGGATGTAGCTCCAGGTCTCCCGGATCAGCTTGTGGTCATCAGCAATCAGAATATTGATCTTACTCATATAGGATTGTTTTAAGATATATTTTTATGTGACAGGTACTTGCACTCTTAGTTTGCAGCCATGGCCCGGAGCGGACTGTATCGTCACCTTTCCTCCAAAAAGGTCCACCCGGCTCATGATATTGGACAGCCCCAACCCTTTCTTCCTGACCTTTTCCGGGTTAAAGCCTTTTCCATCGTCCGTGATGCTCAGCTCGATATTGTTCTCCGTCTCTTCATAGGTCAGCTCGATGATAAGATTGACCGCCCCGGAGTGTTTCAGGACATTATTGGTCTGTTCCTGTATGATCCGGAAAAGCATCAGCTTGGCTTTGTCGCTGATCTTTTCGTCGAAATTCCCGATCGGGTAGAACTCGATATGGATCGAACGGGTCATCCTGATACTTTCGACGAGGTCGACGATGGAGTCCCGGAGCCCGAGATCTCCGATGCTGGAA
>JAFDYE010000499.1 GCA_018267585.1 Bacteroidota bacterium
ATGTTCCTGGAGCAGCTGGGCTATGTCGTGGGTGACAGCGTTCTCGACAGGATACTGTTGGAATACTACCGGCTGTGGAGGTTCAAGCATCCCAATTCCAGCGATTTTGTCCGGGTTGCGGAGAAGGTCAGCGGTCAGCAGCTGGACTGGTATAAGGAATATTGGGTCAACACTACCAAGACCATCGACTATGGAGTGGACAGTCTTTGGGAAGAGAATGGCAAGACCAAGATCAGGCTGAAGATGACAGGGAAGATGCCGATGCCGCTGGATGTGCTGGTACAATATAAGGATGGCAGCAAGGAGATGGCCTATATTCCTCAGTATCTGCAATTCGGGGCCAAGCCGGTGGAAGATGCGGGCATTCCCCGGACGACCTTCGAGCCCTGGAAGTGGACGCACCCGACCTATACGTTCGAGCTAAACCATCGGCTTACGGATATGGTGTTGCTGGACATCGACCCGAGTCAGCGTATGGCCGACGTCGATAGAAAAAATAACAGGCTGGAATTGAAGTGGTGAAGAAAATAAAAAGGGGAGCAGAAGCTCCCTCTTTTTTTGCAAATCATTCTGTTACGCGTGGGGATAAGGTGAAATGACTAATCGTACTTGATGCAAACAGCCCGGGAGCAAAGGTAGATGACCCCAGAGGGTATAGCAATACCACTTTGTGGTAGTTTTAGTGAACGCTCAGGGGCTGGGCAGGTCATCTTCCGTAAAATTTATTGATAGCTTCGACCCTATTGTTCACATGTAGCTTTTCGTATATGTGATATACGTGTTTGCGGACCGTCTCCTGGCTGATAAAGAGTCTTCCTGCAATCTCCTTGTAGAGCATGCCCTGGGCGAGGAGCTCGAGGATCTCATTCTCGCGGTTGGAAAGGATGCTGATGGCTTTGGAGGGGGCGCTGGCGGGGCCGGTGTCGGCGGTCGCTGCTCCCATCTGGAAGGCGTTGACCACCTTGCGGGCGATCTGGCTGCTCATGGGGGCGCCACCTTCGTATAGTTCGCGGAGGGAGTCGAGA
Source organism: Bacteroidota bacterium (assembly GCA_018267585.1). Taxonomy (GTDB): domain Bacteria; phylum Bacteroidota; class Bacteroidia; order Chitinophagales; family Chitinophagaceae; genus Puia. The sequence goes on from JAFDYE010000499.1 coordinate 1,026, forward strand.
AGCTTGCCGGGGGCCGTCTTTTTCAGGATATACCCATTGGCGCCGGCTTTCAGGGCTTCGAAGATCTTCTCGTCCTCTTCATAGATAGTACACATCATGAAGAGTATCTCAGGGTACAGCGGTTTTAGCTGTCGTACGCAATCAATTCCATTCTCTCCGTCTCCGAGGTTGATATCCATCAATACGACGTTTGGTTTCACGAGGGGAATCTTTTGCAGTGCTTCTTCGGCATCTGCAAACGAGCCGGCGAGTGTGTACCCATCTGCCATCAGGATGATCTGTTCGAGAGCAGAGCGGATGTCTTTGTTGTCATCTACAATGCAAACAGATATAGTCATGTGGCAAAGGTCCGATGGATTTTGCTAAAAAAAATACCATGAAGTGGTAATTTTTTGGCTGGTTTGGCAGGGCGGCATCGGGGGTGGGTTCAGGCAAAAGGTACCTGGAGGACGTATTTCTCTTTAAAATATTCGCGGGGAAAGAGTTCGTATATCTCCATGATCCTGGGGCGGGTATGACTTTCCGAGATCTCTTCGGACAGGTCGCCTCCTTTCAGGCAGATCAGTCCACCGGGCCGCCCGGGGGCGGGCTTTCGGAGGATGGGGCGGGCCCAGGACCAGAGTTCGCCGAGGGGGGCCACCGCACGGGAGACGGCGAGGTCGAATTTTTTGTTCTTTATGTCTTCTGCGCGGATGTGCTGGGTTGTGACATTGGTGAGGCCGGCCGCTGTTCTTACGGCTTCGACGACTTTGATCTTTTTGCCGATGCTGTCGACGAGGTGGAACCTGGTCTCCGGGAAGAAGATGGCCAGGGGGATGCCGGGGAAACCTCCGCCGGTACCGATATCGATGACCTCCTGACCGGGCGAGAGCTCGAACGCCGCTGCGATGGCGAGGGAATGCAGTACGTGCTTCTCGTAGAGACTTTCGATATCTTTCCGGGAGATCACGTTGATCTGTGCGTTCCATTCCTTGTACAGCGGTTCGAGCGCGGCCAGCTGTCCGATCTGCGCGGGCGTAAAGTCAGCAAAATATTGCAGGACTATTTCCAGGCTTTCCGGGGCTTTTTCCATAATGTGGTAGAGAAAATGAGGTAATACAGGAACATCCAGATATCGAGGAGCCACCACCAGGGGAAGAGATCGTCCTCTCCCAGCCGGTGCATGGTCTTCTGAAAAATATAGCCTTGCACGACCAGGCGTATGCCGAACAGGGTCAGCGCCAGCCGCCAGTCGAAGAAGAGGCTGACGATCAGCAGGGGATAGAACAGAACATGGCTAAAAGAATAGAGACCGAGCAGGAATTTGTGCCGGGTTTTGTAGTATTTGGCGGTGGTATAATGCCGGGCCTTCTGGCGGAACCAGTCTGAAAAGTTCTTTTTTGGCTCGGACAGCGTGAAGGTATCGGGGTCGATGACGATCGCGGTATTTTCTTTGGTAGCGACCTTGTTGATGAAGAGATCGTCGTCGCCTCCCGGCACGTGGTTGATGGCGGAGAAGCCTTTGTTGCGGAAGAAGACTTCCTTCTTGTAGGAGAGGTTCCTGCCGACACCCATATAGGGCATACCGGCCAGGGCATAAGAAAGGTATTGGAGTGCGGTATGAAAGGTATCGAAGCGGATGATCTTATTCAGTATGCCGGGGCCTTTTTTATAGGGGCTGTAGCCGAGCACGACCTCTATTCCGTTGTCGTATCCGTCCTGCATCTTGTGCATCCAGTACTCGCTGGCCGGGACGCAGTCTGCGTCGGTCAGAAGGACTATCTCATAGCGCGCCTCTTTGATGCCCATGCTGAGGGGATATTTCTTGCCCGGGATGCCAATGGCCTCGTGTTCGAGGTTTACGATATGGAGGCCCTTGAATGTTTTTTTGAACTCGTCGAGAAGAAAGCGGGTATCGTCCTGACTGTTGTGATTGACAACGATCACTTCGTGTGTGCTGGGGTAGGTCTGTACGAGCGCGCCGGGCAGGTGGCTTACCAGGCGGGCGGCTTCATCGCGGGCGCAGATGATGACGCTCACCGGGTGTTGCTGGGAATGTTCTTTTTCCCTGGGAGTATAAAAGGCCAGTCTTCTGAAGAACCAGCCATAGTAGAACAGCTGTACTATGGTGATCAAACAAAAAAGTATAAACAACAGTTCGAGCCAGGGGAAACTCCAATACAGTCTAGTCATAAGTGTTCTGGGGGCGGGTGCCTGCCTGCTGGTCCCGCGACAGGCACGAAAGTACGAATTATCCGAAGATGAGGGTCAGTTGCGCCGGATATATTGCCTGTTGATCGCCTTGCGGGCGATATTGTAGGAGAGTACGGTCTTTACCATCCGGTCGATCGGAATGTCGGGGTTTTCACCTATGAACCGATGCACGACTCTTGGATTTTGTTCCAGCATGGCGGTGGTGTTCCCGAGGATAAGGTCCAATTCGGGGGCATCGGGACCTGCCAGCTCGTCGAAAAAGGTCTTACTCACGCCGGTGTCCACGTGGGGAAAGGCGAAGGTCCGGTAGCGCGGCTTGAAGCGCTCGTGTACCCAGGTGACCGACTCCCTGGTCTGTCTCAGCTGCTCTTTCAGGGGAACGAGGGAGTAGAGGGGATGGTCCATGCTGTGGGCGCCGACGGAGAAGCCCTGTCCGATGAGCTGTCGTATCTGGGCCTGGTCCATGAAGGGCTTTTGTTCCTGGCGGAAGCGATCGAAGTCGAGGTCAAAGATCGGGGCCAGCCCGTCGAAAAGCTGTTTGTTCAGATAATTGATACCGGCAATGTTCTTTCGCAGCTGGTCGGGGCCCGTCAGCTGAATGCCAAGGATCTTACCGGCTGCCGCCAGGATACCGGGCGTTATGCTCATCCGGTCGAACCGATCGAGCAGCAGGCCCTTCTTAAAATTGTGGAAGATGGACTGGTTATCGACGAATTGGGGGTTGAGGAAGAAGGCTGCGGGCACTCCTTTCCGTAAAAGGATAGGCGCGGCGGTCTCATATACCTGGCGGAGACCGTCGTCAAAGCAGATGAGAAAGCCTTTCTCCGGGAAGGGCTGGCCGCGTTGCACCTGTTCGGCTACCTGTTCGAGGCTCAGGGGACGAAAATTCCGGAGCAGCCAGTCCAGGTCCGCCTCGAACTGGCGGGAGTTCTTATACCCATAGAGCTTGTCGATCCAGGGAACGGGCTCGTCTGACACGAGGTGATGAAAGGGGCTGATCACCTCGATACAGGACCTTTTTTTCAGCCATTGTGTATCCAGCGAGGTGATCCCTGAGAAAACGATGCGTTTTAGGAAGGATGTCATGGCTTGAGGAGGTCGTCTATATAGAGTACTTTATTATGGGCGGTTTTAAGGAATGAGTTCTTGCTTTTTCCCAGGCGAAAGAACGAGCGTACCTGGTGGAAGAAGAAAAGCGGCATATACCAGATGCCTTTCGACGAATCCTTGTCCCGGGCCATCGTCGTACAGATCACGGCAAAGGATAACGCGAAAAGTCCGACAGCGGCGATCCAGGCGATCGAAAGCCATTTGCTAATGAAGAGGTTGAGAATGATAAAGAAAAAGGCGATCAGCATCTGGAGAAAATATGGAGGCCTCATGAGATTATATCCGAAATAGGCCAGGTTGAAGTCGAATTTTCGGATCCCGTACATGAACAGGTCGAAGGCTTCGGAGAAAAATTTGAAATAGGCGCGGATCCAACGATTGCGTTGTTTTTCCAGGTTCTGTGCGTCCTCAACTTTTTCGTCGTAGATGATCGCTTCAGAGGCGTAACCGATCCTATGCACTCTTTTGGCGATCTCGGCCTGCATTTTTTTGTCGAAACCACCGACCTGGCTTCTGTTGTCATAGAGGATCTGTTCGTATAGGGCCCTGTCGACCGATACGCCGGTGCCCCAGATATTTGTCGAGAGGCCAAGTGCGGTCCGGCTGTCCCGGTCTATAAAGGTGTTGAAGATCGCACCTGCGCTGTCCATCTTTTCGTAGGCCCCGCCGACATTCTTCGATGCCAGATTGCCCTGGACCGCCTTATAGCCTTTGTTGTACCAAGCGTTGAGCTCTTCCAGGAATTGCGGGTGGACCAGGTTATCCGGATCGAAAATAATCAGAACTTCGTCGGTTGGCAGAAATCGGGCCAGCGCATAGTGGATGGACTTTGTTTTCGAGTGCAGGGCTTCTTCCGGTCTAAGCAGGTGGATGCGGGCGTCGTCAAAATTAAGGTCGTTTATATTGCAATCGTCCGCTACGAGATAGGCATTGAACTTGCCATAG
>JAFDYE010000049.1 GCA_018267585.1 Bacteroidota bacterium
ATCGTCTCAAACAGGTGGGTCTCGAAGAGCTTTGCTGTTATATCCACGACAGCCAGGGGGACAAGCGGGAGTTTATCCGGAACCTCAAAACGACCTACGAGGCGTTCACGCAGGACAGGATGGACCTGGCGCAGCTAAAATCGAAGAGACAGCAGCTGCTGGACAGAATGAATGTCCCGATCGGCCTTCTGCGTGAGTTTCATAGGGTCAGCCTTTCGGATGGGGCAGGCGCCGGCATCGACGTACGTCATCTGATAGAGCGGATCATCGTCCTTCGTGATCACGTGGTGGCCCTGGACCCGAAAGACGAAGAGTTGTTGCCTGGTTACCGCGACTGGCGAAATTCTGCCGGAGTCCTGGAAGAAGTGGATCAAATGCTCGAAGAGGCGGGTGCAGACCCGGTTTTTTCGGCCCACCCTTTCAGCCAAATACAGGAAGAGATCATAGTCTCGGACAGCCCCCACCAGCAGCTGGACCGCGTGCTGACGCAGGCCCTGGCCCTGCTGGACGAGGTAGAGAGCCTGTTGGAAGCGAGCCGCGTCGACCCGCAGCAGGTGCAGGACCCGGAGCGGCTGAAGAGCCTTGTACAGTTTGCTGTCCTGCTATATCCCTTTGCCTCGACGGGTCATATGGCCATCGCCGACCCGTCCCGGGAGGAATCAAAACAGCTGGAACGCAGGCTCCGCCGGTACCGGCAGCTGCAGGACGCGCACCAGCAGGCGGCGAAGAAGAATGAAGGATGGACCCACAAGCTGCCGGAGCGCGATCTCGACGCGGCGATCAGGCTGGCTACCGAAAAAGAAGGCAGGTTCTTCAGCATGTTCAGCGGATCATGGAAACAGCTGAAGAAAGAGATCGAAAAGAGCTATGACCTCTCGCAGCACGCCGTAAAGCCCACCTGTCTGAGTCTGCTTGGTCAGCTGCGGGCCGAGTACGATGCGCTGGCGCAGGTAGAGCAGGAAAAACACCAGCTGGAGGAAGACTATTATATGGACAACCTTGACACGGCAAAGCTCAGCATCGACCTGCTGCAAAGCCGGCGGGGGAGTCCGGGGCTGGACTATCTGCTGGGCCATCCGGATGGTCCGGCGCTGGTAAGCTCGCTGCAGTCCCTGCATCAGCCGCTGAGCAGACTGGAGACACAGCTGCGAAGGTGTCTGCAGGAGCCGCCAGCGGGCAATCTCGCGATGATCCGGGACGAGCTGCAGAACATCCAGGCGAATGCGGACGGTCTTCGCGACTGGCTGCCGGCGTTGAGAGCCTTCAGTGGGCTGCCGCCGGCGGTGAAGAAGGCAGTTCGCGTCCTGCCGCTGCGTAACGCGCAGATAGAGGTGGCCATCGTCCGAAAAAGCCTGGATGAAGTTTACCAGTCCAACCGCGTATTCCGGGGTGTCGACAAACAGTCGCTGGACAAGGCCGTGCAGCAGCTGGGCGAGGCGTATACCGCTCTCCTCGGACTTAACGCAGACGTGATCCGCGCCTATGTCCGCGAGAAATTCGTGCACCAGCTGGAAGTTTCGGGCAGACCGGCCAGCCAGCTGACGGAGGAGCAGAAAAAATTCAAGAAGGCGTATATTGAAGGACGTAAGATACTGGAGAACGAGTTTGGGAAGAGCATGCGCTATAAGAGCATCCGCGAGCTGTCCGAGAAAGAGAGCGGTGTCGTCCTTAAGGATATCAAGCCCGTATGGCTGATGAGCCCCTACAGCGTCAGCGACAGTCTTCCCCTGAACACCGGGCATTTTGACGTCGTCATCTTCGACGAGGCCAGCCAGATAACGCTGGAAGAGGGCGTGCCTGCGCTATACCGCAGTGGTCAGACGATCATCGTTGGCGACGACAGGCAGATGCCGCCGACCGATTTCTTCAGCGCGCGCAGCGAAGACCCGGATGATATGGACAAGGCCGGTGACGGGGAAGAGAACGAATGGCTGAGCGACGACGCTGACAGTCTGCTGGTGCAGGGCGCGCGCAAGCTGGATTCAACCCTCCTGAGCTGGCACTACAGGAGCCACTACGAAACGCTGATCAGCTATAGCAACCACGCCTTTTACGAAGGCGATCTTCTCACCATTCCCGACAAGACCATCCACCACCAGGAGAAGAAACCCATCAGGATCACTGCGCCGGAAGAGGCGTCCGCGACCGTGGAATGTCTTTTTGACCGCAGCATCAGCTATCACCTGTTACCGGACAGCGTATATGAGAAGAGGAGCAATCCGGGGGAAGCAGATTACATTGCCTGTCTCGTTCGCGAGCTCCTCGACAGGGACGTCCGGGAGAGTATCGGCATCGTCGCCTTCAGCCAGGAGCAGCAGCAGACGATCGAGACTGCGCTCGATCTGCTGGCGGAGAAGGACGGCGCTTTCGCCCAGCGGCTTGAAGAAGCCTATAACAGGACGGAGAACGACCAGTTCACCGGGCTTATCATCAAGAACCTGGAGAATATTCAAGGCGATGAGCGGGATATCATCATCATGAGCGTTTGTTATGGTCCCGACAGCCGGCGCCGGATGTTGATGAATTTTGGTCCGGTGAATAAAAAAGGAGGGGAGAAGCGCTTGAACGTACTCTTCAGCCGTGCGAGAAAACATATGGCCGTCGTCAGCAGCATCCGTTATGACCAGATCACCAATGAATATAATGAAGGCGCGAGTTATCTCCGCCGGTTCCTGCAATATTCCGAGCTGATCAGCCTGGGACAGATGTCGGCGGCAAGAACCATCCTCGACGGGCTGGTCCCCCATAAGGTTCCGGCGCAGGCGTCGGTTGCGCCGACCGTCATCCGGGAGCAGCTGAAGCAGCAGCTGGTGGCGCGTGGTTATGAGGTGGCCGAACAGGTTGGCCAGTCCGATTTCAAGTGTTCTTTGGCTGTAAAGAAGAAATCGGAAGACGAGGCCTGGTCGCTGGCGATATTGATCGACGACGAATCACACTACCGAAACAGCAATCTGGTAGAGCAGTACTACCAGCGGCCAGCGATCCTGAAGGCATTCGGGTGGAGGGTTCTGCCGGTATATGCCAAAGACTGGCTGCACCAGCCGGAAAAGGTAATGGAGATGGTGATAAAGGAATTAACCGCTGTTGACCCGGCCCCGGGGCCGGCAGTCGGCGCCAGTCCGTTGTCAAACTCCACGGCCGCGAATCCGGCGACTACCGGTATTTATGACAACCTGATATTCCGACGACTGATTGCCGGCCAGGGCGAGGCGGAACGATTCTGGGAATCGGCCATCGATGGCAATAGACTGGTGGTCCGCTGGGGTAGATCGGGCAAGCGGGGGCAGATACAGCTAAAGACTTTCGCTGACGGGCAGGCTGCGCGAAACGAGCAGGACCGGCAGGAGAAGGAGCAGATAAATAAGGGATTCAGCCCCGTTTAAGATCCGCGCTGCGATCCGCCGGTGAGACGGGTATTTTTTACAGCGCCTTTGCTATTGGCCTTGGCTTTGCCGGCTGGGAATCCGGGGATATTGCTCTTTGGGCCGGCGGGCTGCTTGCTGTCTTTCTTCTTTTTATTATTGGGTATGAGCGCCATATGAATTATTTTTAATGCGATAACAGAAATAACCGCCGAAGATCCGGTTTCCGAAAAATTAGCGCATCTTCGGCAAAGCGCTAATGATGGTCCTTACGGACAGGGCCTTCCAGGCCCTTTAGTAACGCCCGGGTGGGCATTTAAGTACCGAAAATACTATTTTCTTGGCAAAAGAGCTCTATTTCGACATTTCCACGGAGGACAGCGGTGGAAGCCTCTACCGGGTCACCGGTGAAGGGGGACTTCCTTTTTTCTACAGCCACAGTACCTATGACGATGTAACGGATGAAGTAAAGCTGTTTGAAACGCGCTACGCTGATTTTTCAGCTTTTTGGAAGGAGCTGACCCGGGACAGTAAGTGGTATTATCAGCATCCGATGTTCGTACACCCCGAGCAGCGGGAATTCGTGAGACGACAGCTGGCGTCAGTGGACTGGTCCGTGCATCCGGATAAAAAATGGCAGGAGAGTCATCAGCGTCAGTGGAAGAAGGTACTGACGGATCCGGATACCTATTACCGGCCGAATCTCTAGGCCTCGTAAAACTCTTCTCCGTATACGTCGATGAGCGGCTGGCCCATGCGCTGCAGGTACTCATTGCATCGCTGCAGCAGTCGCGGAGAAGCGTTGGAAGAGTAATAATCTCCCCGGTACCAGTAGCTGAAAAGAGGTTGCAGAGGGATACGATCCTCTTCCTGGCCTTGCAGGATCATCCAGTGCAGACGGGAGATCTCGTTGTCCGGAAGATGGTTGAATACCCCGCTGTTCAGGAGCTCCCTTGTCAGATCTACGAGTGTGTTTGTCATAACCTTCTTTTGTTGGTTGAATTATTAATATCCGGCTCTTCCCGGATTTCGACTAAAAGTTCCGGCTATTATATTAACAGACTGTGAAGACTATGTTAAGCTACTGTTGCCCGCGTGGAGTGTGTATTTCGTGTGGATCAGGCCTTCATCGTTTTTGAGGCGACAGCAGGTTTCCTCATCCAGCGGGAGAGCTCCGTATTGTCTTCCGCCAGCAGGGTCAGTGTCCCGTTGCGGAGGCGATAATGCGCGGTGCTTCTCAGGCTTTTCATAAATCCCGGTTCGTTATAACCCGGGCAGGCCATTTTTGTTGTAACAATTTTGTCGGAAAAGGAGAGGCTGCTGTCGGTCTTGCTGAAATAGAACGATCCTCGCATCGAATTGCAGCCGGTATTGCCGGAGAAATGGGACCTGGCCATGTCGAACACCAGCGTGGGCGTCTTGCCTGCTGCGGTGTCGGAAGGCAGGACGGGCTGCAGGAACCAGGGTCCTCCAAGGGTGCTTGTGTCGGGAGGGACCGGCTTCGCAGTAGCGGTGACGACGGAGTCGGCCCGGTGTTTTTCCGGTTGGGGCAGGGGACTCTGGCAGGCGGCCAGAACGACTACGACGATGACGGAGAGAAGTTTCATGGCGGTGTTTTTGATATGGTTTTCAAAAATGGTGCCACCCAAAAGCGTTAATTTACATCCCATGCTACAGGACAACCTACTGCTGATCATATCCCTTCTGTTCGTGGTCTCCATGCTGGCGATGCTGAGCAACAAGCTGCATATCTCCTATCCTATCTTCCTGGTCATCGCAGGGCTTGCGATCAGCCTGGTGCCGGGTATCCCGATGATACGCCTGGAGCCGGACATCGTCTTTATCATCTTCCTGCCGCCGCTGTTGTATTCGGCGGCCTGGTATACCTCCTGGCATGACTTCTGGAAAATGCGGCGGGCCATCGGTATGCTGGCATTCGGGCTGGTGATCTTTACTTCCTGCGCGGTGGCTGTGGTTTCCAATCTTATCATTCCGGATTTTCCCCTCGCCTGCGGTTTTCTGCTTGGCGGGATCATTTCCCCTCCCGATGCAGTGGCCGCCACCAGTGTTCTGCAGAACCTCAAGATGCCCAAAAGGGTTGTGACCGTGCTGGAAGGAGAAAGCCTGGTGAATGACGCATCATCGCTGATCGTCTTCCGTTTTGCGCTGCTGGCCATATTCACGGGGAAATTCATTTTGTGGAAGGCGGGGGTCGACTTTGCGACCGTCGTCTCGTTGGGCATCCTGATCGGGCTGATCATCGGCAATATCGTCTACGCCATGCACCGGTGGTTGCCGACGACACCCAGCATCGATACCGTCATCACGCTGCTGTCTCCTTACCTGATGTATATTACGGCGGAGCACTTTCACGCTTCCGGCGTGCTGGCGGTGGTCAGCGGCGGGCTTTTCGTCAGCTACCGCGCGCACGAGATCTTCAGCTACAGCAGCAGGCTCCAGAGCCAGAGCGTCTGGAATGTCGTGGTATTCCTCCTCAATGGCGTCGTCTTTATCCTGATCGGGCTGCAGCTACCCGGGATCGTTAAAGACCTTGGGGAGTATTCGCTGCATTCGGCGATATTATATGGGGTTATCATCAGCCTGGTCACCGTCCTGATCCGCATCGCCTGGGTCTTCCCGGGCGCCTATCTGCCCCGTATATGCAGCAGGAGGATCCGGCTAAAGGAGATCGCCCCGGGCTGGAAAGCGATCTTCGTCGTCGGATGGAGCGGCATGCGGGGAGTGGTCTCACTCGCCTCCGCGCTGGCCATTCCTTTGATGCTCGACAGCGGGTTGCCGTTCCCGCACCGGAGCCTGATCCTCTTCATCACCTTTGTCGTCATCCTCTTCACGCTCGTCCTGCAGGGGCTCACTCTACCTTACATCATCCGGAGGCTGGACATCACCGTCAAAGAGAACGAAGAAGAGCAACGGCTGGCCATCCGTCTCCGGCTCGCCACTGCAGCGCTGGAATACATCAACGGCTCTTACAGCAAAGAGTCAGAGTCGATCGACGCGTTCAACCGGCTCAAGGCGCGCTATGAGCGTATGGTCGAGATCACCGGTAAGCGCCTCGAAAACGAAGAGGGCGACGAGGTATCTCCGGCCTTCCTTCCCCGTTATCGCCAGCTGCTGCTCGAGCTGGTGGACATCCAGCGTAAAGAGCTCTCACACATGCGCCGCGATGCCGAATACGGCGAAG
>JAFDYE010000004.1 GCA_018267585.1 Bacteroidota bacterium
AACCTCCAACCCCCCACCCACCCAACCTCCAACCTCCAACCGCCAACCCCCAACACCCAACACCCGGCCCCGGAACCACCCGTTCCGGGGCCACTCCTCCCCTAGCCCCCATCACCCCACTCACCCCTAGCCCCCGTCACCCCGGGCTCTCATCCCCACAATCCGTCTCAAAACCGAACACTCCTCATATCAAGACCGTACACCCGAACAACCCATCAAAATCACAACTCCCTGTTCCTCAACATCCAAAACTTTCTGGCACTCCGCTGGAATATACGCTGGCACACCGGGGACGCCCGGTCAGACAAAAATCAAAACAACATTCTAAAAATAATTTTATGAAACAGTCCATCATCGTAACCGTCCTGCTCACCATCTTTACAAGCTATAGCTTCGCCTCTCCCACAGAAGATATCAACACATCGATAAAGACCTCCTTCCATCAGGAATTCAAAAATGCACAGATCCTGTCCGCCGAAAGCTATCAGACCTTCACCAAACTTACCTTTAAAATGGATGAAGCCGTCCTCTCCGCCTTCTACACGGACAACGGTGAACTGCTCGCCCTCACCCGCAACATCCTGTCCTCTCAGCTGCCCCTCAACCTGCTGAGCAGCCTCAGGAAAAAATACAGCACCTACTGGATCACCGACCTCTTCGAATTCGACAGGGATAGCCAGAGCTGCTACTACATCTCCCTCGAGAACGCAGACACAAAAATGACCCTGCGCTCCAACGGCGACAGCTGGCAACTCTATTCCTCCGTAAAAAAATAATGGTTTAGCAATTATGACGGAAGCTTCTTCGAAAGGGGAAGCTTCCTCCCCAACCCGGATCGAACCCATTGTTAAAATATACCCTATTTCACTTCAAACTCCGCTACCCCACTGCCCATTTTCCCGTCCGCAGTCAGCCCCTCCACCACTACCACATACCTCCCCGGAATATCCGAGGAATAACAACTTACCCCACCCCGACCCTGCTCATCCGTTACCAGTTGCGGCGCCCAGTAAAGCACATTCCTGAAGTCCGCCAAATGCGAACCCGCCTCCCCTTCACTCGCATACGAGGGCGAATAAAACTCCCTCTGCAGCTCGAGCCCCTCATAGTCCAGCACAGTCGAATGCGGATCGAGTATATATCCCCCCAGATCACCCTTATACGTGATCCAGTTCATTATTCCCTTGAAATCCGTACCACCCAGAAAAAACCTCCGCTGCACCGTTTCCAGCTTCCTTATCTTCAGCGGATCGAGGACCATCAGCGAGTCGATGTTCTTCACCGGCACGCCGTCCAGCAGGATCAGCGGGTCCTCGTCGAAAAATTCGGTATGCTGAAGGTCCAGCAACGGCAAATGAAAATGACCGGACCTCTTCTTCACCATCATAAGCCTCACATACTCCCGCATCACCTCCTCCATCGTGGTAAACCGCGTATAGTCATCCAGCAAATAGGAAAAATCCGGTACTCCGTAGAACGTGCTGCTGTCTATAAAGGAAGGCAACCTGAACCGCTTTAACCTCACACCACCATAACGGTTCAGCACCTGCATCGCTATCCCCTTATCCACCAGCAGCGACGAATCGCCGGATGCCAGCTCCAACGGTGTCAACCGCCTGTCACTATACCGGTCCGACCACGGACTGACAACATCCACCCTGTAAAGACTGTCTTCCTCATTCTGCAACTGCAAGACCACTTCGTGCGCGTCATAAAAATCCTTCAGCTCGAACCTCACCGTGCCAAGACTATCGCTATACCACGGGCAGAACTGCGTCCGCGTGCCAGGTACCGACAAATAAGCCACCACTTCCTTGTTCACCCGCGCGCCGGTATGCCCGTCTACCACCCGGCCTGAAATGATCACCCCATTGTATTCCGGAGCGAACTCGAAGGAAGGCTTGTCCCCGCGCAATACCTGCTCCCACCTGTAGCGCCTCCAGCCATGCGTAAGCATAAGATTATCGAGCGCCGCCGCATCTTCCGGATGCTCAAGATAATAACCCGGCGAATCGATCCTGCCCTTCAGGTCCGAGCTCAACAGCAGATAGCTGCCAATATGATTGACCGGCGCCGACTGAAGCCCATCCACCCGGAATACCGACAGCGAACAGTCCGATACTACCGGCTTGCCTACCCCATCCGCGGCAGCAACTGCCAGATCGATCTTCTTTCGGGTTCCATAAGTAGTGCCGTCCGGCTTCACAACCAGCTTCAACGTATCCGAAGGTAACCTGAACACCAGCCGCTCACATAACGGCCGCCTCTGCGCATCAAAAACGGTGATCTGACTTATCCCCTCCCCAAGCCTCCCTCCACTGATCTCAAACGAAGCCTTCCCATCCCTCAAAACACCGGCCTCGGCTACCGTCACCCTCCCCCGGGTATGAGCAACCAGGTACACATCCGATCTGGCTGTCGTAGACTGCAGATCGACCCGTAAATTATCAGCCCCTTCAGGCGAAACCCGCATTACAGCCCCCGCCTTATATGCCGTCGGCAGATCAGCGCTGATCGTCTGCCCGCCCGCCACCCTGAACGCCCCCGCATAATGATGCCCCGGTCTCGGACGCAGCACAAAACTCCCTATGCCCATCCGATGAACCGTACAACGCGCCACCGTATCCCGATCATCCTCGATGATCACTCCGTCGCCAAATACCCCTTTGCCATATCCATCCGTCAGACTAAACCCGATCCTGCTCTCGATATCCTCCACCAGATTGCCACCCTCAGGAAAAAAAGATACACCATATTTAGGTGCAGCGGCCACAATAGAAGCTTCCGCCGACCGACGCACATTCGCCACCGATATCGCTTTCTCGAAATACCAGTCTTCTCCATAATTCTTCATCCAGGCGGTGTATGCACGCAACTTATAGTTACCCGACCGCATCGTCAGTGGCAAATACACCGATCCGTCCCCATGCCCCTTGTCGAGCCCGATCTTCTCCTGCAGCACCGGCTTATTGTTCCCGTCCAGCCATTCCAGGTAGGCGATCTTGCTCAGGTCCAGCGGACGATGCGAGGTCGCCTCCACCACATACAGCTTGAACCAGCAGATCTCGCCCGCCAGGTAGAATTCCTTGTCCGTATGGACATATATCTTCTCCTGCAGCCGCTGCGCACGGTACTGATCCATGGCCTTGCCCAGTTCCGCAGGCACCTGACAAGACCCGCGGAGAGACAACAGGACAAAAAATACAACAATCCTCTTCATAAGATTATATTATGCTAGTTCGGCCACCCCGCCGGCATCACAGTCGTTCCCCCCTGCGCCCGGCAGTCCAGGCAATCCGAATAATTCGCAAGATATCCCTTGCTGTCATTTGTTATCGGTATCATGGAACCCGAACCAAAATAGGAGATCAGGCTGTCCCGGATATTCGGCACAGGCCTGTCAGGGCTTGAACAGCTGAAATAATAGGGCCAGTTGCTCAGTTGACCCCGCGAAATATACATGACCCGCTGATCAACCGTCCCCGCCGAAACAAACCCGATGACCCGCTCCGTCGGATCACTCAGACTGTGAATATTCCCATTCACCGCAGAAGGCTGCACATCGAAAATAGAACCCAGCGACTCCGTATTCTTCTGCATAATGCTCAAAAAATTATACGCATCCTCCGTCAGCGCATACTGCCGGACCGTTATCCGGTACAATACGCTCACTTTATAGCTTCCCGAAGGAATGTTCAGCAGCGGATGCCTGTATATCTCGTCCTGTGACAATTTCGCCGAGCTCGCTATAATTATGGACGTCGAGGAACCGCCTTCCCAGCAACGAAATATCTGTTCACTGGGCAATCGTCCAACCACACTGACATCACTGTCGACATATTTCAACCCCGCATACTCCGCGGCATGATACTCCCACAACTCGTCGTAAGCCCACTGGTAATATCTCGTGGCGTTCGCCGGGTCATGCGTATTGGCATATATGACCAGCTGGTCGGAATTTAGTACCCAGTTCAGACTGTCAATAGGCGGCGTCGGCTTATAGGCTACATAATCGGAAAGGTACTCCTTCCCTCCCGTCGTTTTTATCCGCAACCGGTACCTGACACTGACATCCAGCCGAAGGGAATCTATGCCATATGCACCGTTACCCAGCTCCGAAAGCCGATAGACGCTGCTGTTATCCCCCTCTACCGCAACATAAGCTCCCTTCTCGGGAGGCAAGGTGGAATCTCCCGGCAGCTTCACCGTATGGCTCAACACCAGCTTGGTCGGGCCATTCCCCGTGATATAGCCCTCCACAACGAGATAACCCGTGCCTGGCGACTTATAGGGACTGACGTACTTGTCCTTACATCCTCCAAGTACCAGCAGCCCGATCAATAGTAGATACACCCTTTTCATATAGTATCAGTTGAACCGGATATTAAAATTGACAAACGGAATAGCGCTTCCGAAGATCGACAGCTTGTAGCCATTGACAAGGCCGTTCTCCGAAACATAGTAGACCGAATAGGGATTCCTCTTACCCGTAAGATTGTATACCCCAATCGTCCAGGAATTGTGCGTCTTCTGATGGATCCTGTGGTTACCATCAATATTCATTGAAAGATCCATTCGGAAATAGTCCGGGATCCGGTAGGCATTCCTGTCTGCATACAACGTCCTCAGCGACCCGGCATAACTGAATACACCGATTGGAAGGGTTATCGGTCGCCCGGTACTGTAGGTAGCATTCAGCGAAATGCTGAACCGATGGGTGAACCGGTAGTTACTTACCGCCGTCACATCATTCGGCTTGTCATAGTTCGCCGGATAATAGTTCCCCCCATTTATCACCTCCCCCGCATTCGGATCGGTCTGGCGCAGCAGTACACGGGAATAAGTATAGCTGAACCATCCATTGAGTTTCCCCGTCAGCTTCTTGATCAGCAGCTCTGCACCATACGCCTTGCCCCGCGTCTCCAGCACATCCGTCTCGATATGATGGTTCATGACCAGTTGTGCTCCGCTCTTATAGTCGAGGTAGTCCCTGATACGTTTGTAATAGACCTCGACCGAAGTTTCGATCGTATTGGCCTTGAAATTCCGGTAGAGCCCCAGCGAGACCTGGTCGCCACGCTGAGGCCTGATATTCGGATCGCTCAGCTTCCATATGTCCGTCGGTGCCATCGCGGTCGTGTTCGACAACGAATGGATATACTGACGCTGCGTATTGTAGCCCGCCTTTACCGAAAGATTATCCGTCAGCACATACCGGCCGGAGATCCTGTACTCGGGGCCGCCGTACGTTTTCATCACCTGGCCCGAAGGATACTGACGCGTGCCCAGCAGATTGTCGGTCGTGACCGGCAGACCCGGCGCGTAATTATTGACCATGCCCGGCCCCAACGCGTTAAAGAGAGAGTACCTAACCCCCGCCTCTATCGAAAGATCATTGGTTATGGTAAACTTGTCGCTCACATAAGCCGCACTCTCCTGCGCCTGCTCATTCTGCAAAACGTCCGGCACAACAAGCGACTTGCCCCCGACAGGCTCATAGCTGCCCGGGTGCAGTTTGTAGCGCAGGGTATTCACACCGAACTCCACCGTGTTGCTGGCACTGATATACCAGTTGAAATGCGTCCGGAAATACAGCTGGTTGATATCAAAAGCCAGCTGATATGCGTTGACAGGATTCTGCCTGCTCGAGATCGAATACTGGTACCGGTCATACCCCCCTGTGATCAGCATATACAGTTTGTTGTTGTATATATGCTTCCACTTCAGCGAAAGATTGCGGTTACCATAACCATAAGTAGTATCATTATTGAGATTGAAATGATCCTGGCTCAGATAGCCGGTAAAATACAGACTGTTCTTCTTATTGATCTCATGGCTGATATTCAGGTTGAGATCGTAGAACGAAGCCCTGCTGTTCTTGTACTGGCTGGGCAGGTCCGCGAGCAGCCAGTTGGCATATGTCGTCCGTCCTCCCAGAATAAAAGAGGTCTTGTCCTTGACCAGAGGTCCCTCGATATTCAGCCGGCTCGTCAGGAGTCCAATGCCCGCAGAGCCCTGGATCTCCTTCTTATTCCCCTCCCTGCTGTTGATGTCCAGCACAGACGAAAGACGCCCGCCAAACTTCGCCGGGATACTGCTCTTATACAGCTCTACATCCTTCACCACCTCCGGGTTGAACGCGGAGAACAGGCCAAAGAAATGTGCCGTATTGAAGATGGTCGCGTCATTGAACAAGACCAGGTTCTGGTCCGCCGATCCACCGCGCACATTCAGGCCTGTGCTCGCCTCCCCTACCGTCTTTACACCAGGCATCGTCATGACCACCCTTAGTACGTCAGCCTCCCCAAAAACTACCGGCACCTGCTTGATCGTCTTGATGTCGATCTTTTGAACCCCCATCTCCGTCCGCTTGACATTGCTCGCCTTCTCGGCACTGACGATCACCCTCTTCAGCGTCAACACCTGCGTCCGCAGATCAATACTAAGCTTCCCGTCCCCATAGACCATGACCAGCCTTCGCGTGTCACGCATCCCGATACTCTGTATATTTAGTACATGCCGCCCCCTGGGCAGCGTGATCGAATAATAACCATACTGGTCGCTGGCCACGCCGATCCTCGGGTTCTCCACGTAGACGCTCGCGCCAACCACAGGCTCTCCCGTCTTTGCATCCCGCACATATCCCGCCAGGTGAACCGGCCCCGGCGGCTGAGCCGCCGTCTTATCACCGATAACGAATAACTTGTTCTCAATAGTAGACACCGGCTCCTTACCCACATCCTCAAGATAATCCCTAAGCGTGTCATCCAATACCACTGCCTTCTCCGGCGCCTTCTTATCAAAGTAGCCGACAGGCAGGCCCGTATTGATCGCCTCCCCCTTTCCTATAAAAATATGCCGCTGCCGGTCAATCGAATAACCCGCCTCACCGCCGCTCAACACCCGGTCCAGTGCCTTATTAACAGAAAGACCATCCATATCTACATCGACCCTCGTCGTATCCAGCTCGAGCGTATCATAATAAAGCCGGTATCCCGACTGCTTCTCTATCCCGTCCAGCGCCTCCCAGACCCGCACCTGCTTCAGATGGAGACTAATGACCGCCTCCTGCGCAAACGCCCCCTTCATCCAAAAGGCAACAGCTACAGACAACAACAGCTTATAATAGATAGTCAGACGCATTTGAGGTTTATTGATGGTTTAGCCCTCCATACCAGGCCGCAACCTGGATCAATGTATTCTCCTTGTCCTTTCGCATGCTCAGCCTGTGACTCCTGATAAATCGCTTCACCTCCCTGCCCCTGTCCTTCATCGCAGCCATCAGACCACGCGTCGTGTTCACCGCATAATAGGTCCTCCCATTTCGGATATAATAAGATACCGTAGTAGCGATATACCGGCGTACACCCTCCTCCACGATGCTCGCATCCTCCAGCATGACCTTCTTCTCCCGCTTCAGCAGACTGATACGACCCCGGTACAACTGCTCATAAAAACCTACGGCAGGCGCAGACGGATTTAGACTGTCTGTCATCCGGATGAAAGAATGATCCTCCACCGTAAAGCTGTCGATCCGTTCGCTGAGCAACGCGATCCTGAAGCCCCCGTATGGATCACCAATGACCACCTGACCATATACCTCGTCAAATAGCAGGCGCTGGTCACGGTATACAATACCTGCATATCGTATCGTCCCTGTCCTGACACTGTCCGAAAAGTAGGGATGACCGCTCTTCAATAGGTGGGAATAGACCAAATACTCGGGCCCCCGGAACAACGCCGGTTCAGGCGCAAGATAGGAATGATAATACTTGAGCGCCACGCCGTAGGCAGAGTCGGCAATAGCATCGCCTGAAAGGTGCTGGGCCTTCAAACCCGTACACAGCAGGCAGAAAAGAATGGATAAGCAGTATGCTCCGGTTAACAGTTTCATTACAGTATAAGGTCCGAGGCTACAACGGCCATGTTCAAGGTATGAAAACTCCCGCAATCTCCCGCCCCGGACATCATCCATTTGTACCTCCCCAACAATTTCCCGCCACGACCAGTTCCCCGGCCCCTTGCTCCCTAACCGCCTTACCCCTTACCCATACCCCCTTGCCCGTTCCCCATACCCCTTCCCCCAGGGCCCCTCCCCCGTCCCCCCTTACCCCATACCCCCTCACTCTGCCCCTTACCCCCCCAAAAAAAAGAAGACCCCCCCAATAATGGGAAGGTCTTGACCCTTAAAACAACCTGTCGCAAATCTTAAATACCAGGTATATAATATTTTGTTCCTAAAGGTAAATATATATAATATTAGTACTACCCGAATGTCGTTTTGTAACTACATTCAAAAAAAATTTCAAAAATACGCTCCATAGCCGCCAATCCACCCCCGCCAGACCCACGATCACCCTTATCCGCCACCGCACACCCCCTCTTTCTACATAGATACCCCCATCCTCCCAACCCCGGGGTCCCCAAACCCAAAACCCGGCATCCTCCCGATATCCCCAAACCCAAAATCATCCCCAAATATCACTATCCCACCGGAAGACCCGGAGGCCGCAAGACCGGGAGCCGCGCTCCCACCCTTATCTGTTCTCCAGCCACCCCAAAAAACCAGTCGTCTTCTCCTTCCCTATCAACAGCTTCTCCGGAGTGTCCACCACCAGCTTCACGAACAGCTTGCGCGCGGAATAATGCTCCACCTCCCTGATCGCACTGAAATTTATCAGGTATTGTCTGTTCAGCCGGTAGAACTGTCTTGACGACAGCATCGCCTGCACCTGGTCCATCGACTGCGCCAGCGGATACATCTGCTTCTGAAAGGTCATGATCGTCGTCGATTCATAACGGATAAAAATATAGGCTATCGCATCGGTCTGAACAGTAGTGTACTTATTGTCCCTGAAAACCAAAAAACTCTTCTTCCCCTCATCCACCCCGATCTTCTTCAACAACCCATCCAGGTCGGCCGGGCTATTCTGCTGAAAGAAATTCTTAAAACCCTCCACCTTCACGAATGCAGCCTCTACATCCTCCCGGGAAAAAGGCTTCAGCAGATAGTCGACGCCATTGGCCTTGATCGCCTCCATCGCATATTCGCCGTACGCGGTGCAAAAAATGATGGGACAGGATATCTTCACCGACTTGCCGATCTCAAATGACAGACCGTCGGAAAGCTGTATATCCATAAAGATCAGGTCAGGTTGCTCGCTATTCATAAGAAAGTCGACCGCGGCCTCGATGCTCTGCAGGCTGGCCACCACCCGGGCATCCGGCCTGACCCTTGAGATCAGGCTCGCAAGCGATCTTGCCGCCTTGACCTCATCTTCAATTATGACTATATTCATAGATAACGGGGAGTTTTATTGTAAATAATGTTTCACTGGGACAGATCTCGATCTCCTGGCCCAAAAGATGCTCATACCGCTGGTTGATATTCTCCAATCCCATACCCGTTGAAGCTTCGGCAACTTTCTTCAGCTGTATGTTGTTTTCGACGACAATATAACGATCCGTGGAATAGACCCTTATCTTCAGAGGCCGGTCCAGCGACACAACATTGTGCTTGATACAATTTTCAACCAGCAGCTGCAGGGTAAAAGGAGGTATCAGCGAGCTATTAAGGTTCTTCTCGACCGCGACGGTCAGGTCGATCCCTTCCTCAAAACGCGCCCGCAGCAGGTATACATAGGCGTCCATGATCTCCAGCTCCTGCGACAGCTGTATCAGATCCAGTTTCCGGCTTTCGAGCGTAGCACGGTAGAAGTTCGACAGCTTCAGGATAAAATCGACCGTATGTTCATCCCCGCTCTCCGCCATATACTTCAGCGTATTCAGACTATTGAACAAAAAATGCGGATTCACCTGCTGCTTCAGCAGCTCATACTGCGCGCCCAGTGCATCTGTCCTGCTCCTTTCGAGCTCTAAGCTCACCTGCTGGTTATGGTAGCTCTGGTACAGCAGATGGATGAACATATAAAAGGTAAGGCTGACAAGGATACCCCTCACTTCGATCATCAGCATCTGGGGACCAAACTCCAGGTGCGTCAAAACGAACTGCTGGAGACAGGCCAGCAGGAACATGACCGCAATACCCAGCAAAAGATTCCTGACAAGCCGGCCCATGGAAAAACCCTTGGCAATATCGCGCGAAGAATAGACCGGCAGCGTGACCATATTATAGTACCATACGAACAGCGTAAACACGAACGTGATAACCGAGTTCGCGATCGTCTCATAAATATTAAAATGGCGTTCCGCGATCTTCGGCACCGCCATCAATATCCCCAACAACGCCGAACTCAACCATATGACCCTGCCGGAGATCTTGAATGTCTTTTGTTTCATCGCGCCAAAGTTAGGTCTTAATGCAGTCTGCCGAACTGCCCGATTGCCCGGTTCAGCCCCTAAAATGCCTAACTCGCGTTTTTGTCCTGTTCCGTCCCGTCAAATAGGATTCAATTTGCACAAACAAATGACAATAACAATGAAACGCAAGATCACTATAGCAGCACTGACCCTGGGTCTGCTCGTCTTCGGCATCATATCGCTCCCGGGATCACCAGTATCCAACACCCTCGCCGCCACCGCCCGGCAGGTTCCTCCCGCCCCTCAGCACAAAGGCTTCGCAGTCATCGAGCTCTTCACCTCTGAAGGATGCTCCAGCTGCCCCGCAGCCGACGAGCTCGTCGCCGATATCCAGAAGGAGAACGCCGGCAAACAGATCTATGTCCTCGCCTTCCACGTCGACTACTGGGACCGGCAAGGCTGGAAAGACAGATTCAGCAACCACGATTTCACCGAAAGACAGCAGCGCTACTCCGGCTGGCTGAACCTCTCAACGATATATACCCCCCAGGTCGTGATCAACGGCGCAACCGAATACGTCGGCTCGGATGCCCCCCATATCCTGAAAGCGGTCTCCGGCGGCCTCGACCAGGACCCCGCAAACAACCTGACCATAGACTGCGGGATCGTCGGAAAAAGACTGACCGTAAATTATCGGTCAACTGCAACCGAAAAAGGTGACGAAGTGCTGCTGGCCCTCGTCCGGCGATCGGCACAGTCCGCCGTCAGGGGCGGAGAGAACGCAGGGCTGAAACTCTCCCACGTACAGATCGTCCAGCAGCTGGTGCACGCAAAGCCCGTCGGCAAAGGACCCGTCGCCATCGACCTGCCCCCCGACTTCAACCCAAAAG
This sequence comes from Bacteroidota bacterium, assembly GCA_018267585.1. Lineage (GTDB taxonomy): Bacteria > Bacteroidota > Bacteroidia > Chitinophagales > Chitinophagaceae > Puia. Next base: position 11,151 of record JAFDYE010000004.1, read on the forward strand.
AATGGCAGCTGATAGGCCTCGTGCAAAACAGCCTCAACGGCCATATTTCCGCCGCAACCAAATTCGATTTTTAAAATAGTCTGACATGAAAAAGGTATTATCCATTCTGACGCTTTCGATCATCTCACTCTTCTCTATCCGCGCCACAGCGCAGTCAGCCATCAGGAACATCGTGATCGTCCACGGCGCCTTCACCGACGGCTCCGGCTGGCAGAAAGTACACGACATCCTCAAAGCACGGGGCTACAAGGTCACCATCGCCGCCCCACCCAATACCGGCCTTGACGAAGACATCGCAGCGACCAATCGCGCGATCAGCCAGCAGGACGGCCCCGTCATCCTCGTAGGCCACTCCTATGGCGGAGCAATCATCACCATAGCAGGCAATAACCCGAAGGTCGCCGGCCTCGTATACGTCGCCGCCTTCCTGCCCGACGACGGTGAAACCCTGGGCAAGGTGGTCATGTCCTTCGCAGACCAGCGCACCGCCGCCGGCGCACTTCCACCCGACAGCACCGGCTTCATCCGGTACGATCCCGCAAAATACCACGCCGACTTTTGCGCCGACCTGCCCCAGGCAACCGCCGACTTCATGGCCGACTCCCAGATGCCGGTCGCCGCTTCGGTCTTTGGATATGTTTTCAAAGATCCCGCCTGGCGCTCAAAACCCAGCTGGCAGATCATCACCACCGAAGACCACGCCCTTCCCACCGGCCTCCAGAAGATCATGGGCAAAAGAGCCACAACCCATATCACCGAGATAAAAAGCAGCCACTCAGTATTCATCTCCCACGCCAAAGAGGTCGCCGACGTAATAGAGACAGCCGCCAATGGCGCGTCCAAATAGAACCTCAAACCAGCCGGGACGGGAGGGATCACCTGATCTCTCCCTTTTTATTTTTCAATCCCCCGTCACCCGCCCCCGTCACCGAATTCTAAATAGAAGTACTTAATCTATCCGCGGGTTTGACTTAAAATCGCAAACAACCACCCCTCACCTGATCGGGCAAACGAAAAGCGGTCGTTTATTTGTTTCACCATTCAACTTCAAATATCATTTTATGAAAGCCTTCTCTCTGATCCCCCGCACCGCCCAAAAATCCCCCGTAGTGCCTTTCGAACCCTCTTCCCGTCGGATAAAAGTATCCCTCCACCAATTGGTCAACGACCTCCTGGCCAGCCTGCAGCCCCTGGCTATGAAAAGGAACAACGTCGTCCTCAACGGCATACCCGAAGGTCTGTGCTTCGTCGCAGAAGAGAACCTGATGGCCTATATACTTTGGAATATGCTCAACACGGTCGTCAGCAACAAGAAGAACGAATGCATCCACGTCCTGACCCTGGTCGACGACGACCGCACCATGATCTGCGTCAGGGACGCCGGCACCTACCTCTATCGCTCCCTCGCCCCCGAATACCGCAAACTGCAGGACGCAGCCGAACGCGTCGGAGGCTGTATCAACGTCTACAACGACCTAAAATACGGCAGCAACATCGTCTTCTGCATCTCCAACACCCGAATGGCCGTCTGATCAGCACGTTCAACCCGACACCCCTCGACATCGTCATCGATATCTGCAGAAGTAATAATTTATTATTATATTTGAGTTTTCGATGGTTATGCGCTCGTATTCCACTTTTACAGATGTAGAACTGGCCGGCCTGCTCGCGGTTGAAGGTGAGGCGGTATTTCGCTATCTGTATGATAAATATTGGAATAAAATATATGTAATTGCGCGTCACCGCCTTAACGACGCTACCGAGGCCGAAGAGGTCGTCCAGGACATATTTACCAACCTCTGGCGCCGCCGCTCCACCCTCAACCTCAATCATAACTTTGACAGCTATTTCGCCGTCGCCGCTAAATTCGAAGTCCTCAACCGCCTTTCCCGTTCAGCCCGCGCAACCGCCTTTGAGAAAGAAATGGCCGCCAGCCTGAATACCGTCGACGAATCAACCATCCAGCAGCTGGACTACGCCGAATTACAACGCCTCTTTCATCTGACAGTCAACGCGCTCCCCGAAAAATGCCGGATCATCTTCCACCTGCAACACGAAAAAGGCTATACCCACCAACAAATAGCCGAAGAGCTTGGTATCTCAACCAAGACCGTCGACGCCCAGCTCGTCAAAGCCCGTAAAACACTCCGGGGCGCCCTCGGCAACCTGCTCGGCCTCGTCCTCTGAAAAATAATTTTTCATTCGCATAGGGAATCCTCCCCTCCCGCTTGGCTTATATAACATAAGCCAGAACATGCCTGAGAACATTCACTCCAGACTGCAAGAGCTGGCCCGTAAATGGCGGGACAAACAGCTCACCGAAGACGAACGCACCGAACTCGAACAGCTTTATGCCGGATTCGACGACAGCCTGCTCGTCGCCGACTCCCCCGAAACACCGGAAGAGCTCCAGCAACGCCTGTATACCGCCATCCTTGAGAAAGCCGACATGCCCGTGTATACCCTTCAGCCGGCATACCGCCGCCTATGGCCCCGCATCGCCGTCGCCGCATCCTTGCTGATCTTTACGTCGGCAGGCGGCTGGTACCTGCTCAGCCGCCACTCCAAACAACAGCCCTCAACAGCCACCACCGGGATCGTCGCCGGCGCCAATAAAGCCGTACTGACCCTCGCCGGCGGCCAGACAATAACCCTCAGCGACGCCGCCAACGGCAGACTGGCAGTGCAGGAGAACACCTCAATCGAAAAGACCGCAGACGGAGCGATCCGCTACGCAGCAGACACACCCGGCAAGAACAGCCAGCCCCATACCACTTCGCTCACACCCCTATACAATACCTTGTCCACCCCCCGCGGCGGTCAATACGCTATCACCCTCTCAGACGGTACGAAGATCATCCTCAACGCCGCCTCCACCCTCTCTTATCCCACGGCCTTCACAGGCAATAACCGCACCGTCCGCCTCTCCGGCGAAGCCTGGTTCGAAGTGGCGCCGGATAACCAACACCCGTTCTTCGTCAACACAAAGGACCAGCAGGTCGAAGTCCTGGGAACCCAATTCAATATCGATGCCTACGACAACGAACCGTCGACAAGAACTACCCTGATCGCCGGCAGCGTCAAAGTGTCCGGCTCAACCATTCGCCAATCCCGGCTGCTCCAGCCAGGACAGCAGACGATCCTCGATAGCCATCAACTCCAACTCGTCCGCGACGCAGACATCGAAGAAGCCACAGCCTGGAAGAACGGCTATTTCCTGTTCCAGAGCGAAGATATTCAGTCCATCATGCGCAAGATATCCAGGTGGTACGACGTCGACGTCCGGTTCGACGGCCCGCAGACAACAGAAAAATTCAATGGCTCGGTCCAACGCCTGGCCAACGTGTCCGAAATACTCAAAAAGCTCGAGCTGACCAATAAGGTTCATTTCAATATCGTTGGGAGGACGATCATAGTAAGAAAATAAAAGACGACCCGTCCTGAAAAGCACCGCTGACGCGGCTGGACATACCCCCAAACCCCTGGGCCGACACGCAAAAAAAACCAGTTGTGGTGGCACACAACTGGCATAACGCCTGGCCCGGTCGAAAAAATTTTACCATTCGTTCAACTTGTAAACCAGACTAAACAAATGTACAAAACTTATGAGAGAATTTTTCATGCGTCGCCCCGGCGCATGAACAAAAGACTATTGTGTATGAAACTATCCGTGCTGCTGCTTTTCACAGCCGTGGTCAACGTCAGCGCCAAAGGCTTCGCCCAGAAGATCACGCTCAGCGAAAAAGACGCCCCCCTGAAGCAGGTCTTTTCTGACCTGCGCAAACAAAGTCACGTCGACTTCATCTACACCGACGCCCAGGTACAGGGAGTACGGATCGCTTCACTCGACGTCAGACAGACCGAACTGAAAGAAGTCCTTGACCGGCTATTGAAAGACCTGCCCCTCACATACACCCTGGACGACCATACCGTGGTCATCCGCGATAGACCGCTCGCAGCGGCTCCTCCACAGGCCGACCCACCCCTGCCACCCGTCACTACTATCGCCGGCTTGGTGCAGGATAAGAATCATACCCCCCTATCCGGCGCCAGCGTCAGCGCAAAATACAGCAAGGTCGCCACCAGCACCGACCTCCATGGGATGTTCCAACTAAAAGGCATACAGGAAGACGACACCCTCATCGTCAGTTTCATAGGCTATAAGACTAAACACGTCGCCGTCCATCAGGTAAAATTTCCAATCATCGAAATGGAAGAAGCAACCAACAGTCTCGACCAGGTAGTCGTTCAGGCCTATGGCAGCACAACCCAGCGGCTGACAACCAGCGATATTGGCAAGGTGTCCGCAGCCGAGATCGCAAAACAGCCCGTCCGTGACCCGCTGCTCGCCATCGAAGGAAAAGTGGCCGGCGTGGTCGTAACACCCCAGAGCGGTTATGAAGGAGGCCCGGTCAAGATCGAGATCAGAGGAAGAGCAACACTCAACCCCGGCTTCACGACCGACCCTCTGTACGTGATCGATGGCGTACCCCTCACCATTCTCGACGTGGCCGGCACCAACCGCCTCGGCAATGGAAATAGCGTGACAAGCATCTCAGGCGGTCTCGACCAGACCCACATGTCCCTATCCATCGGCCAAAGCCCGCTGTACAATATCAACCCCTCTGACATAGAGTCCATCGACATACTGAAAGACGCAGACGCTACCGCCATCTACGGCAGCCGCGGCGCGAACGGTGTCATCCTTATCACCACCAAAAAAGGAAAAGTCGGCATCAACGGCACCTCGCTCAACGTCTCGGAAGGCATCAGCTTCAACACCCGTACCCTCCAACAGCTGAACACAAAGGAGTACCTGAACCTGCGCAGGACGCTGCTGCGCAACGACGGTCAGATCGTCACCCCATTCACCGCCCCCGACCTCGTCCTGCTAGACACCACCCGCTATACCGACTGGCAGAAATTCGCATACGGCGGCATCGGCAAGAACACGAATGTCCAGGGAGAGATCTCCGGCGGCAGCGACCAGACAACCTATCGCCTCGGCGCCGGCTATAACCGCGTCACCGATATCACCAATATCAGCGGGGCCAATCAACGCGCTACCCTTGCCATAAGCCTGCAGCACACCAGCCCCAATAAAAGACTGACCACCTCGCTTTCCGCTAACTACGCCTACAGCATCGCCAACCAGATCGGCCTCCAGGGCCAGTTCACCAATATCTACAGCCTCCCCCCCGACGCAGCGCCCATTTACGACAAACAGGGCAACCTGAATTTTGCCCAATACGACTCGATCCATATCACGAGCCCGTTCGGATCCCTTCTCCAGCCCTATTCAAGCAAGACAAATGGCCTGACCGCTAACCTTACCTTCGGCTACACCATCCTGAAAGGGCTGAAATTTACCCTTAGTTCGGGCTACAACAACGCGCAAAGCTATCAGACCAGATTCACACCGATCGCCTCCCAGAATCCCTACGTCGGTACAAATCCCAAACCCACAGGCTCCAATACATTCGGCAATTCCCGCTCCAACAACTGGATACTCGAACCCCAGCTGACCTACAGCGTTTTCCTCGGCAAGAGCAGGATCGACGCACTCGTAGGCGCTTCGGCACAGGCAAACGTCACAGAAGGCCTGACACTCAACGGACAGAACTACACCAGCGACGTCTTCCTGAAAACAATAACTCTCGCCCCAAAAGTCCTTACGGTCGACAACTACGGCGAGTACAAATATTCCGCAGCATATGCACGCCTGACCTACAACTACGACAACCGGTACATCGTCAACTTCAACGGCAGACGTGACGGCAGCAGCCGCTTCGGCCCCGCCAACCGCTTTGGCAACTTCGGATCCATAGGCGCCGCCTGGATCATCAGCAGCGAAAAATGGATCGCCAGATGGCTGCCCTCGGCAGTCGACTTCCTCAAACTCCGAGGTAGCTATGGCACCACCGGCAGCGACAACGTCTCCGACTACCAATACCTCTCACAGTGGGGCAACACCAACGGCCTGACACCCTACAACGGCGTCGTTCCTCTGATACCACTCCTGTATCCGAATCCCTACTATCAATGGCAGGTCAACAAAAAGCTCGAAACCGCCCTTCAGCTCGGTTTCCTCCAGTCTCGCATCAACCTTGACCTGGCCTATTATCGCAACCGGTGCGACAACCAGCTCGTAGGCTTTCCCCTGCCGTCTTTCACCGGGTTCCCCACAGTGACCGCCAATAGCCCGGCCAACGTCCAGAACTCAGGCCTGGAAGCTACCCTCACGGCCACTCCGATCCGCACCAGGAATATCAACTGGATGATCGGCTTCAACATCGGCATCAACAGGAACAAGCTCCTGGCCTACCCCAACCTGGCCCAGTCTCCCTATGCCCTGCAGTATAAGATTGGCCAGTCGATCAATACCACTTACCTGTTCCACTATGCCGGCATAGACCCCATGACGGGCAGCGCTACCTTCACCGACTACAACCACGACGGCAGAGTCTCAGCTACCAACGACTTCCCCGGCACCGGTTTTGACGACAGAAGGATCCGCATAGACCAGGAACCCAATTACACGGGAGGCTTCTCAACGGCATTTTCCTACAAATCACTGTCCTATAGCTCCTCCTTCACTTTTACAAGACAGAAAGGCATGAACATTCTGTCCGGTGCCTATTCTACCGCATCAGGGATGCACAATATTCCCGAATATGTATATACGCATATGTGGACACACCCGGGCCAGACCGACGCCCTCTATCCCAAAGCCTCCACACAGATAGCGAACGGAGGCTCCTCCCTTGGCGAGTCAGACGCAGGCTACTCGGACGCCAGCTATATCCGCTGGTCCAACATCGCCATCTCCTACAGCTTTCCGGCAAAAATGATGAAGAAAGCAGGCCTTCGGGCGATGGCATTCAACATCAACGCTTACAACATCATGGTGTTTAGCCCCTACAAGGGACTCGACCCCGAGGTGAAGACATTCGGGAGCCTGCCCCCGGCACGGACAATCACCGCCGGCATCTCCTGCTCATTCTAAAACACGTTAACTTATCAACTCATGCAACGACTATATTTTACCCTGATCTTACCGGCCCTCTTCCTGATCTCAGCCACCGGGTGCAGGAAATTCGTCGAGATCACACCGCCGGCCAACTCCATCAGTACATCGCAGGTCTTCGCGACAGACGTACAGGCTTCCGCCGCAATGGCCGGAGTCTATTCCGAATTGATGTCCAACTCAGGTAGCCAGACCTGGAGCAACGGAACCCTCACCCTGGACGCAGGATTGTCCGCAGACGAACTGTCCAGCTACCAGCTCACTTCCCTTGGAGGAAGCTTCGGCGTCACTCCATTCGAAAGCGCCCAGCTATCACCGCTCGACGGCCTCGCCGACCAGACATTCTGGTCACCCATCTACAAAATAGTCAACGACGCCAATTTCATCATCGACGGCGCATCCGCCTCCGCTACCCTCTCCGACAGCGCCCGCAAAGCCCTGGTGGGCGAGTCTAAATTCATCAGGGCCTTCTGCTTCTTCTACCTGACGAATTTGTATGGCGACATACCGCTGCCGCTGACATCCGACTTTACGAAAATAAACCTCCTGCCCAGATCAGGCCAGGACGACGTCTACAAACAGATCATCAAAGACCTGACCGACGCACAGTCCACCCTGCCCGACAACTATTCCCGAGGCGGCGGCCAACGGATCATCCCCAACAAAGCCGCCGCTACAGCCCTCCTCGCCCGTGCATACCTGTTTCACAAAGAATGGAAGAACGCCGACGACCAGTCCACCGCTCTCATCGGTAACAACCAGTTCGGCCTCGTCACAGACCTGACAAAAGTCTTTATGAAGAACAGCAGGGAGACCATCTGGAACCTGCAGCCCAACACAACCGTCGGAATTTATAACGCATACGACGCCTCTAACTTCGTGCCATTGAATGTCTGGCCCCAGATCTTCGCCCCCGGCGACACCACCTATTTCGATCCCTCGCTGTTCCCCGCCCTGGCCCCACTGCTCATGCCGACCTACTACTTGTATAAATCAATGGGCAACGCCTTCGAACCCGGAGACCGGCGAAAAACGACCTGGACATCCTATACGCCGACACCTCACTACGCCCCGTATACCGGCGATACCATCTTCTATCCCTATAAATACCTGCCCGGCCCCTCCAAAGCAGGCGACTCGGCCAACCAGTACTATGTAGTCTTCCGGCTCGCCGAACAATACCTCATCCGCGCCGAAGCCAAAACACAGGAAGGAGACCTCGCCGCCGCAGCAGCAGACATCAATACCATCCGCGCAAGGGCCGGCCTTCCCCCGACGACCGCTTCCGACCAGGCCGGACTGCTCACCGCAATCCTCCGGGAACGCCGCGTCGAGCTGTTCGCAGAATGGGGCCACCGATTCTTCGACCTCAAACGCAGCGGCCAGGCCAACACCGTGCTCGGCGCAATGCCCATCAAACAGCCATGGAACGCCAGTCAGCTGCTATACCCCATCCCTAACCGCGAAATACAGACCGACCCCAACCTGACTCAAAATCCCGGATATTGATATTTATAATAATAACACAATGAAAAGAATTGAACCTTCTGTACCAGTAAGATACCTACTGCTCCTGGCCGCCCCCTTCCTCCTGCACAGCTGCGCCACCTCCGGACCGGGTGCTCCCGGACCCCGAAAGAAAATGCCCGACCTGACCAGCGACTACAGCTTCGAAGGCCGCGTGCCCTTTGATTCCCACTCCGCAGAACCACTGGGATCGGACGCCTACGCCTTTCATACCTCCGTCACCCAACTCGAAATCGACGGCTCACTCCGGGACTTTATCTATATCCCCCTGCCCGACCCGTCCAACGATTCGCTCGCTGTGGCCCTCATTCAAAGCTACAAGACAATGGCACTGCCTATGCTGAACTCCCTGACCTCCCGGCAATACCAGGGCGTAGCCATCGACCTCAGCGCACACACGGGAACAGCAACCCGCCGCAGCGACTTCGTCCTGGAAAAAACAGGCGCATTCCATATCCCGGTCGTCGTTATCTGGGACGCCGCATCCGAAGGACGCCTCGAAACACTCAAGTCGTTGGCCATCGGGCTCCCCGGGATCTCCCTGAATACAATAAGCCGCTAACCCAAATCCACAACAGCAACAAACAAAAAAAATGAAGAGAGTATCAATAACGCTTCTCCTTTCCCTTACCATCGCCGCAGCCTTCGCCCAAAAACGCCCCGTAGTCACCTCCTGGGATGACGTCAGGAAGTTCGTCGAGAACGACACGACGACACCCGCTACACGACCCAGGATCAAATCCTACGAATCGGTCATAACAAAGGATTTTACGACCCAGACAGGCCTGTTTACCGTCCACCGCGCCCACGACACAGTATATTTCGAGATACCGGACTCCCTCCTCAACCGGGACATTATGGTGATCAACCGCCTGGGCAAAGGCCCCGGCGGCACCGGACAGTATGCCGGTGAAGAGCTGGACGAAAAGACCATCTTTTTTGAAAAAGGCCCCGACTCCTCCATCTTCATACGCTACGACCTCGTGATCAGCGAAGCCGACTCCGGCAACGCCATCTACAAAGCCGTGGTGAGCTCAAACCTCAACCCGATGGTGGCAACTTTTCCGGTCCTCACCTATGGCAAAGACAAGAAAAGCTACGTCATCGACGTATCCCGGTTCCTGAAAGAAAAGAACTTCATCAACAGCATAAAAGGCAACAGCGCCCTCGGCAAGTCGGTCAATACCGGCGTAATGAAAGATTTCTATATCGGGTATATTCATACTTACCCCATCAATGTGGAGATCGACATTACGAAGAATATGGAAAGCAAGGCCGCCACCGGAAGCTCTCCCGAACCCACGACCGTCGAAACACACACGTCCTTCATCGCCTTGCCCAAAATACCGATGCAACGACGTTACTTCGACCCGCGCGTGGGATACTTCGCCGACTATTACTTCGCCTATGGCGACAAACAACAACACACCGACAAAAGAGAGTTCATTCTTCGCTGGCGCCTGGAACCCAAAGACGAGGACATCCAACGGTATAAAAAAGGCGAGCTCGTCGAGCCAAAGAACCCCATCGTTATTTATATCGACCCCTCCGCACCCAAACAATGGCGACCCTATCTGATCCAGGGTATCAACGACTGGCAGAAAGCCTTCGAAACCGCCGGCTTCAAAAATGCCATCATAGGCAGGGAATGGCCCGAGAACGACACAACCATGCACACCGATGACGCCCGGTATTCTATGCTAAACTACTTCCCCTCCGAGATCGAGAACGCCTACGGCCCCAATGTTCACGACCCCCGCAGCGGAGAGATCGTCCAAACCCATATCGGCTGGTACCACAATGTCATGTCCCTTCTCCACAACTGGTATATGATCCAGGCCGCGGCAATAGACCCCCGCGCCCGCAAGGCCAGATTTGACGACGAGCTGATGGGCCAGCTGATCCGATTCGTATCCTCACACGAAGTAGGACATACACTCGGACTCCGGCACAACTTCGGCAGCAGCAGCCAGACCCCCGTCGACAGCCTGCGCAGCAGATCCTGGCTCCGGACCCACGGCCACACCGCAAGCATCATGGACTACGCACGATTCAATTACGTGGCCCAGCCCGAAGACCATCTGACCCCCGACGAGATATTTCCCCACATCGGCGAGTACGATCGCTGGGCCATCGAATGGGGCTACAAGTCCAGCTTTGCACCCAACGCCGAAGAAGATAAAAAAATAGCCGGCAAATGGATCGTCGACAATACCAGTCAAAACCCCCGGCTCTGGTTTGGCGACGGCGAGACCAGGAAATTCGACCCCCGCTGCCAGACCGAAGACCTCGGCGACGACGCAGCCAAAGCCAGCGCCTACGGTATTAACAATCTCAAACGTATCCTGCCCCATCTCCGGGAATGGACCCGGGAAGACGGAGACCTCGGCGAAAACCTGACGACTGCCTACAAGACCCTCTCCGACCAGTACTTCCGCTACATGGGCCACGTACTGAAATATGTCGCCGGCGTATACTACGACATCCACACCGACTATCAGCCCGGCCCAGCCGTCCGCCCCGTCCCCAAAGCCCGGCAGATCGAAGCCCTCTCCTTTTTCGATACGCAGCTGTTCACTACTCCCCTGTGGCTGATGGACTCCTCAATAGTCAACCGGATCGCGCTGCCGACCGAACCCAACATCGTCGAAGACGTACAGGTCCGCGTACTCAATAGCCTGCTCGACGTAAGCAGACTCAACAAGCTCCTCGCAGATCAAAAACAATTTGGCAGCCGCGAGAGCCTGTCCCCGGTCACCTACATGACCATCCTCCACCACGACATCTGGCGCGAACTGAAAACCAATACACCCGTGATCGACGACTATCGGCGCAACCTCCAGAAATCCTACTGGGCGTCCATCGTGGCGCTCGCTTCCGGACACGACGAGGTCAGCCTCGAAACCGACGTTTCATCACTGGTAAAAGCAGACATCTATCAGCTCAGACAGGACATCGACCAGGCAATTCCCAGGACCAGGGACCAAATGACCCTTCTCCACCTGAAAGACCTCCAGTTCAGGATCAAAGACCTGGTGGAACACCATAATAATTAATTGAAACGCTTCAAACAAGAGCAAATGAAAATTAAAATAAACACCGTCCTTTGCACGTTGGCATTCGCAGCCGGGATCGCAGGCTGCAAAAAGAACGACGCCACGCCACTCCCCTCCAATTCGCTGACGATCGTCAATGCCATGTGGACAAGCGACACCCTTGTCACCGATTTCCACCCGGGCTCGAAGACCGACTCGTTCCGCTATTATAAAGCAGCCTTCATCCAGCCCAATAGCTACCAGCAATTCAATGCATATATCGGGATCACCCCCCTCCAGCTGTCGCCCTACTACGACAGTACGCGGCCGGTATACAGCAGTTCGCTCAACCTGGCCCCGGGCGCCATATACAGCCTGTTCATCGCAGGGTCACGCCAGAACCCCGATTCACTATTCACTACAGACAAGATCCCGGTGATTACGGACACGGCCAGCTTCGGTATCCGCTTCGTCAACCTTCTGACGGGCAACGTCCCCGTGAGTATCGATACAAATAGCGGCTCAAGCCTCATAAGCCAGTTGCCATACAAGGCGGTCACCGGCTGGCAGTTCCTGTCTACCGCACACACGGCTTCCGGTTATCCAACCTATCAGATCAATTTCCGTAACACCACCACATCCCATACCCTGGCAACAAGCCTGGTCCAACCCATAACCCCCAACGGTGTTTCGTTCTATGGTCGATGCATCACCCTGGTGCTAAAAGGCAACGCCGATAGCACCGGTCAGAATGGCCCCGCCGTGGTCAGCATCCACAATTTTTAGAACCGCTCTCACCCCGACACCAATCACAGATTCCCGGTTACCGCCGGGAATCTTTTTTTATACGCCGGAAAACCACTGGCATTTGAGTATATTTCAAACATACCCGCAAAAACTAAACCTTTGCCCACTCTCCTAAATACCGTACCTTAACCCCCAATTGAACCCCCAAAACAGAACGCCCGTGCGACTTTCTTTGCTGAGCACCTGCTTCATCGCAGCGGTTACTATCCTCTACTCCTCATGCGGCCAATCCCCGGAGCAGCCTCCCGTCATCCCATCACCAACCGTCGATACCCTACCCCTAACCAATAAACCCCTTTTCAAAGATTTCATGGGCATCAACGGTCACGTCACATTCAAGCCCGAACTCTACAGCAAGGTCTGCCGGCTCGTCCGCAACTACCACAACGTCAGCTGGGACGCAGGAACACCCGGCGACTCGATCGCGATACCCGTAACAAATAACCACATCAACTGGAAGACAGACGTTTACGGCCCCTGGAAACAAAACGGCTTTACCACCGACATCTGCCTCATGTTCGGAAAATATGGCCCCGGTCACCCAAACCCGGTCAGCGACTGGAAAGGAAAAGAACAATGGATATACAACTACGGCAAAAGCCTCGCCGCATTTTTCGGCCCCTCAGGCCCCGAAAAGCTCGCCACATCATTTGAGATCGGCAACGAGCCCGGCAAACTCATCGACCCCTCAGAATACAAGAACATCTTCAGACAAATGGCCGCAGGCATCCGCGCCGGCGATCCCAAAGCACTCATCCTCACACCCGCCGTCCAGGCCCGGCCGGCCAGCAATTATTACCAGGACCTTGACGACATCTACGCAGACAAGGATATCATGCCCCTGTACGACGTCATCAATATCCACACATACCCCACTCTCCCAAGGTCGGCAACTTCAGAAAACACTTGGAACTGCAGCTATCCCGAAGACAGCACCCTCCAATACATGACAACAGTGGACGAATGCATCAGCTGGCGAAATCGGCACGCCCCGCAAAAACAACTGTGGGTCACCGAATTTGGCTATGACGCCTGCACCACCACAGCCATGGAGAACCGAGAGGACTGGGCGCTCCGGCTCAACTGGCAGGGGACAACAGACCTCCAGCAGGCGCAATACCTGGTACGGTCTTTCTTCGCCTTTGCGACAAGGGACGTAGACCGCGCATATATCTACGACTATGACGACGACGACATAGCCGCCTTCCACCAATCCTCCGGCCTGACCCGAAAGTTCCAGCCAAAAATTTCATTCTGGGCCGTCCGGCAGCTGTACGAAATACTGGGCGACTACAGGCTCCATCGGATCGTCAAACACGAACCCGGCAAACTATTCGTATACGAATTCGAACACGGCAGCGACAAGACCAAAAAGATCTGGGTAGCCTGGTCTCCCACCGGAGCCCAAACCAACCAAAAAGAAAGCTACCGCCCCAAAGAAACAACCCTAACCCTCACCCGATTGCCCGGCAAACCCGTACACGTCTTCGCCATGGCGACAGCCGACGGACCCAACCCCGAAAAAAAATGGCAACAGACAGGCCCGGATTCGATCACCCTCTCCATCAGCGAAAGCCCCACGTACATTATGATGGATCGCTAACAACCCGACCTCACAATCCCAATACCCCCCTCTCCACAAAATAGATATCCCCCAACCCATTCCCCGCACTATGCATCCTCCGTTCAAACACATCCATCCCCTCCCTCCCGGGTAACACATCAATGACCTTATTCCTGCTGCTCCCAAAAAAGAAATATCTTCCATCCCTCGTCATCTTGCCGCCCCACTCCGTCGCAGACGAGTTGACCGGCTCAGGCAATCGCCGCGCCTTCTCCCATACGCCATTTATCCGACGGCTTAGAAAAAAGTCCGCATTCCCAATACCATTCGGATAGGTCGCCATAAAGACGAGATAACTTTCGTCCGGTGCAATATAAGGTTCGTATTCGTTGTCGGCCGTATTGATGGAGTCGCCCAAATTCTCCGGCTCGGCATACCCCGCACCCGTCCATCTCGCGACATAAATATCCGACCGCCCCCTGCCCCCCTTCCGCCCCGAACCAAAATACAAATTGCCATTGTCCGCGATCGTTGGGAAGTATTCACTGCTGCTGCTATTGACCGGACTGTCCAGATGCACAGGCTGCCCCCAACCGTGAGAACCGATCTCTACCCTCCAGATATCCCAGTCAGGCTTCACCGGCTCTCCACTATGAACAGGGCGATTGGACACAAAATACAAGGCCTTCCCATCCTTCGATCGCCCTGCTGCAACAGCAGAGAATTGTCAATAGTATAAGATTCAACTTCATACAAGAACAGGTTTTTTATGGGGAGTCCTAAATATACCCTTTTTTCCCGGGCATCCATTACATTGTATCATTAACGTACATCGCCTGTCCGAAACCGAACACCCCTCCACCCCCGCTTCCTCCTTTCCCACAGGCGCTCCCAAAATGGCATATATTTGGCTACCGCCAATAGGACTTCAACCCCCAGCTTATGCTCCGTCACTTCTTCTATATCGCCTGGCGCCACCTGCAAAAACAAAAGTTTTACAGCTTTATCAATATCACCGGCCTCGCCATCGGGATGGCCTGCTGCATAGTCATTACCCTGTACGTGCAGAACGAGCGGTCCTATGACCAATACCATCAAAAAAAAGACCGCATCTACCGCGTAACACAGGCCTTCCGCAGTACCCAGCCCGGTGAAACACTACCCGCCCCCTCCCCCACCGACTACTCTGTCTGGGGCTGCGCCCCCGTCGGCCCCGCACTGAAAGCCGACTTCCCCCAGATCGAAAAAATAGTCCAGTTCATGAGCCCCGTCAGCCTGCTGCTGCAGCGCGGCGACAAACGCATCCAGCAGGACAACCTGCTCTGCATGGACTCGACCGCTTTCGACGTATTCAGCTGGAAGATGCTGCAGGGCGATCCCCATTCAGCCCTCGTAAGTCCCAATAGTATCGTACTCACCAGGTCGGTAGCGAAAAAATTCTTCGGCGACAGCAACCCGGTCGGTCAGCCGCTCGGGGTGGACAACCAATACAACTTCACCGTCACAGGCGTAATGGAAGACATCCCACCCAACTCACAGTTCACGTTCAACGGGCTGATCTCGATGACCACCGCGAGGAAAGGGCGGTCCGAGATCTTTAATTGGTGGGGCTACGTCGATTTCTATACCTATATACTCCTGAAAGAGAACACAAATATCCAGTCGCTCCAATCCCAGGCTTCCGCATTCGTAAAAAGGAACAATAGCAACGACAAAGGATACGCAATAGCCTTTGAGAAAATGACGGACGCCTACCTCCATTCAGTCGCAGTAAGACAACCGGGACCCACCGGCAGCCTTCTCAACGTATACCTCTTTTCCTGCATCGCCATATTTATCATGCTGATCGCCTGCATCAATTTCATGAACCTCTCCACCGCCCGCTCACTGGAAAGGGCAAAAGAAGTCGGCGTGCGGAAAGTGCTCGGGGTAAGGCCGCTCAGCCTCATGTGGCAGTTCCTGTTCGAATCGATACTCCTTGCCCTCATAGCAACAGCGATCGCCATAA
>JAFDYE010000500.1 GCA_018267585.1 Bacteroidota bacterium
AGCGGCAGGTAGAAGGCATCGACGGTTAGCCCGAACCGGACCGTTGGCCGCTCCGGAAGGAAGCCCCAAAAAGGTTGGCAGCCGAACACTCGGAATCGAATGCTGGCTGCCGTAGGGAGAGGGGTAAGAGGGTTGGGGTTTTGCGATTTCAGGTTTTTGCTTCTACGCTACATTATCTTCACAAAAGGTTGCACATACCGGCTTGATCCGGTGCGGCCGGACACCTTGAGGATGTAATTGCCGCTTTTCAGTCCGGAGATGGCCAAAGATTGTTGGTTGCTGCCGGCGCTCAGCTGCTGTTGGGTGGTCATCAATACGATGCCGGACAGGTTATATACCTGTACGATCACCTGCTCCGCAGCGGGGCTGCTGACGTTGAAATTGAGCACTGCGATGGCCGGGTTCGGATAGATGGCCATCTTGCCGTTGCTCTCTGAATTGGTCAGGGTAAGTATCTTCGAATAACGGAGGACGCCATCCATGTCTACCTGGCGAAGACGGTAGTAGTTGTTTCCTTTCAGCATATGATCGTCGGAGAACGTAAAGTCGTTGGTGTTGCCGTTGTTGATACCGATCACGACACCGATGGAATCATATCCGCCGGTATCTCCCGACCGCTCGATCACAAACCATTTACAGTTGGTCTGACCTTCCATCGTCCAGGTCAGCAGCGCTTCGCTGCTTTGAGCCTTTCCGGTGAAAGCAAGCAGCAGGGCCGGCGTAGCCGTCGCGCTGGTTGCCATCTGGGCCTTGAGGCTTCCGGTGGCGGAGATGAGGAGGGCCAGGATCAGGGCTGCGGTAGTCTTTTGCATAAGGTACGATTGCGTGATTGTACCAAGCTATAGCAAAAGGGTGCCAAAAAATAAGAAATTGGTAAACAGTTCATTATGGGCCCGCCATTTTCCGGGGATTTCCCGGAAAGGGAA
This sequence comes from Bacteroidota bacterium, assembly GCA_018267585.1. GTDB lineage: Bacteria > Bacteroidota > Bacteroidia > Chitinophagales > Chitinophagaceae > Puia. Next base: position 927 of record JAFDYE010000500.1, read on the forward strand.
AAATGCTCTCAAAAATGCAAAAAAATGCGTGGAAGCCCGCGATCGAACCGTAATTTCCGAAGGCTTAAGGAACCGCAGAATGAATTACCTTAGACCCCATGATTTGTACATACCATTCCTATCAGCTCGAATTCAGACATCCTTTTACCATTTCCAGAGGCACCAAGACGCACCAGCCGACCTTGATCGTTGAACTCGAACACAGGGGAATAAAGGGCTATGGCGAGGCGCCCGCCATAAGCTATTATCATATACCGGTCGAAAAGATGATCGCCGACCTGGAGGCCAAAAAGACGGGCATCGAGGGGTTTGCGATCACTGATCCCCAGCGATACTGGCACTATCTTCACCACCTGATACCCGATAACTCATTCCTGGTCTGTGCGCTCGATATGGCCGGCTGGGACCTGTACGGCA
>JAFDYE010000501.1 GCA_018267585.1 Bacteroidota bacterium
GCAAGTCATACCTGTCGGCAGGTATCTCAGCCGGCACGTCCGAAAGGGTAAAGAGCGACCCCTCCGAAAATACAGGAGCCTGAGCCGCCTGTGCTTCCGGCGGGGTATTCCTGGCTGCGGGCTCCATCCTGAACTGCGGAACGCTGACAGTGAACTCGGTCCCTTCGCCCGGATTGCTTTCGAGACTGATCTCCCCCCCCAACAGCTTGCTCAGCTCGCGGCTGATCGAAAGCCCCAGCCCCGTACCGCCATATTTCCGACGCGTAGACCCGTCGGCCTGCTGAAAGGCCTCGAATATCAGCTGGTGCTTATCCTCCGGAATACCGATGCCCGAATCCCGCACGGCGAAATGGATAAAATTCTTCCGGGTGGGAGAAGGCGCCACTCGCAGCGTCACAAATCCCCGCTGCGTGAACTTGAAGGCATTGGCCAGCAGATTCTTCAATATCTGCTCCAGCCGCAGCTTGTCGGTCTCCAACTGCGCGGGCGTACCTTCCTCGGTGACGATATGCAGGTCCAAATTCTTGTCTTTCGCAATCGGCTCGAACAGCTGCCGCATGTCTTCCAGCACATCTGCAACCGGCACGATCGAATGCTCCAGCGGCAGCTTCCCGGACTCGATCCGGGACAGGTCGAGTATCTCATCGATCAGCTGCAGCAATCCCTGGCCGGAATTCTGGATAACACGGGCATATTCGATCTGGTCCTCTGAAAGATTCCGGCCACCGTTCTCCACCAGCAGCCGGGATAGCAGCAGAATAGAATTCAAAGGCGTCCTCAGCTCATGCGACATATTGGCCATGAACTCGGACTTATATTTCGTACTCAGCATCAAATCCTCGGCCTTTTTCTGAATATCGAGATTCCTGATCAGGACCAACTGGTTCTTCTCTTCCAGCGACCTGCTGCGCTCTTCCAGCTCCTGGTTGGTCTGCATCAGCTCTTCCTGCTGCACCTTCAGCTCCTCCTCCGAGACCTGCAGCTTCTCTGCCTGCACTTCCAGCTCGAGGTTCAGCGTCTCCAGCTCGGTGTGCTGGGACTTAAGCTCCTCGGCCTGCGCCTGCGTCTCTTCCAGCAGCTCCTGCAGCCGGAGCCTCGACTCTATGCTGTGGACAGCCGCACCGATGTTCTCGCTGACGCTCCGGAAGAACTCCTGGTCCAGCGCAGTGTACGAATCCAGGGACCCCAGCTCGATAACGCCCCGGACCTTTCGCTCATAGATAAAGGGAAAAGCTATAATGGAGGTGGGCCGGATGTCCCCGCTGGCTATACTGAGCACCCAATCGCTGGGCGGCACATCCTTCAGCAGCATGGTCTTCCCGCTGGCAGCCACCTGGCCTATCAAACCTTCCCCGGATTTTATTTCCTTGCGGACAGCGGCGCCCAGCGCATACCGCCCGCGCAGGGTCAGCACACGCGTCACCGGATCCAGTATATAGAGCGCCCCTACCGAGCTCCGGCTATATTCCGTCAGAAATGCAATGACATTGGAGACCAGGTTGTGCATATCGACCTCTCCTACCATCTCCTCATTGAGCCGGGCAATACCCGTCTGCAGCCACTCCTTGTCTGACAAAAGCCCAAAAGAATATTCCAGCGACTCCGCCATCTTGTTCAGCGATGTCGAAAGGATGCCCAGCGCGCCGCTTTGGTCCTCACCGACCCTCGTCTGGTATTTTCCGGCTGATATATCCTCGGCTATCCCGCCTATGATCTCGATCCGGCGGGAAACATCCTGCTCCTTTTGCATCAGCTCCGCATAAAGGGCGTTCCTCTCCAGATAGTCATTGTATACACGCGTATAAAAAAAGACAGTGATGAGAATCGACAGCAATGCCGCTACAACGATCAGGACCGGCGTATACGTCGAGAACCGCCGCACCTTATCGAGCCGTCCCAGCAGCAACCGGTGTTCCTCTTCCTGCATGCGAAGGACGACAGATCGCGCCTCGTTCATATAGCCACGCCCATTGCGGAGGTCTTCAAGGCTGAAGATATTGTCGGTCTGCTTTTGCGTGATGATCTCCTGCAAGAGGCTCAGCCGGTGGGCGACTACCTCCCTCAGCTCCCTGGCGTTCTGCTGCTGCAAAGGGTTGTCGACCGTCATGGCCTGTATGCGGTCGACCATCGCCAGCGCCCGGTCATAGGCCCCGTAATAAGGCCGGAGAAAGGACGTATCTCCCGTCAGCAGGAATCCCCGCTGACCTGTTTCGGCTTCTGTCAGGGTCGCCAGCGTCAAGTTCAGCTCATTGATCGTCGAGTCCGTATGGTCTACCAGCCTGGAGCCGTCCATCAGGTTTCGTATGCTGCTCCAGGAAGCGATGGAGGTAACGATGAGTATCAAAAGCGAAAGACCAAACCCGATCTGCAGATTGCGCAAGAGAGTGGGTCGAGCTACTCTGTTCATTATGGGGTTATCTTTTTTATTGTAATGAGAATGTCACGGGTACCGAAAAGAAAAAGGTCGAGCCTTCTCCCGGTTCGCTCTCTACGCCATACTCACCCTCATGCCGGCGGATGATCTCGGCGCAGATATAAAGCCCGATCCCCAGGCCCTGAAACCGGTTGGCAGATTCCTCCACGCGGTAGAACTTGCTGAAGATATTGGACTGGTGATCCTTCGGGATACCGATGCCAAAATCCCTCACCCTGACGCACAGCCGGTCGCCGGATTCGACAAAAGCATCGACGTGTATCTCCTTGTTATCGGGCGAATACTTCACGGCATTCGTAAGATAGTTGATGACCACCTGCTCGATACGCATCTCGTCCCCATAGAGCTCTATGTCTGCCTCTCCATGCCGGACGATCCTGTAGTCCGGGTAGGTCTGACGGATCATATCGATAGCGTTCGACAGCATCTCGTCCACGCGGAACGGCTTCTTATTGAATTTGAGCTTGCCGCTCTCTATCTTCGAAAGATCGAGCAGGTCCACGATCAGTTCGTCCAGCTTTTTCACCTGTACGAGCGCACGCTCCACATAGAGCTTGTTCGGATCGGCCTTTTCGATCTCCCGGTCGAGCAGCTGGACATAGGCCTTTATGGTCGTCAGCGGAGTCTTCAGCTCGTGACTGGCAATGCTGATGAACTCATCCTTCTTCCGCACGGCCTGCTTCTGGTCCTCTATATCGGTGAAGGTTCCCACCCACTTCGTGATCATGCCCGCCTCCCTGACGGGAATAGCGCGCAGCAGATGATAACGGTATTCCTCGGCGTCGATCCTCCGCACCCGGACCTCCATCTCCAGCGCCTCCCCCGAACCGACGGTCTTCTCCCACTGCCGGGATAGATCCGGGTCATCCGGATGGGTCGGCGGAAAGCTGACCTTGGAAGGCGCGTATTTCAGCCACTGCTCGTTGACAAATTCGATCCTGCCATCCGCCCTGGTAGTGAACGCGATCTGCGGGATCGACTCCAGAATGGAATGCAGCTCACCCGCCCGCTCCTGCAGCTCGCCTTCCACCTTCTTCCGGAATTCGATCTCCGACCGCAGGCTGGCCTGTATACGATTGAGCTCACGGTTCTGCTCGTAAAGCCGGTAAAAGGTCTTCACCTTGAGCAACAGGATATCCGGATCGATCGGCTTTGTAATATAGTCC
>JAFDYE010000502.1 GCA_018267585.1 Bacteroidota bacterium
CGATGGTGGTGCCGATGAAGACTGCCGGGCTGTCCATGAAATTCGACAGGATGATGCCGCTGGTCAGCCCTTGCTTCTTTTTCAGCTCAATAGCCAGCCGGTTGGCGCGGACGAAGGCCACCTCGATGCCGGCGAAAAAGGCGAGGGCCAGCAGGGAAAGCACGATTCCGACGAGCGTATTGGTGTTTATAAAATGCATACGGCTGTAAGATAATCAAAAACGCTATTTTTTCAGTCCCACAAAAGCATCGATGGCCGCCTCCGCCTCCTTGCAGGCCTTGTTCAGGTCGTCATTGACGATCACGCGATCGAAATGGTGTTTGAAGGACAGCTCATAAGAGGCCTTATTGACTCTCGCCAGCAGGCTCTCCACGGTCTCTGTGCCGCGATTCTCGAGGCGCCGGCGCAGCTCGTCGACGGAAGGGGGCTCGATGAAGAGGGCGAGCGTGGCCTCGGGGTATTGTTCCCTGATATGGATAGCGCCCTTGACCTCGATGTCCAGCAGGGGCGTTTTACCGGCCTTCCAGATGCGGTCCAGTTCGCTTTTGAGGGTGCCATAGTATTTCCCCTCATAAACCATTTCCCACTCCACAAATTCGTTGTGCTGGATCTTCTGCTTAAAGTTGTCGAGGCTCAGGAAATAGTAGTCTTCACCGTCTTTCTCGTAGCTGCGGGGGGTGCGTGTGGCGGCCGAGATGGAAAAGGCCAGCTTTCCCGGGTATTTGTCCAGCAGATATCGGGTGATGGAGGTCTTTCCGGCGCCTGAGGGGGCCGTAATGATAATGATCTTATTTTCTAACTCGCTCATATTCTGTTGATTTGGGCGCCAAGCTGTCGCAAGCGCTCGTCGATATGCTGGTATCCGCGGTCGATCTGCTCGATATTCTGGATGGTGCTTTTTCCCTCTGCGCTGAGGGCGGCGATCAGCAGGGCTACCCCGGCCCGGATATCGGGGCTGCTCATTGTGATACCCCGCAGCTGGTGCTCCCGGCCCATGCCGATGACGGCGGCGCGGTGGGGGTCACAGAGGATGATCTGAGCGCCCATGTCGATCAGTTTGTCGACAAAGAACAGGCGGCTTTCGAACATCTTCTGGTGGATAAGCACCGATCCCCTGGCCTGCGTGGCCACGACCAGCACGATGCTCAGGAGATCGGGCGTAAAACCCGGCCAGGGGTGGTCGTAGATCGTCAATACCGAGCCGTCGAGAAAGCTCTGTATCTCGTATACGTCCTGTTCGGGGATATAGATATCGTCTCCGCGCAGCTCGAGCTTTATGCCCAGCTGTCTGAACTTGTCGGGAATAATTCCCAGGTTTTCGATGCTTACGTTCTTGATCGTGATCTCGCTCTGTGTCATGGCGGCGAGCCCGATAAAGGACCCGATCTCGATCATGTCGGGGAGCATCCGGTGTTCGGTTCCGCCAAGATACCTGACCCCGTCGATGACCAGCAGGTTGCTGCCGATGCCGCGGATCCTCGCGCCCATTCGGGTCAGCATCTTGCAAAGCTGCTGGACATAGGGCTCGCAGGCGGCGTTGTAGATGGTGGTCGTGCCTTCGGCCATTACGGCGGCCATGATGATATTGGCAGTTCCGGTGACAGAGGGCTCGTCCAGCAGCAGGTTGCAGCCCTTCAGATGGGGCGCTTCCAGGTGGAAGAGTCCCTGGCCTTCCTGGTAGTCGAAGCGAGCGCCTAATTTCTCAAAGCCGATGATATGCGTATCCAGTCGCCGGCGGCCGATCTTGTCGCCGCCCGGCTTTGGAATAAAGGCCTTGCGATAACGGGCCAGCATCGGACCCGCGACCATGACCGAACCGCGCAGCCTGCCGCTCTTCTTCAGGTAGGCGTCGCTGCGCAGAAAATCGATGTCGACGGCGTCGGCCTGGAAGGTGCAGGTGTCCCGGTGGGTGCGGTCCACCTTAACGCCCATATCCCCCAGCAGCTCGATCAGCAGGTTGACGTCCAGGATATCCGGGATATTGGATATCGTCACTTTCTCGGGAGTTAGCAGCACGGCGCTGATGATCTGTAACGCCTCGTTTTTTGCACCCTGTGGAATGATCTCTCCTTTTAGTTTTTTGCCGCCGATGACTTCGAAAGAGTTCACAGACTATTGGTTTTATTTGTATAAAGAATCAACCTTGTATCACTTCAAAAAAAAAGCGATAGTGACCAGGGTCAATATCGCTGTAAGATAAAGGTTTTCGCTTTGACCGGAAGGTGTCCGTGTAAAGGAATCAATAAAAGATGCGATCAGTATCTTTTCTTTTTGAATTTATTGCTATTACCCCTGTTGTCCTGGTTCCGGTCGTTGTTGCGGTTGTTATTCCGCTGCTGGAACTTCTGATTCCGACCTTTCCGGTAATCGAAATTGCCGCCGCGCTGCTCGCGTTCGCGGGGCTGGTCGGGGCGGAAGGACTTGACATAGGGAGTATTGGTGA
>JAFDYE010000503.1 GCA_018267585.1 Bacteroidota bacterium
AAGTTGTCGATGTCATCGCCGGTAAAATTACACTTGAATTTTCCATTGAACTGCACTGACTGGTTGGTAAAGTGCAGCTTGCTCAGGTCTGCCCTGGAGACCTCGGCGGTGAAATCGAATTTGGGCTGCAGCTGGCTGAAGTCGATCAATCCATTGAGGTGGACGCCTAAGTTAGGGTCGCCGGAGATGAGCTCACCGTTGAATTTCTTTTTTGCCACTGCACCGTTGACCTTTATCTGCTGGTAAGTGTAGTTGTTGAATACGAGGGAGGAGATGGTCCCGTCGAGGGTAGCGTTAAGCGTGCCTGTTTTTAGCCCGGTGCCGCCGATCTTGCCCTGGAAGGCGATCATGCCCAGGTTGTCGTTGTCGAGTAACGGACCGAGCCGAAAGCTATCGGTGCTAAGTGTTCCGGAGTAGACCGAAGGCTTGTTGGCCGGGAATTGCATGTCCACATTGGTCACCAGGGTGCCAAGGTTGGTTTCGATGGTGCCTTTGGTAACAAAGTCCCGGATGGTCCCGGAGAATTCTCCTCTGAACCGGAGCCAGCTGACCTGGTCGAGACGGGGCTGCCGGACATTTTTTATCGAAGGAACGATGGTGACGATGTCCGCGTAAGTAGTCCTGAATTCGTTGGACGTAAATTCGATATTCGTGGTCTCGATGTGCGGGAGTCCTTTCAGGTGGATGTCACCGTTGAGGACGGTGTTCCTGCCCGCTTCCACCAGGACTTTTTTCCCTCTCAGGTCTGAGACGGTTCCCTGGAGGTCTCCGGTGATCCGCAGGTGCTTGTCCGCGCCTTTCAGTTCGGGAGCGAAGAAGGCTATATCCTCGAAGTCAATTTCCGAGTCGGTGAACCTTGCTTCCATGTTGATCTTTGTCGTAAAGTCCGACATGTCGTCCAGCGACTTAAAGCGCATGGCGAAGAAGTTACGCAGATGGCTTCGGTTGGTTTGCAGGTCCAGGCGGGCAAATTCCATGGCTTCGGGAAACCATTTGATGCGGGCGCTGAGCTTTTTTACGTCCAGGCCGCTACGCTCCTTTGTACTGAGCAGCAGCTGTGCCGTGATGGTATCGCGTCTTAACCGGAGGTTCGTGAAGCTGGTATTGACGGCGGAGAAGAGGATATGGTCACCGTCGAAGTGTTTGTTGATGACGGTGTCGCCTTTTTCTTCGTGGCGGAAGGAGCCGTTCTTTATCGATATGCTGCCGGCAGCAAGGTCCCATTCGTCGGGATTCAGCCGGAGGTGCAGGGGATCGTTGACGATGGGAGCGGTATCGATCGGGGGATGGGGTCTTCTTCCGTCGTAGTTCGACAGGATGAAGTCCGGTCTGGTGAAACTAAGCGAGCGGATGCGGGCGATCTTCTCGTGGAAGCTGATCGTGTCTGCGTCGAGAGCCAGGGCTTTCAGGTGCAGCTCCATGTCCTCTCCCCGCCAGGCATCGCGTTTGAGAAAATGTAGATTGGCGAGGTCTACCTGTTTGAGGTCGAGCTGCAGACCCGGAGTGGTATCTTTCAGGGCCGGGTTTGTCGGGGGTGGGGATGTGAAATAGTCGATGAGGAACTGGTAGTTCCAGACGGAGTCGGTACGCTGCAGCTTGATGGTGGCGTCCTCGAGACCGATGTATTTGAGCTGGGCCTTGTCCTTGAAGAACCACCAGTCGGTGATGTTGACGCTTACTCTGCCGGCAAAGAGGAGGGTGTCCCTGTTCTTGTCTTCCACCAGGGTGCTGTCCATCATCATTTTATTGAAGAGGGAGAAGTCGACGTGCTTGATCCGGATCCTGGTATGGAGGTCGTGAGAGAGGCGGTTGGTGACCTGCGATACGAGCCATGTCTGGACTGGGGGCAGCTGGATGAGCACCCATCCCGTAATTAATAACAGTAATAGAATTAATAATGTATTACGGAGTATTTTCCAGATCTTTCTCAGGGGCTATACCGTTTCGGGTGGTAAAATTACGCTTTCAGGACCGATGTGCAAATTCGGTACCAATAAAAGCCTAAAAACAATAGACCCTTTGAATTAGGAAAAGTTTATCGTCTCGCGTGTTTGTCCTGCATGAATTGGTTAAAGGCCCGGGAGGCGCCCTTCGAAATCGAGAGGCTTTGCCAGGCTTCGCCGCGGATCATCTTGCCGATATAGACGATCTGGCCGACGTGGTGCGGGTAGTGGGCCAGTTGGCGGTTGATGGCGTCGACGACGATCAGGGGTTCATGGCGGATCGTGATGGTCTTCATGAGGTCTTCTTCTTTGAGCGAGCGGAGTGTATCCATCAGGCAGCTCCAGCCTTTTTCCCAAAGGGCGAGCAGGTCTTCTTTTCCAAGGCCGGGGTCGGTAAATTCCTGGTCGCGGTTGCGGCCCGGCTTTTCGCCGTCTTGGGTGAGGAAATTTGTCCAGCGGCTGAGCATATTGCCGGCCATATGGTTGATGATGACGGCGATGCTGTTGGAGGCGTCGTTGGGATGGTAGTGGAAGTCTTTGTCTGTCAGCTGGGTGAAGGTCGCGTCGCCAAGCGTTTTATAGGTCATGAGTCTTTTGATGACGGATTCCAGGTAAGTTTGACCAAGGGTAGTGCTCATGGTATTGTGTTTTTTTATTTAATAGCCGTCCGCGGTGTCGTCTCCGCGGGAGTCGCCCACGGCCTGCAGCTGGTGGTCGGGGGTGACGCGGATCAGCTCGGTCCTGCCGATACTGCCGCGTGGGGCGATGGTATAGCCCATCGACGTCAGGCTATCGCGGGTGGCTGCGGGAAAGGCGGATTCGACGTACAGGACGTCGGGTAGCCATTGGTGATGGAATTTGGGTTTGTTGACGGCGTCTTCGGGGCTGAGGCCAAAGTCGAGGACGTCGACGATCGTTTGAAATACGGAGGTGGTGATGGTAGTCCCGCCGGGGGTACCTACTACGAGATAGACCTTTCCTTTGTCGAGCACCAGGCTGGGGGTCATGGAGCTGAGCATGCGTTTGCCGGGAGCGATGGCATTGGCGTCGGTGCCTACTGCGCCGTACATATTGGGGACGCCGGGCTTGATGCTGAAGTCGTCCATTTCGTTATTCAGGAAGAAGCCCGCGCCGCCGACAACGACCTTGCTGCCATAGCCGCCATTGAGGGTGGTGGTGATGGAGACGGCGTTGCCTTCCTTGTCCATGACGTTGAGGTGGGTGGTCTCTTCGCTGGCCGGCGAGATCACGCCCGCCCGGATGTCTTTGCTGTTGCCGGCTTTGCCGGCCGGGATATCGGCCATTCTTTTTTTGAGGTATGCCCGTCCGGTCAGGGTAGCTACGGGGACGGAGTAGTAGTCTTTATCTCCCAGGTATTGGGCTCTGTCGGCGTAGGCGAGCCGTTCGATCTCCGTCATGAGATGGACGGCCTTTACAGATCCGTAGCCATAGGCTTTGAGGGGATAGTTCTCCGCCATTTTCAGCATCTGTTGCAGGACGACGCCGCCGCTGCTGGGGAGGGGCATGGTGACGACGGTATATTTTCTATAGGGGAATGTGGATGGTGTACGTTCTTTTGCGGTATAGCCCCTGAGGTCGGCTGCGGTGATAATGCCTTGACCTCTTTGCATTTCTTCGAGGATCAGCTGCGCCGTACGTCCGTCATAGAAGCCTTTGGCGCCCTGGTCGCGGATGAGGCGGAGGGTGGCGGCGAGGTCTTTCTGGATCAGGGTGTCGCCGGCTTTCCAGGCAGTCTCTTTAATAAAGACGGTGGGGGCGGTGTTATACTTTTTAAATTCCGGCTGGCTGAGGTTGAGGCTGCGGGCTTCGGCCGCGGTGATGGCGAATCCGTTTTCGGCCAGGTCGATGGCCGGCTGGATGAGGCGGCGGAAGGGGAGCTTTGCGTATCTCAGCTCGGCGAAGATGCCGGCTATTGTGCCCGGTACGCCGGAGGCCAGGTGGCCGTTCTGGCTGAGGTCGGTGCGGGCATTGCCCCGGGCGTCGAGGTACATGTCGCGGGTAGCTGCGGCGGGGTATACGACGGCCAGGGCCAGCTGCGTGGCTATGGCTGCGTCGAATGCGTTCCCGCCCTGTTTGAGTATTGCAACGCCCGCGGCGCTGGCCAGCGGGTTCGCGGATACGACCGCGCCATGGGAGACGGTTATCGTTCTGGTTTGAGCCTGAAGGTGACCAGTGATCAGGAGGGTCAAAATGATGATAACCGATGGTCGCATAGAGGAGAATGAATTTCAACGTAAGGTACCATTTTTTTTATTTTGCGCGATTGCCTACATTCGACACCATGTTCAGCCACCGATACCTATTCCTCATTTTTTTGCTGGTCGCCATTTCTGCCAGTTCTCAGGAACCCGTGCCTTCGCCGCAGGCATTTCTCGGTTATCCGTTGGGAAAACATTTTACGCCGCACGACAGACTGGTCGGCTATTTTAAGGCGGTGGCCGGGTCTCGGCCTGACCAGATGAAGCTGGAGCAGTATGGGACTACCTATGAAGGGCGGCCGCTGTTGCTGGCTTATATTGCTGCGCCGGAAAATATGCGGAGGCTGGAGGAAATAAGGCTGAATAATCTCAGGCTGGCGGGTGTTCTGCACGACAAGGCCGGCGATGAGAACGCGCCGGTGATCGTGTGGCTGAGCTACAACGTACACGGGAATGAGCCCGCGTCGTCGGAAGCGGCGATGAAGACCCTCTATACGCTGGTAAGCGTGACCGACCCGAGGGTGGCGGACTGGCTTAAGAATACGGTGATCATCATCGACCCCTGCATCAATCCGGATGGGCGGGACCGCTATGTCAACTGGTACAATGGCATCGTTGGTACGCAGCCGAACCCGGACAGGCAGGCGAGGGAGCACCAGGAACCCTGGCCGAGGGGAAGGAGCAATCACTATAATTTTGATCTTAACCGGGACTGGGCCTGGCAGACGCAGGCGGAGACCCAGCAGCGACTGAAGAGATACAATGCCTGGCTGCCCCAGGTGCACGTCGACTATCACGAGCAGGGCTTTAACAGCCCTTATTATTTCGCCCCGGCGGCCGAGCCCTATCACGACGTCATCACTCCCTGGCAGCGGGAGTTCCAGGTGATGATAGGAAAGAATAACGCGAGGTATTTCGACGCGCGCGGCTGGCTGTATTTCACCAAGCAGGAGTTCGATCTTTTTTATCCCAGCTACGGGGACACCTATCCCATATATAACGGTGCGATCGGTATGACCTTCGAGCAGGGGGGGATCGGCGCCGGGCTGGCGGTACAGACGGCCGACGGGGATACGCTTACGCTTGCCGACCGGCTGGAGCATCATTTTACGACGGGCATCTCGACCATCGAAGTCGCTTCGCAGCACGCCGGCCAGCTGATAAAACAATTCCACCAGTACTTTGTTGATGCGGTAGCGCGTCCGGGGGGTGATTATAAGGCGTATTATCTCCGGAATGATTCTTTCGGGGACCGGCTCGAGCGGCTGAAGGGTTTCCTGGACAAGAACCTTATCGAATGGTCGCCGGTGTCGGCCGGCAGCTTTACCGGGGTGGACTATGAGACCGGCAGGACGGCCAGCTTCCGGGCCGCTGCAGGGGATATCGTCATCAATGCCAACCAGCCCAAATCGAATCTGTTGCGGGTGCTGTTCGAGCGGCAGTCGCATATCAGCGATTCGGTGACCTATGATATCACTGCCTGGTCTGTGCCTTTTGTTTACGGGGTGCAGGCGTATGGGCTGAATGCGTATATAAAAGGAGATGAGAAGGCGGTGGCCGGGCCGTCGCGGGTGATGCCCGACCGGTCGTATGGATATGCGATCCGGTGGACCGGCATGCGCAGTGTTCGTTTTCTGACGGAGATGCTGAGAAAGGATATCAAGGTGCGGTATGCCGAACGGCCGTTCCAGACGGGTGGTATCTCTTACGGAAGCGGGACGCTGCTGATAACGGCTACCGGTAATGGACAGCCGGACAGTCTGTGGAACGTAGTAATGAATGCCAGCCGTAAGGCGGGAGTGGTCCCGGAGCGGATTACTTCCGGTTTTGTGGACAAGGGGGCGGACTTTGGCAGCGACATGGTGCATTTGGTTCACAAGCCCCGGATCGCTCTGCTGACGGGGGAAGAGGTCAGCTCGCTGGACGCGGGAGAGGTGTGGCATCTTTTCGAACAGGAGATTGACTATCCGGTCACACTGATCAATGCTGACGAAATAGGCGGGATAACGTGGAAGAATTTCGACGTATTGATCCTGCCAAATGGCTATTACAAAGCGCTGGATGAAAAGAGTACTGCAGACCTTATCCGCGGGTGGGTCAGGGAGGGAGGGAGGCTGATCGCGATGGAGGGTGCTGTTGCGCAGTTGTCGAAGCTGGACTGGGGGATCCGGCTGAAGGGCGAGGGTGACAAAAAAGAAGAGGAGAAGGACAAGAAGGACGAAGGTGTCCAGCCGTTGCGCCGATATGACAACCGGCAAAGGGACGAGGTGGCGAACAGCGTTCCCGGATCGATCTATAAAGTGGAGCTGGACAACTCACATCCGCTGGCGTTCGGCTATCCGGATCACTACTATACGATCAAGCAGGACGACAATCTGTATGAGTTCCTGAAGGATGGCGGCTGGAATGTCGGGGTTATCGGAAAGAGCAGCTATGTCAGCGGGTTTACCGGCGTCAGGGCTAAGGAAAAGCTGAAGGATGGGCTGCTTTTCGGGGTGCAGGACATGGGGAGGGGAAAGACGATCTATATGGCGGACGATCCTCTTTTCCGCAGCTTTTGGGAGAACGGGAAATTGTTGTTCTGTAACGGAGTATTTTTGGTGGGGCAATAAAAATTAAAAGTATATCGAATGTTTAAGGTTTTTGGCGCCGCAGTGGCGGTCATCTTATTAGGCAGTGCGGGGTACGCACAGGCCCCCGCGACGATCACCTCCGGGGATATCTATCTCCGGATGAAGAAGCTGAATGTGCTGGGGACTGTGTTGTATGTAGCTGCTCATCCCGACGACGAGAATTCACGGCTGATCGCCTATATGGCCAAGGACAGGCTCTATCGCACGGCCTACCTGGCGATGACGAGGGGAGACGGAGGTCAGAACCTCATAGGAGACGAACAGGGTGTCGAGCTGGGGTTGATCAGGACGCAGGAGATGATGGCGGCGAGGAGGATGGATGGGGCCGAGCAGTTCTTTGCCCGGGCCTTTGACTTCGGGTTCACCAAGTCGACCGAAGAGGCGCTGACGACCTGGAACAAGGAAAAGATACTGAGCGACGTGGTCTGGGTGATCCGCAGGTACCAGCCGGACGTGATCATCACGCGTTTTCCCGAGGACAGCCGGGCGGGGCATGGGCATCATTCGGCCTCGGCGGTGCTGGCACACGAGGCGTTCATCGCTGCGGCGGACCCGACGAAGTTCCCCGAGCAGTTCAAGTATGGCGTGCGGCCATGGCAGGCCAGGCGGATCATGTGGAACGGCTTTAATTTTGGCGGGGTGGCTGCGGGTACGGACGCCCAGGTAAGGATAGACGTCGGCGGCTACAGCCCCATTTTGGGCAAGCGCTATGGAGAGATC
>JAFDYE010000504.1 GCA_018267585.1 Bacteroidota bacterium
ATTGCTGAACAACCAGCAGAAGGACAAGCTGTTCTCGATCGTCGCTCATGATCTGCGCGGACCGTTGAATTCGCTAAAGGGCCTGCTGGATTTTCTGAAGGAGAAGCAGCTGTCGGAACAGGAGATCAATAATATGTTGACCGAGCTGAGGCGGAATGTGGATTCATCTTCGGAACTGGTCGGCAACCTGCTGTTCTGGGCGAGCAGCCAGCTGGATGGGATCTCGGCCAAGCCGGTCGTATTGCCGCTGGAGCCGCTGGTGCACGATACGCTGGCGCTGTTTGCGCACCAGGCCAAAGAGAAGAAGATCGAACTCTTGTCGGAGACGGGCGCCGCACTGGAGGCCTTTGCGGACAAGGATATGGTGCAGGTGGTGATACGGAATCTGGTCAGTAATGCTATAAAGTTCTGTCGTCCGGGGGATAGTGTCACGGTCTGTTCCCATCGGGTGAATGGTGAGATCGAGGTGCGTATTGCCGACACAGGCATCGGGATGAAGGAAGATGCGCTCGAGCGGATCCGTCGCAGGGAAAGTTTTACCAGCTATGGCACTGCAAAGGAGAAAGGCACCGGTCTGGGGATGCTGCTCTGCCAGGAATTCACGGCTGCCAATAATGGGCGCTTCCGTGTGGAAAGTGAGTGGGGAAAGGGAACCTGCTGTTATTTCACCATTCCGGTGGCACCGAGCTCTTCTTCGATCAGCGTGTGAAAGGTCGCTTCGTTCTCCCATATCCATGCGGGCAGCTGCTGCTTAATGATCTTCCATACGCCATCTTCGCGTTGCATTCTCAGCACGATCCGGTTGCCGCGGTCATCGCTAACGTCCACGGTGAACAGGCCTTCCTGCAGTCCATTGGATTTACGAAAGTTAAACTCTCTCAGACGGCCTTCGGCCTTCACCAGCTTGGTGAATTGAATGTTCCGGATAAATTGTATTTGCATAAGGATGCCTTTGAATTTAGTATGATCAATTCTTGTGCTACAGGTTGGGTCAGGCTTCCTAAAGAATAGTGAATTTTTTTTACGCAGGGATCAGGCAGGTGACTACAAAAATAATAAAAAAGGCTTCGAAGGAAGGACAAAATAGTAATTTTTTTGTCCCCATTTTGGATAAAAAACCCGCAAATATGCCCCTAGGAGGCAACCGTCTGATAGCGAATAACTTTTCTGCCCAGAAGCAGGATGGAAAGGGCCGAGACGGCGCAGGCGGCCATGACGCCGGACATGGGCACGGCGGTCTGGTTGCTCAGCCAGCCTACTGATGCGGAAGTAAGCGCTCCGATGCACATCTGGATACCCCCCATAAGGGCGGAAGCCGTCCCCGCGTTGTGGGCAAAAGGAGCGAGGGACAAAGCGGAAGAATTGGGAAAGACGCAGCCCTGGCAGCAAAGGAACAGAAAGATCAGGAAGATGGTGCTGAAGAGTTCCAGCGCCCCGAGGAGATTGCCGATGAGCAGGGCAAGCCCTGTGGCCACCTGCAGGAAGAGCGCGACCCGGATGATCTGTTCGCTCTTATAGGTTCGCAGGAGCACGCTGTTGAGCTGGCTGCTCCCGATGAGTCCCATGGCGATAATGGCGAATATCCAGCCGTACTGGCGTTCTGAGACGTGAAACAATTCCATGAATACGTATGGCGAACCGGCGATATAGGCGTAGAGACCGGCAGAGGCGATGGCTCCGGTCAGGGCGTAGGTATAGAACCGGGGTTCGCGGGCGACGGCCCAGAAACCGGCGATGATGGGGGCGGGTTTGAGGGAGAGCTCCTTATTCGGCTGGCGGCCTTCGGGCAGTGCGAAGTGCACTGCTATCAGGATGAGGGCGGTGATCGCGGTGAGGACGGCGAAGATGTATCTCCAGCCCAGTGTCGAGGAGATCGTGCCGCCCAGGGTTGGAGCGATGATCGGCGATACGCCGACGACGAGCATCAGTAAGGAAAAGATCTTTGCGTTGTCGCTGACGTCGAAGAGGTCGCGGACCAGCGCCCTGGAGGCTACCATGCCCGCACAGCCGCCGATCGCCTGAAAGAAGCGCAGCACGATGAGGGACTCTACGTCGCGGACGAAGATACAGCAGGCGGATGCGATCACATAGATCGAAAGGCCGATATAGAGCGGGTTCTTGCGTCCGTAACGATCGAGCAGCGGGCCGTAGATGAACTGTCCGGCCGAGATGCCGATGAAGAAGCTGGACAGGGACAGGGTGACCTTTGCGATGGTTGTGGACATCGATCTGGCGATGTCGGGGAAACCGGGCAGGTACATGTCGATGGAAAAGGGACCGATGGCGGAGAGCAGTCCGAGTATCAGGATGACAAAAAATGAGTTACGCTTTGGTTGGGACATGACTGGGTGTAAAAATACTAACTTTACGCATGGCATCATCGATCATCATCATAGGGGCCGGGGTCAGCGGGTTGCTGGCGGCCCGAAGGCTCGGCGAGGCCGGGTTTATTGTGACCGTACTGGAAGCTTCGGCCGGGCCGGGGGGAAGGATCATGACAATTACCGAGGGGTTCTCGTCCGTCGTGGAAGGGGGCGCCGAGTTCATCCACGGCGAGCTGCCGCTGAGTATAGAGCTGGCGAAAGAGGCGGGTCTGGTCCTTGAGCCTGTCAACGGGCATATGGTGCGTCTTGAGAAGGGGCGGGGGCTGGGTGACAGTGGGGACCGTGCTTTTTTGGGCAGCGACTGGGGCGAACTGATGGGGAAGATGGAGGGCCTGGAGCAGGATATGCCGATCGACCAGTTTATGAGCGAATATTTTGGCGGGCAGCGGTATGGCGCGCTGAGGGAGTCGGTATTCCGATTTGCCGAAGGCTATGATCTGGCCGATATCCGGCGGGTGAGCACGCGTGCGCTTTATAACGAATGGGTGCGGGAGGGGGAGGATGAAGAGTATCGGCTGGAGGGCGGGTACCGGGGGCTCGTGGATTTTTTGGTCGGGGAATGTTTGCGGCTGGGGTGCCGGTTCTTTTTCTCTTCCCTGGTGAAGGAAGTCGCGTGGGAGCCGGGCAAGGCGGAATGTGTGGCAGCTGACGGTGAACGTTATACCGGCTCCGGGCTGGTGGTTACGGCCTCGCTCGGGGTGTTACAGGCTGGTCTGCTGCGGTTCTCGCCGGCCGTGGACGGGCATATGGAGGCGGCTTCGCGGCTTGGTTACGGCTCTGTGGTAAAGATACTGATCGAGTTCAGGACGGCATTCTGGGAGGCTGCGGGGCAGACATTGTTCGTGATCAGCGAAGAGGATATTCCTACCTGGTGGACGCAGCCGGTGCAAGGCAGCCGGCTGCTGACAGGCTGGCTGGCGGGAGGGAGGATGCAGGCGTTCCTTCGGCTTGGCGAGGCTCAGCGGGTCGACGCCTGTCTTCGGTCGCTGGCCCATATATTTTCCCTGGATGCGGAGGCGCTTCGGAAGGAGGTGGTCGTTATGCGGATCGTGGACTGGGCCGCTCACCCTTCCGTGCTGGGAGGCTACAGCTATGATACCGTAGGGGCGGCGGATGCCCGTGCGCAGCTGTCGGCGTCGGTGGAGGGGACGATCTGGTTCGCCGGCGAGGCACTATATGAGGGGATCGCGCCCGGGACGGTAGAAGCGGCGCTGACGAGCGGTCAGGAGGTGGCGGAGAAAATAATAGCGCGGCCGGGACCGCGCTAGCTTGTGATCAGAGGATCTTTTGTGTTCAGAGGAAGCGTTAAGCGTAAGTTCTCAGCGCTTTTACTTCGTTGTGAGAGGTCAGCAGCGCCTCCTGTTGCTGCAGCAGCAGGTCACGGATGAAGGAGGGCAGGTCGTGATTGAGCGCCGACCGGTATGCTTTTTGGGTTGAGTCTTCGATCGATTCGCAGCTGGCCAGCAGCGCGTGCCGGCCGTTGCTGCCGAAGGCCGATTTTATGTCCATCCAGGCGCGGTAGATCCTGCCCGTGGCGGTCGTACCCTGCTCGATGTTTGCGCCGAGCGCCTGGACTTCGGTTGACAACGCTATCCGGATCCGGTGGCTCTCCGCTATCATGGTAGCAAAGAGTACTTTCAGGTCGTCGTCTTCCGACTTGGTTTCCCTGATGGCTTTTTCGTATCCCGCGATGCGATCGTTATTGATCTGGATGAGGTCGTTCAGCACCTCGATTGTTTCTGATGTAGTTTGCATAATCAACAGTTTTCAGCAATATTGGTAAAATCATGCCAGGCCGGTGGGCGGCTTTGGGGGTAAATAATTCCTCAGTTGACCGGGGTGGGGAAGATCAGAATATCTTCTGCAGTTCGACTGCCCGACGCTGGGCAATGAGGCGGTTGATAAGGAGCGAGCCTTCGATCGGTATATCCAGTTCGGCGGCGATCTTGACCAGCAGTGCCTCTTCCTTGGCGTCCAGGACGGGATCGTCGATGCAGAGCTCGACGCAATAGGAGTACAGGGCGAGCTCGTTGACCGGCTTGATCAGCCCGAGCAGCCAGCGGATATAGGCTTGTTCGTCGGTGATCTGTGGCTTATAGCTACGGTAGGCCACCAGCTCGTCTTTTATGTGGACCTTGTCGCGCAACCCCAGCGCGACCAATTTCCCGGAGAGGTCATTCATTTCCTGCTCGCTGAACTGGTTGTCTTCGAGGCAGCAGTGGAAGAAGAGGTGGCAGACTGCCTGGTCCTGGCTGGTGACAGTAGTGTTGTACATGGAAGTTTTTCCAGGGAAGGGGCAAGTCCTGTGCCAGAAGGGGTGGCCACCCGCCGGGTGAGGGAAGGGAGGCAGGGATCCTGTCGCCGGCGGCTCAGAAGACGTCCTCGGGTTCTGCCGCGGAATGGTCTTCGTAGCGTTGCAGCCGGTTGCGGAGGAGCCTGTTCTCTTCGAGCACCTGCTGCATTTTGTCGAGGACGTGGTTGAGGGCTTCGATGCCCTGGGGGTTGATGTCCAGGTCGTAGAACCAGCGGGCAAATTTTTCCAGGGTGGGCAGCTCGCCTGCCGAGAGGTAGGCTGAGCCTTCCAGGAAGGTCATGCCAATGAGTCCGGACTCATGGAGGTGCTGGACAAAAGACAGCTCGACGTGGTGGTAGGTGCAGAAATCGCCAGCGGGTATGAGATCTTCCGACTGCATATGATGAGTTATTTATTGCTTAATTTTTGTAGTTCTCTGAACAGCTCTTTTTCCTTTTCAGAAAGGTTTTTGGGCAGCTGTATGTCGAAGGTCACATACAGGTCTCCGAAGCTGCCTTCTTTTTTGTATACCGGGAACCCCTTGCCTTTGAGGCGGGTCGTCGTCCCGTTGGCGGTTTCGGGTTTTACCTTGAGTTTTACTTTTCCGCTGAGCGTGTCTACTGTTATCTCGCCCCCCAGAACGGCCGTATAAAGGTCGAGCGCCGCCTTGGCGTGCAGGTCGTTGCCGTCCCTTTTCCAGCGGGGGTCTTCCTCGATCGTGAATGTAATATAGAGATCGCCTGCGGGGCCGTTGTTGGCGCCTGGCGCGCCGTGTCCCTTGAGCTTGATCACCTGTCCGTTCTCCACCCCTGCCGGGATGGTGATGCGAATATTTTTCCCGTTGACCGTGAGTACACGCTGGTGGGTCGTGGCGGCGTCGGCCAGGCTGATCTGGAGCTCCGCCTGGTAGTCCTGTCCGCGAAAGCTGGTGCGGCGGCCACTGCGTGCCCCGGCGTTGCCAAAAAGGGATTCGAAGAAGTCGGAGAACTCTCCGCTGTCCTCGCTGCTGAATCCACCTCCGCCGAAACCCTGGAAGTCGCCAGAGCCGAA
>JAFDYE010000505.1 GCA_018267585.1 Bacteroidota bacterium
AAAGAAGCGAGGAAATTCGCAGGCCCTCTACCCTTTACCTTCACCTATAACTCCAATGATAAGCGCGTCCTGATCATCGAGGGGATGCGGGAGAACTGGAAGCCGGCTCCGGTCAGCGTCATCGAACATAATTTTTCGTTTATTAACCGCCTGCAGCTGGATGGCGCCAGGCTTGCCAATGCGTTTATCATACACGATATCCCTTATTGCTGGAAAAAAGGTAAACTTGAAAGATGGAAGTAAAAAGAAGAAGGTTTCAGGGTGTATTGAATATCCTGAGCTTCAACCGGCATTTTTACGTCGTTGGTCTGGGAGCCCTGCTGCTGATAGTTGTCAGCGATTCCCTTGTTAAATGGCCGCCTCTTCTTTTCGGTATCATCGTGGCCGCATTCCTTTACGGCCTGATCATGCCCTTGCTGGTGTCTGCCTATGTATATGACTATTCAGGGTACTATGAACTGGACTGGTTGGGAACAACAGTTCACGACTATGCCAATGCGAACCTGATCGTCAATATTAACGCCGGCTTCGATGAAACAAGCTTTATTCTGAAAAGGAAGTTTCCCCATTCGGACCTCAAGGCATTTGACTTTTATAATGCGCAACGGCACAAAGAGCCGGCTATCAAAAGGGCCCGGAAACTAGGCCTTGTATATCCGAAAACACAACAGGTGGAGTCCGGCTCGTTACCGCTGTCAGATCATACGGGCGATCTTATTTTTTTGCTATCTGCCGTTCATGAGATAAGATCGCATGATGAAAAGATCCTGTTCCTGAAGGAATGCCATCGCCTGTGCAAGCCCCATGGCAAGGTTATCATGGTGGAGCACCTGCGCGATCTTCCGAATTTTCTGGCATTTTCGGTAGGATTCACACATTTCTTCTCCCGTTCTGTCTGGAAGAACGCATTTGAACGTGCGGGCTTTGCTGGTTTCAGGGAAACCAAATTCACTCCCTTTATGTCAATTTTCGAATGCACACCCTAACCCTATCATAATGCTGGAATTGCAATTCAGGATCGTAGGCGTCATGTTCATCTTGCTCGCGGTATTGCATATCTTTTTCCCCAGCCGTTTTCGCTGGAGACAGGAGCTTGGTCCCTTAAGCCTGATGAATCGTCAGCTGATGTATGTTCATTTATTCTTCGTCGCCCTCGTGATCTTTCTAATTGGTCTGCTTTGCCTGACGTCCTCGGATGCTCTTTTGAACACAGAGCTGGGGAGACGGATATCGCTGGGGCT
>JAFDYE010000506.1 GCA_018267585.1 Bacteroidota bacterium
GCATTCGCTGGTCAACTATTCGAGCTGGAAGATCGTCAGCCCGGAAGCCAGCCTGGCCTCCCTGCCCGGCATCGACGGCTATATCGCGCAGGTCTGGACGGGGACTTCCCGCGAGCCGACCTATTTCAACGGGGTCAAAAAAGAGCGGGTCTTCGAGAACGCCTTCCTCGAATATGGCTCGATGGTGTCGATGACGGCGCCGACGCACCGCAAGCTGTTCTTTCTGACCGACCCCATCGAAGACTGGCCCCGCGACTGGGCCGACTATAAGCGCAACTACCAGGCGACCTTTACCGCCGAGCTCCTTTATCCCATGGTCGCCGACTATGAGGTCATGCCCTGGCCCGAGCGCATCTACACCCGTCCTTACAAGCTGGCGAACAGCGACAGCAGCGTGCTGATCCCCAACTACTACTCGACGCAGATGCAGGTAATGATCAACGCGCTGAACGCCATGCCCCTGTCTTCCAACAGGGTCAGCGGCGTGGGCGGCATCGGCGTGCTGATGAGCAATTCGCTGATGTTCCAGCGCTTTCCCACGCACAACGGCTTCGAAGATCCGCAGTTCTCCAACTTTTATGGGCAGACGCTGCCCTTGCTGAAAAGGGGAGTTCCCGTGGAGACCGTGCACATGGAGAACCTCGCCTACCCGGCGACCCTTAATAAGATCAAAGTGCTCGTCATGAGCTATTCCAATATGAAGCCTAACGGGCCCGAAGTACACAAATATATCGCCGCCTGGGTCAGACAGGGCGGAATATTGATCTATTGCGGGCGCGACGACGATCCCTATCAGTCCGTCATGGAGTGGTGGAATACGAAGGGTAACAGCTACACCGCGCCATCGCAGCATCTCTTCAAAGAGCTGGGCATCGACGCTTCGACAGGGAAACAGCGATACCCGGTTGGTAAAGGCGCCGTATATATCCTGCGGCAGAACCCGAAAGAATATGTCATGGATGCGGGTGGCGACAAGCCCTATCTCGAGTTGGTAAAGCAGGCCGCCGATCTTAAATTCAAGAACGACCTTTATCTCGAACGCGGACCTTATGATATCGTCGCCGTACTGGACGAGAACCCCGACAGCAAACCCTATATCGTCAAAGGGCCGGTCATCGACCTGTTCGACCCGCAGCTCCCTGTACTGGCAGAAAAGAAGGTCGAGCCGGGAGAGCAGGCGTTGCTCTATGACTGCCGCCGGATGGCGGGTGTCACCCAGCCCCGGGTGCTGGCGGCTGCGGCGCGGGTCTACGAGGAGCGGCGTGCCGGACGAAGTTATTCCTTTGTGGTAAAAAGCCCTGTCAATACGCAGAACGCTATGCGGGTCTGGCTGCCGGCCAAACCGGTCGCCATCACTACAACGGATGACAAGGGGCAGCCGGTTGCCGGTTTGGAGACGTCCTGGGACGCGGCGTCAAAGACGGAATGGCTGGGCTTTGCCAACAGTCCCGAAGGCGTCCGGGTCAGCCTGAAATGGTAGAATGGTGATGGCAGTCAATACAATGCCTGAGTAAGGTCAGCATTACAGGCCGGGATAGCCGCTAGCTTTGCGGTAATCCAAAAAAGCATTGTATGAGACCTAACTATCTATTCACCGGCTTGTTTGCGGCGCTGGTATTTGCCTCCTGCGTCAGCTCGAAGAAATACGAGGCAGCGCAGCAGCGCGCCCAGGCCAGGTATGATTCTCTCTATGCGGCCGACAAGGCCGAACTGGCGTCCTGCCGTGACGCCGGCGCCAGTCTGGACAAACAAAAACAGGCCCTGCAGGCACAGGTCGACGACCTCAACCGCCAGTTGCCGGCCATCCGCGAGAACAATACCCAGCTCCTGAAGCAGCTGCAGGACCTTTCGGTCATCAGCAGCAGCCAGGCCGCGAGCATTAAGCAGTCGCTCGAGAATATCGGCGCAAAGGACGTGTATATCCGCGACCTGCAGTCGGCGCTGGCCCATCGCGACTCCCTGATGCTGGCGCTGGTGATGAACCTGAAAGGCGTGCTCGGGAATATGGACGACAAGGACATCAACATCAAGATCGAAAAGGGCGTGGTGTATATCGATATCTCCGACAAGCTGCTGTTCAACAGTGGCAGCTACACCGTGACCGAACGCGCAAAAGAGGTCCTGGGCAAGGTGGCGACGGTGCTGAAGAACCAGCCCGATATCGAGTTCATGGTCGAGGGGCATACCGATAGCGTGCCGTATTTGCAGGGCGTGCTGCTGGACAACTGGGACCTGAGCGTCAAGCGGGCGACATCGGTCGTCCGTATCCTGCAGAACCAGTATAATATCCCACCCACGCATATGACGGCGGCAGGGCGGAGCGAATACATAACCGTTGCATCCAATAGCACGGCGGAAGGACGCGCGGCCAACAGGCGGACCAGGATCGTGATCCTGCCGCAGCTGGACCAGTTCTTCCAGCTATTGCAACGAAAATAATGCGGGGATGCCGGACGCTACCGCTTGATCATCCGGTCCTTCAGAATGGTCTTCATCGCCGTCTCGAAGGCGCTGTGGCTGACCGTGACCTTCGCCACGCCGAGATCGATGGTGTTGCCTTCGATGCTCTTGACCTTTTTGATATTGATGATCGACGACTTGTGCACCTTCAGGAAGATATCGGAAGGCAGTTGCTCGAGGATACCCCGGATGGTATGATAGACCACCATCTTGCCGTTGGTGGTATGGAGCACGACATAGTTGAGCATGGCCTCGATATAGACCAGCTCGTCGTAGAAGACCTTTTCGATGCGGCCGTCACGCTTGACAAAGAAATAATCGTTCTGCGTGGTGCTGCCCGCGACGGCCCTGGTCTTCAGCTCGTGGTATTCTTTGGCCTTGTTGCAGGCTTTGAGAAAACGTTCGAAGGAAAAGGGCTTGACCAGGTAGTCGAGCACGTCCAGCTCAAAGCCGTCCGCTGCATATTCGGCATAGGCGGTGGTCATGATCACCATGGGGGAGGACGTCACCGTCCGCAGGAACTCCAGCCCCGTCAGCCGGGGCATATTGATATCGAGAAAGAGCAGGTCGACCGGTTCGCTGTTCAGCAGTTGATTGGCTTTCAGGGCATTTTCTACGGTCGCCTTCAGCTCGAGGAAGCTGATGTCTTCGATGTACTCCTGCAGCAGCTTGCGCGCGATCGGCTCGTCGTCCACGATCATACAGCGGAGGCTCATCGTATGGTTGATTGCGTTCATGTCAGCTGGATCTCCAGGTTAACTTCATAGGTCCTTTCCGAGTCGGTGATCGTCAGGTCGTGCCGGCCGGGATACAGCAGCTCGAGTCTCCGCCGGACGTTGACGATGCCGATGCCACGATCCTTGATGGCGTTGCCCGTGTTCCTTTCCTTTGTATTGAATACCCGGAATGATACTACGTTCTCTTCTTTTTTGTCCAGGCTGATCTCCACTTTATTCTCGTCAGCCGCGGTGCTGACGTATTTGAAGGCGTTCTCGATAAAGCCGATGAACAGCAGGGGGGCGATATTGAACCCCTTTACTTCCTTACTGACGGACATCCTGACCACGAGGTCCTCCTCCTTACGGATCTGCTGCAGAGCGTCGTAATTACGCATATAGTGGATCTCCTTGTCGATGCCGATCGAGTCGACGTTGCACTCGTACAGCTGGTAGCGGAGCATCTCCGAGAACGTCAGCAGCATGTTGCGGGCCGTCGGATTGGTCTTGTCGATATGGCCGTAGATGGAGTTGATGGAGTTGAAAAGGAAATGCGGGTTGAACTGGGCTTTGAGGAAGTCCAGCTCGTTCTTTGTCTTTTCTTTTTCGATCGTGTCGATGTACTTGCGAAAACGGATCTTTTCGATGACCAGGTGCACCGCGAGGATCACGATGGTCCAGAAGGCGATATTCAGCAGCGAATTGAGGAAGACCGCCTGGAAATCGGGTGTCCGGCCTCCCGGCTGAAAGACGTGCGTGGTCATATAGAGCGCCAGCAGGGTGCGCAGAAAAGAGCCGATAAGGATCCCTCCGATCACAGAAAGTCCGAACAGCACATATTTCCTTCTGTAAAGGAAACGCGGGATCGTAAAATAGAGATCGAAATAATAATTGCCTGCTATGAAGGCAAGGTAGCAGAACTGGACGGTGAGCGTCCGGCTAAAGGTCAGGCTACGGTTCTGAAGCACCGTCACCCAGAAAAGGTATAACAGTGTCCATGTGGCGATATGCGCCCAGATACGGTATTTGGCAATGGAGCCTGCTGCTTGCATGGTAGGTAAAATTAACCTTTTAAAGGGCCGGGATCCCGGTTTTTTACACGAAACCCCTGTTTTTCTTGATTTTCGTAGGTTCAGCAGGATCATCAAGAATCCGGCGTGGTTGCTGTAAAAAGTTTTACCGGAGCGCCGGCTTGCTGTTGTTTTGTTCAAAAATCGATCAACATGGACGAAAAAAACTTATTCGACAAAATGGAGAGCGAAGACAATATCGACCGGGCCGGTTTTATCAAGTGCATGGCCTGGGCGGGCACCGGCGTGTTGTGGATGATGACCGGCGGCGTTCTCAAATCCTTCGGCATGAGCCAGATGATGGACAAGCGCTCGGGCGGCCTTAAGAATGGGCTCGTGATCCCCAAAGCAGACTTCTTCTTTGCCCAGATCAGCGACAGCCATATCGGCTTTAACAAGGCAGCCAACCCGGACGTCGTAGGCACTTTACAGGCTACGATCGACAAGATCAATGCGATGCCGGTGACGCCGTCCTTTGTATTGCACACCGGCGACCTGACGCACCTGGCGCAGGCGGACGAGTTCGATACGCTCGAGCAGTCGCTGAAAAGCGTCAAGACCGGGAAGATATTCTATGTGCCCGGAGAGCACGACGTACTCAACGATAACGGCAAGCAGTTCCTCGATCGTTTTGGCAAGGGTACGAAGGGGAATGGCTGGTACAGCTGGGATTCGCAGGGCGTACATTTTATCGGATTGGTCAACGTCATCAATATGGCCGAGGGCGGGCTGGGTGAGCTGGGTGCGGAACAGCTGAAATGGCTGGAGGACGACCTGAAGGGCCTGAGCAACAGCACGCCGATCGTCGTCTTTGCGCATATCCCGTTGTGGCAGGTCTATCCGCAGTGGGGCTGGGGGACGCGCGACAGCGAGCAGGCGCTGGCATTATTGCGCCGCTTTGGCTCGGTATCGGTATTGAACGGACATATCCACCAGACCATGCTGAAAGTGGAAGGGAA
>JAFDYE010000507.1 GCA_018267585.1 Bacteroidota bacterium
TATCTAATTTATCGATTCCAGCTGAAAACGCGGGAAAAATCGACCCCAAATCCGAATCCTGCACTAAATTTGCGGTTGCGCCGTTAACCGTAAGGCTGGGTCTGACCCGGTAGATATTAGCGAAGCGAATTACTCTATATGATACAAACAGATTTTCTGGTCATTGGTTCCGGCATTGCCGGTCTTAGTTATGCGCTAAAGGTCGCCCAGCGTCATCCGGAAAAAAAGGTCCTTGTCATCACCAAGTCGAGAGCCGACGAGACCAACACAAAATACGCGCAGGGCGGTATCGCAGGGGTGACGGACTTTGAGCACGACAGTTATGAGAAACATATACAGGATACTCTTATCGCCGGGGACGGGCTTTGCAACCCGAATACCGTGGAGATAGTGGTCAAGGAAGGACCCGAGCGTATCCAGGAGATCATCGACTGGGGGACCCGGTTTGACAAAGACTCCGACGGTGACTACAAGCTGGGTAAAGAGGGCGGGCACTCCGAGTTCCGTATCCTGCATCACAAAGACGTCACCGGGAAAGAGATCGAACGCGCTCTTCTCGAGACCGTGGGTAAGCAGAAGAATATCGAGGTCGTCAAGCACTGGTTTATCCTCGACCTGATAACCCAGCACCACCTCGGGTATCTCGTCACCAAGTCGACCCCCGATATCGAATGCTATGGCGTATACGCGCTGGATCAGCAGACCAGCAGGATCGTAAAGATACTTTCCAAGATCACCCTGCTGGCCACGGGTGGTAACGGCCAGGCCTATCGTACGACCACCAACCCGAAGATCGCCACGGGTGACGGCGTTGCGATGGTCTATCGCGCCAAGGGCCGTATCGAGAACATGGAGTTCATCCAGTTCCATCCGACGGCGCTGTATGAACCGGGGGTGAGTCCCTCCTTTCTCATCACCGAGGCGGTGCGCGGCGACGGCGGGATCCTGCGCAACGGAAAGGGTGAAGCCTTTATGGAAAGATATGACCCCCGCAAGGACCTGGCCCCCCGCGACATCGTAGCCCGCGCCATCGACAGCGAGATGAAGAAGGCGGGTACGGAACACGTCTATCTCGACTGCCGTCATATGGACCAGGTGAAATTCGTAGAGCATTTCCCGAATATCCACCAGAAATGCAAGTCCATCGGCATCGACGTAGCGCAGGACATGATACCCGTGGCTCCCGCCGCCCACTACAGCTGCGGCGGCATCAAGGTCGACGAGTGGGGACATACCTCTATCCGGAATCTCTATGCGTGCGGGGAGTGTTCTTCGACCGGCCTTCACGGCGCCAACCGCCTTGCCAGCAACTCCCTGCTGGAAGCGCTGGTCTTCTCGCACCGCTGTTACCTCGACAGCATACAGGCGGTGGCCGCGATCGAGTTCAAGGACGGAGTGCCGGACTGGAATGCGGCGGGCACGACGGAGCCGCAGGAAATGATCCTCATCACCCAGAGCCTTAAAGAGCTGCAGCTCCTGATGAGCGACTACGTCGGCATCGTGCGCACCAACACCCGTCTTCAGCGCGCAAGCAAACGCCTCGACCTGCTGCACGAAGAGATAGAGTCACTCTATGAGACCACGGCTGTTTCGCCACAGCTCTGTGAGGTGCGCAACCTGATAACAGTCGGCTACCTTATCGTGAAGGGAGCCTCATTCCGTAAGGAAAGCCGGGGTCTTCATTATAATACGGACTTCACGGGTAAAAGCGCTATATTGCAAAATATCGTCCTCTGATGAGCAATCCTGTCGTTAAGAAAGCTATGATACTTGCCGCTGGCCTGGGAACCCGATTTAAACCCTGGACGGACCGGCATCCCAAGGCGCTGGCGACCGTCAACGGGAAAAGCCTGCTGCAGCGGAATGTCGAGTATCTTCAGGGCTACGGCATCGACGATATCGTCATAAATGTCCACCATTTCGCAGGGCAGATCATCGAGGTACTGACGTCTAACCGTGGCTGGGGAAGCCGGTTTACCATCAGCGACGAGACCGATATGGTTCTCGAGACCGGCGGCGGACTGTTGAAGGCGAGTCCTTTGCTGGACGAAGGGCCATTCGTGCTGATGAACGTGGATATCCTGACGGATATGGACCTCGGCGCAATGATCGATGACCATTTCCGGAAAGGCCCGATGGCGACGCTTGCCGTGACGAACAGAACCACTTCCCGGTATCTCCTGTTCGATGAGAAGGACGAGCTTCGCGGCTGGCAGAATGTGAAGACGGGCGAAGAGCGGCTGGTCCGCAGGGGCAACACGCCGCCTGATCCCGGGGGCCACCCGGGTTACGGCTCCTCCGGCCTGCTGATCCAAAAAGCCTTCAGCGGCATCCATGTCATCGACCCGGCGATCTTCTCCCTCATAACGCAGAAGGGTAAATTTTCCACGATAGATATGTACCTCGATCTGGCGTCCCGGCAGGTGATCCGGGGTTTCGACCACAGCCAGTCCCGGTTCATCGACGTGGGCAAGCCGGAATCCGCTGAAAGGGCCGCACGGCTGTTTCGCTGAAACCGGGTATCCCGCGGGAGTCCGTGAGACATTATATATCCATTAAATTTTCATGCGGAGATGATAAGGCGGGTCAGGATAAATAATTTTAACGATCATGAACAGAATATTTTTATTCCTCCTGGCAGCAGGATGCACCGTTAGCAGCCTGTGCGCGCAGGAGACCAGAGAAGCGCTACAGCAAAAGAAAGTTCTATTGCCCAACGGATGGACCCTGACGCCTGTAGGCCATGGCCTCCGGCTGGGTGATCTTCCCCTGAACATCGCCGTTTCATCGTCGCGTCGATGGGCGGCTGTCACGAACAACGGCCAGAGCACGCAGACCCTGCAATTGCTCGACGTCGCGAATGAGACCGTCCTGGACAGCGTGATCATCGCAAAATCGTGGCTGGGCCTCAAGTTCAGTGCCGATGACAAATTCCTCTATGCGTCCGGCGGCAACGACAACGTGATCCTCAGATACGCGGTCAATACCCGGCCTTCCGCGGGGCATCCCGGCCTGGTGCTGATCGACAGCCTGGTGCTGGGCAAGAGGTGGCCGGAAAAGATATCTCCTGCCGGCCTGGACATCGATGACAAGCGTCGTCTCCTGTACGTAGTGACCAAGGAGAACAATTCCCTCTACATCGTGGATATGGCGGCCAAAAAAGTGGTGCAGCGGCTGGACCTTGGCGGAGAGGGCTACACCTGCGTCCTGTCGCGCGATAGAAAGGAGCTGTACATCACCTGCTGGGGCTGCGACAAGCTGATGATCTTTAATACGGAATCGCGTACCTTCTCGGGCGAGATCCCGGTAGGTGATAACCCGAATGACATCTGCCTTTCCTCCAACGATCGCTGGATGTATGTGGCGAACGCCAACGACAATAGCGTTTCCGTCATTGACGTAAAGAACAGAAAAGTGCTGGAAACGTTGAATGCAGCCCTGTATCCCGACGCGCCTCCCGGCTCGACGACCAATGCGCTCGCGCTCAGCGCCGATAACAAGACCCTGTATGTGGCGAACGCGGACAACAACTGTCTTGCCGTTTTTGATGTCAGCAAGCCTGGTTCCGGCTCTTCGAAGGGGTTTATTCCCGTGGGCTGGTATCCTACCGCGGTCAAGGTCATTAACGGGAAGGTCTGGGTCGCCAATGGAAAGGGCTTTTCTTCCATGGCCAATCCGCTGGGCCCAAATCCGATGGGTCGCCGTCAGGAGGTGAACTACCAGCAGGGAGATATGAAAAAGGCGCAGCCGGTGCAATATATCGCCGGTCTGTTCAAGGGTACGATGAGTATATTCCCCGAGCCCGATGACCGGTTGCTGGGCGAATATTCGGCACAGGTCTATCAGAACACGCCTTATACGAAGAATGGCGAGCTGCAGGCAAAAGGAGAGGCGGGCAATCCGGTGCCGACAAAGGTCGGAGATGCGTCGCCGATCAAGCATGTATTCTATATTATCAAGGAGAACAGGACCTATGACCAGGTGCTGGGCGATATGAAGGAAGGCAATGGCGATACCAGCCTGGTATTGTTCGGAGAACATATCACGCCGAACCAGCACGCGCTTGCGCGCGAGTTCGTCCTGTTCGATAATTTCTATGTCGATGCGGAAGTGAGCATGGATGGGCATACCTGGACCACGGGCGGCTACGCCAATGATTATCTTGAAAAGAACTGGGTGACCAGCTATGGAGGAAGGGGTGGCAGCTATGATGGAGAAGGCAATCGCGCGATCGCCAACAACAAAGGGGGTTTTATCTGGGATCACGCACAGCGGGACGGCGTTAGCTTCCGCACCTATGGGGAGTTCGCAGATGACTACAAGCCCAATATCCCCGTGCTGCAAGGACATTTTTGTCCATACTACAGAGGTTGGGACCTGGGTTTTTATGATACGGCCCGCGTGACGCTGTGGAAACGGGATTTTGACTCGCTGGTCGCGGCGAACGCGCTGCCTGCGCTGAATACCGTTCGCCTCGGCAATGACCATACGGAGGGTCTGAGGAAAGGCAGGCTGACGCCGTTCGCCCACGTGGCCGACAATGACCTCGCCGTGGGGGAGTTCATCGAATACCTGAGCAAGAGCCCGGTATGGAAAGAGTCAGTGGTCTTTATCCTGGAAGACGACGCGCAGAACGGACCGGATCATGTCGATGCGCACCGCAGCCCCGTCTACGTGGCGGGCGGCATGGTCAAGCGTCATTTTGTCGATCATACGATGTACTCCACGACCTCTGTGCTGCGCACTATCGAGCTCATCCTGGGGATGAAGCCGATGTCCCAGTATGACGCCGCTGCGATGCCGATGTGGAAGGCTTTTGCCAATACCGCGGACATGACGCCTTTTGCATCGCTGCCGGCGAATGTAGATCTCGCGCAGAGGAATGTGGCCTGGAATGAGTGGGCGAAGAAATCGGCTGGGTTAGATTTTGCAAAGGAAGACCGTATTCCGGACAATTTATTCA
>JAFDYE010000508.1 GCA_018267585.1 Bacteroidota bacterium
GCTCTTTTTGCGGCGCCGTACCCGGGCCTGGCGCAGGACAGGGGAGCGGACACCATTGCCTGGTCGTCTACCTGCGTCAATGCGCCAATCGTTTTTTCCTCCCCCCTGCTGGACACCTTCTTTACACCCGACTATATCAAATGGCATTTCGGTGATCCTTCTTCCGGGTTCAATGACAGCAGCGGCGGCAACAAGCCCAGGCATATCTTCACGAGTCCGGGCTCTTACCCCATTGAGCTCGACGTCTGGTATAAGAACAGCGATACGATAAAGATAACCGCCACCATCACCATCGTCACGCCCATGAACTTTCGTTTCGGACCCGATATCTATGTCTGCGGCAAGACGCCCGACACACTGATCCGGGGGCCGGTTGTCGCGGGCGCGGTGTATACCTGGAACGATCCGGACACCACGCACACCGATACGATCCGCATCAAGACATCCGGCGTCTATACCCTTGCCGTCAACGGCTGCGGCGTGACGGACAGCATCGGCGTCTATGCGAGTGATACGCCGAAGATCGACCTCGGGAAAGATCATATCATGTGCGATAGCGCCAATCTGCAGCTCAACGCGGCTTCGCAGAACGGCACCTATACCTGGCTGCTCAACGGCGTGACACTTCCCGAGACGACCGGCCAGATCTATACCCATGCGCCGGGAGGGACCTATGTTTCGGTGGTCACCGTAACCGGTTGCGGCGTATTCCGGGATACCGCTACGATCAGGTACGCGCAACCGATGACCCCGCCCTTCGATCTCGGACCCGACACGCTGCTCTGTCCCGAACAGGTCTACACGCTCAACGCGGCCTTCCCCGGCGCGACAGCCTATGACTGGAGCACGGAGTCGCGCGACAGCTCGATCAAAATAACCGGCGGGGGAGAATACTGGGTCTTTGTTACCTATCAGGGCCGTTGCCAGGTGACGGATACCGTCGACGTGACCTACCGCAACGACCAGCCGTTGAACTTCAACGACACGGCCATCTGCCAGGGCAGCACGCTCGTCCTGAACGCCGACTTTGGCCAGGGGACCTATAAATGGTCTTCCGTGCCGCCACAGCGCGATGACCAGAACCAGACGGGCCAGTCCACTTATTTCGTCTATCGCCCCGGCACCTATGCCGTCCTGGCGCAGGTGGGACAGTGCGTGTATACCGATACGCTGACCGTGACTTTCGATGACAGCCTGAAAGTACGGATGACCAGGGATACTACCCTCTGCTATGGGGAGGATTTTATGCTGACGGTTCAGGGCAATGCCGATACCTATGCCTGGCAGGACAGCTCCCACAGCGCCTTCTATCGGCCCTCCCAGCCCGGTATCTACACTGTCGTCGCCACCAATGGCTGCGGCTCGGATACCCTGACGGCGACCGTCAACTTTTCGACCTGCAGCTGCCAACTGCTGCTGCCCAACGCATTCACCCCGAATGACGACGGACGCAACGATACCTTTCGTCCGCTGCACGCCTGCGAGATGACCAATTTCGAGATGCAAATCTACGACCGGCTTGGCGAGCTGGTCTTCCGGAGCCTGAATCCGGACCAGGCCTGGGACGGGACGTATCACGGGCGGAAAGTAGCGCCGGGAACTTTTGTATGGACGGTGAGCTATTTCAGTACGGAGACGAAGCAGCCCGTATTCAGGAAGGGAACGGTAATGGTCATTCGATAAGCGCCATTTACCTCAACATAGAAAGAAGCCCGTCCGGATGGACGGGCCCTTTTACGAGCGGAAGACGAGGTTCGAACCCGCGACCTACAGCTTGGGAAGCTGTCGCTCTACCAACTGAGCTACTTCCGCGTATCGGAAAAAATTTCTCCGGATTGCAAATGTAAGGGCTGGGGGCAAAACCCGGAAATAATTTTAGAATTATTGAGCCGCCGTCTGCTTGAGATAGCGTCCGCCGAGCCAGCTGTCCCTGACAGGGATCAGCCATTTCGCCGCCAGCTCGTCTTTGGTCGCCACTGTATTGTTGAAGTACAGGGTATCCGGGCTGATCAGGCCATTCTCCAGCGCGTAGGGCAGCTGGGACATCGGCACCATCTGGGTCTTGCCCTTGACCTGGAAGGCGAGGGTCAGCCGGTCGAAGAGCTGCACCTGGAATTTCTCTTCGATGGCTTTGATCAGCCGGACGCTGCTGTCGGTGCTGCACCCGCTGACGCCGGTCGCATTTTCGTCGGCCATCAGGACGATGAACTGCCCGTAGAACAGGTTGGCGAATCCCTTGACCGGGGTGCCGTGTGACTTCCAGTCCCGGACGAATTCTTCCAGCATTTTTTCTATCTGCAGCGCCTCCGACAGGAAGAAAAGGCGGTGTGCCTGGTATACCCAAACCCTGGAGTTGCCGGCGAAATCGGCGGGGAGGAGTTCCGTATGATGTGAATTCATAGCTTAAATGATTGGGGCCCGCTTCATGCGGGCCTGGACAAAGTTAAACCATCGAGCCGGCAATTAGTTCTGCAATATCCATTACTTTAACAGTCTCTTCTTTTTCAGCGTGTTTGACGCCGTCGGTCAGCATCGTATTGCAGAAAGGACAGGCCGCCGCCACGATCCCGGCGCCGGTGTCCATGGCCTCATCGGTCCGCTCGAAGTTGACGCGCGTCGACCCCTTTTCTTCTTCCTTGAACATTTGCGCTCCGCCGGCGCCGCAGCAGAGCCCCTTGCTGCGGCAGCGTTTCATCTCCACCAGCTCTGCATCCAGCACCTCCAGCACTTTCCGCGGCGCCTCGTAGATGTCGTTGGCGCGGCCCAGGTAACAGCTGTCGTGATAGGTGATCCTCCGCCCCTTGAATGGGCCCCCTTCCTTCATAACGATCTTTCCATCGTCGATCAGCTGCTGCAATAGCACCGTATGGTGGATCACTTCATAGTTGCCGCCCAGTTCGGAATATTCGTTGCGGAGGATATTAAAACAATGCGGACAGGTGGTGACGATCTTCTTCACACCATAATTGTTCAGCAGCTGGATATTTTGATAGGCGGACATCTGGAATAAAAATTCGTTTCCGGCTCTTCGGGCGGGGTCGCCCGTACACATTTCTTCTTTCCCTAATATGGCGTATTTGATGCCGACCTTGTCGAGTATGGTGGCAAAAGCCTTCGTGATCTTCTGCGCCCGCTGATCGAAGCTGCCGGAACAGCCTACCCAAAAAAGGATATCGGGGCTTTCACCTTTGGCGACCATTTCGGCCATCGTAGGTACGTGCATATGGATTAATTTTTCGTAAATCTAAAGGAAATGAAGGAATTACGGTAACTTTAGTCGCTAAATGAGTTCAATATGGCGGGCGAAGAAAGCATGTCATGGATAAAGAATTTTTGGTGCCATTTATCCGACGAGGAGTACAATGAGCTGAAGGTACAACACCAGGTCATCGATATACCCAAAGGTGAATACATCTATTTCGAGGCATATAATCACAACAAGGTCTATTTTGTAAAGGAGGGAACGATAAAGATCGGCTATATCGACGACGACGGCAATGAAAAGATCAAGGAGATCATACAAAAAGGCGAGCTGTTCGGACAGTTCAGCCTTGAACGAAAAAACCTCCACG
Source organism: Bacteroidota bacterium (assembly GCA_018267585.1). Lineage (GTDB taxonomy): Bacteria > Bacteroidota > Bacteroidia > Chitinophagales > Chitinophagaceae > Puia. Next base: position 3,573 of record JAFDYE010000508.1, read on the forward strand.
GAGAATTTGCCCAGGCCTACAAACATGACGTCAGCATCTGCGCCTTCACCATCGAAGACTTCGAAAAGCTGCTCAAGAACCGGCCCGACCTGGCGCTCAAATACAGCAAACAGGTGGGAGCCAAGCTCCGCAATATCGAGAACCGGCTGGTCAATCTCCTCAACAAAGACGTCAAGACCCGCCTTATACATTTCCTCTGGCAGCTGGTCGAGCAAAATCTGGTAGAGACCACCATCGAAGGCTTTTGCATCCCCAACTATCTGACCCACGAAGATATCGCCAGCCTCATAGGCAGCAGTCGCCAGACGGTCACGA
>JAFDYE010000509.1 GCA_018267585.1 Bacteroidota bacterium
ACTCCATCAAGGTCGTAGAGATCCTCAACTCGGAGAGCTACCGCTTCCAAAAGCTCAACGACACCACAGAGCTCACCACCCTGGTCGGCAACGTAAAGATCAGGCAGGAGAAGACCCTCATCTACTGCGACAGCCTCGTCATGAACCCCCACGCCAACTACATCGAATGTTTTGGCCACGCCCACATCAACGACAACGACTCCGTCGACATCACCTCCGACTATCTAAAATACGAGGTCGATAAAAAGCTGGTACATTTCCAGAAACACGTCACCCTCACCGACGGCAAAGGCACCCTGACCACCGAAGAGCTCCAGTACGATCTCGCCAACAAGATCGGCACCTACGACCACGGCGGAAGGATCGTCAACAAGGAGACCGTCCTCACCAGCGACCAGGCCATCTACTTCGAGAACTCCAAAGACGTACACTTCAGACAGAACGTCATCATGCGCGACCCGCAGTACGACCTCTCGGCAGACAGCCTCCTCTACAATACCCAGACCCAGATATCCACGTTCATCACCGAAACCTTCATCCAGTTCAAGGACAGCACCCACCGGACCGTCCGGACAAAAGAAGGCTATTACGACCTGCGTACCAAAAGAGCCCAGTTCGGCAAACGCCCTACCCTCACCGACGGCGCCAAACAGCTGACAGGTGACGAGGTACAGATAGACGACAGTACCGGCATCAGCGTCGCAAGAGGCAATGCCGTCCTCATCGACACCGCCGAAGGCATGCGCCTGCTCGCACAGAACATGGTCAACCGGAAAAAGGACAACCGCTTCTTCGCCACGGGCCAGCCGCTCATGGCGCTCCGACAGGACAAGGACTCCATCTACGTCACCGCCGATACCCTCGCCTCGGGCCGCCTCGTCGACTTCGAGCTCGACCAGCGCCGCATCGCCCACGACGACAGCCTCCACCGCATCTACATAGACAGCCTCGAAAAAAGAGAGGCCGACAGCCTCCACAGGCTGACCATCCGGAGAAGGGCCGCGGACTCCCTCCAGGCTATCAAAGACAGCATCGAGAACATAAGGAGCAAAGACAAAAGCGATAGCCTCGAAGGCGACGCCGACAGCCTCAACAAAAAGGCCATGGACAGCCTCTACCGCTCACGCGACACGATATACAATAAGGGAGCCGACAGCCTCGGCCACCACAAGCTCACCGACTCCGCACAGAAGGCCAAGGATACCGTCGCCAAACCACTCACACCCAAAGAACAAAAAAAGCTCGCCCGTCTCGCAAAGGAAAAGGAGCAGGCCCGCATAAAAGCGATAAAAGACAGTATAGACGACGCCAAATACGAGGTCAGGATGCGACAGCGGGCCGCACGCGACAGCGTCCGGCAGGCAAAAGAGGACCAAAAGCTGCAGGAAAAAGAAAGAGGCGACAGCATCCGAAGAGCCACGACCATCGCCAACTTCCGCGCCAGGAACAGGGCCGCGGACAGCCTCAGAAGACTGGCCTATATCGACAGCCTGAGACGATCAGGCATGTCCGACAGCGCCGTTAACTATATCCTGGATAGCGCCAACCGCAAACGACGGGAGGACAGCGTCGCCCTCGCCAACCGGCGGGCCCTGTTCGCCGCCGCCGACTCCATGCGAAGGGACAGCTCCAGACGCCCCCCGCCGCTGACACACGAAGACTCCCTGTCGCTGATACCGACTACGGATACTTCCTTGCGTTATATCGTCGGCTACCACCACGTACGTATCTTCTCGGACTCACTCCAGGCCGTCTCCGACAGCCTGTACTATTCTACAAAGGACAGCCTCTTCCGGCTGTTCATAAACCCCATAGCCTGGGGCAGCGGCAATTACCAGATCACAGGTGATACCATGTTCGTATACACCAAGAACAAAAAAGCCAACCGGCTATACGTATTCGAGAACGCCCTCGCCATCAACAAGGAGGCAGCCAATTTCTACAACCAGCTGAAAGGGACGACGATCAACTGCTATTTTAAGGACGGGGACGTAGACTACATCCGCGCCAAAGGCAACGCCGAGACCATCTATTATATAAAGGACGACAACAAAGCCTACACCGGGACCAACAAGGCCCATGCCGACATCATCGACATGATCTTCGCGCAAAAGCTCGACTCGCTCGGCAAACCCGCGGTCGACTCCGCCGGCAAGTCAAAAGGCAAAGAGCTCAACCGCGTAGTGCTCCGCAGCGACGCCGAAGGCAGCGTCATCCCCATCAAACACGTCAATCCCGACGATATGCGCCTCCGCGGCTTCAAATGGCAGGAAGAACGCCGCCCGAAATCCAAGGAAGAACTCTTCGAGGCCATCAAAAAGCCAAGATCATACGAAGACGAAGAACTGCCCGCATTCGACACCCAGCCCCGCAACGGAATGCCCCGGATCCTCCTGACCCCGAAAAGCGTCAAGGAGACCCAGCAGGCGCTCCAACGCCAAAAAGCCGTCGAGCAGGCGCAACAGAACCGGCAGAACCAGACCAACCCGCCCCCGGCTCCGACAACAAAACCTAAAAAGAAATCCTAAAATAACGCCCCGCCAGGGGCCGTTTAAACATCCGGACTTTAAGAAAGTCCTAACAGAGCAAACCCAATAGGGATCCTACCTATGCGTTAACAAAAAAAATTCCAACATGAAATTCATCACCGTTTGCCTGGTGCTGCTGATCTTCAGCGGCCTGTACAATCACGTATCTGCACAGGACTACAAGCTGGCGATGGGCCTCCGCCTGAGCACCTCCCCTCCTACCCTCAGCAACTCCGTCAGCATAAAATACTTCCTCGACGAAACCAATGCCGTCGAAGGCCTCATCGGCTGGGGCACCCGCTTCGGCCTCGGCGCTCTCTACGAAAGACACCAGCTCATCGGCGCCACCCCCTCCCTCAACTGGTTCTATGGCGGCGGCGGCTACGTCGGCTTCCAGGATGGCAAGACCTGGCTCGGCCCTACGGGCGTCGTCGGCATGGACTATAAATTCCCCAACGCCCCCGTCAACCTCTCCCTCGACTGGAAACCCGAACTCGATATCCTCCCCGCCATCAACTTCGTCCCCGGCGCCTTCGCCGTCTCCATCCGCTATACCTTCGGCCGCACCCAGGTCAAACAACCCTGAACACCCAGCCCCCAATCCATCTTCCCCACCAACGCCCCCTTCCTCTGCCTCGGACTCAGGCCCTCTAAACCAGCAAAAACCAGCAACCAAACCACCACTTCTGCTTTTTTTTGCTTTTTCCAGCCTACATTTGCGTTTTTTTGCAGTTTTTTAACTTAAATTGGCGATCGTTAACCAAAACATCCAGTCATCCCCTGCAAAAAACCGCATGAACCCTGTCTTTCATTGATCACCATAAATACTCTTGGCTGGAAAAACAAAAATTTACACGTTATGAGAAATCCTAAGGTTCTTCTGCTAACCGGACTGCTGTGCTGGCTTACCAGCACCTCATTCGGACAGCTTATTAAAGGCGAGGTGCACGACAAAACCAACCACACCCCACTCAGTGGCGCCAGCATCTCGATCCCCCACAGCAACAAAGGCACCACAACTGACCTCACAGGCGCCTTCTCGATCCAAACCAACGGAGCAAAAACTTTCACCGTATCCGCAGTCGGCTACAAACCACAAAGTATAGACGTAACCGGCGCAACCGTATACCAGATCGAACTGGAAACTTCCGATAAAGCCCTCGACCAGGTCGTCGTCGTCGGCTATGGCACACAGAAAAAAGCCGACCTCACCGGCTCGGTCGCCACAGTCGATGTGACAAAAACCTTCGGCAGCAAACCGCTCAACGACCCCACCAAAGCCCTCCAGGGCGTCGTACCCGGCCTCACCATCCAGTACGGCAGCGGCAGCCTCACCGCAGGCGCTGACATCAAGATCCGCGGCATCGGCTCCATCAACGGCGCCAGCCGCCCCCTGATCATCGTCGACAACGTACAAACCGACGACCTCTCCATCATCAATCCCAACGACATCGAATCCGTCTCCGTCCTGAAAGACGCCGCATCGGCTTCCATCTACGGCGCCCGCGCAGCCTTTGGTGTCATCCTCATCAAGACAAAGACCGGCCGCAAGAACCAAAAGCCCGTGGTCACCTATAGCGACTACTTCTCCGGCAACACGCCGACCGTACTGGCCGACTTCGCCGATCCCGTAGACGAGCTGGCAGCCCTCAACCAGGCAGGGGTCCGCAGCGGCACCGCCAACCCGAATACCTTCGGCATGGACATGCTTACCCTCCGCCAGGGCATCATCAACTGGAAGAACCAATACGCCAAAACCAACACCGGCCACGAAATGATCAAAGGCCAGGACTGGGACCAGGTCGGCGGCACGGTCTATTTCTATAAAGTATGGGACCCCAAAAAGGAAATGCTGAACAACTATACCTTCTCCCAACAGCATAACCTGAGCGTCTCCGGCGGCAGCGAAAAGATCAACTACTATATCTCCGGCGGCTACAGCTACGACGGCGACATCTTCAAGCTGAATCCGGACGACGTCAAGAAATACAATATAACGGCTTCGGTCAACGCAAACGTCACCCCCTGGCTCGACCTCAACGTCAAGACCATGTTCCGCAACTTCCAGTACGACTACCCCTACCAATACCAGGACTACTGGTACTACTTCTGGCGCTGGGGCGCCTACTTCCCCTACGGTACCTACCAGGGCAAATACTTCCGCACCAACTCAGCCTTTCTCTCGCAGGCGAGCAGATCCAACCTCTCCAGCAACTACTCCAGGGTCGACCTCGGCGCTACAGTCAAGATCCTGAAGAACCTTAACTTCCGTGCCGACTACACCATCGGCCGCGACAACCTCCTCCGTCACGAAGGCGGCGGACCGGTCATGGCATGGGACTTCTGGACCCCGGGTCCCGTAAAGCTGGCCAACATCGCATCGACATCTTCCGACTTCGTCCAGTATACCACGGGCAGAAATCTGGTCGACGCATTCAACGGCTACTTCACCTATACCCCGAACATCTTCGAAAATCATCACTTCAAGTTCACCGCCGGCGTCAATGCCGAGAAGGATGAGAACGTCAACTTCTACGCCAACAGGTTGAGCCTCCTCGATCCCTCCCACCCCGAACTGTCCCTGGCCACCGGCACCATGACCGACGGGTCCACTACTTCTGGCGTACCCACGGGAGGCAGCAACGCCGGACACGGCGAAAGAGCCTTCGCCGGCTACTTCGGCAGGATCAACTACGACTACAAAGACAAATTCCTCCTCGAGCTCAACGGACGCTACGACGGCAGCAACCTCTTCCCGCAGCAGGACCGCTGGACCTTCTTCAGCTCCGCCTCCGCCGGCTACCGCATCAGCGAAGAGAGCTTCATGCAGTCCCTCAAGCCCGTCCTGTCCGACCTGAAGGTCCGCGGCTCCTATGGCGAGCTCGGCAACCAGGACGTCAATAATACCGGCGTCAACATGTACCTGGCTTCGATGACCGGTGTCCCCACATCCTGGGACAACGCAGGCCTGCAGGCCCAGAGCATCCTCCAGCCCAGCTCCATCGCCAACTCCCTGAAATGGGAAAGGATCTCCACCCTTGACTTCGGCATCGACGGCCGCGTCCTCGACAACCACATCGGCTTCAGCTTCGACTGGTAC
>JAFDYE010000050.1 GCA_018267585.1 Bacteroidota bacterium
TCATGGATACCCGCCTCATCTCCCGTCTCCGGCCGCTCCGGAGCAGTCTTTATCTCCAGCTCCAGCTCCCCCGGCACAGGCGTCTTCACCAACGGCGGCACCGGCGGTATCTCCAGCGGCGCAACCTTCGCCGGCGCAACCCTCACCGGCGGCGGCGGTTCTTCACCCGGCTCTTCGTCCAGCTCATCCTCGTCCTCCACTTCCTCCTCCCAGGGCGGCGACACCACCTCTTCAGGCTCCCTTTCTGTAATAGTAAATTCAACCTCCGGCTCCTCCACCGGCGGCGGCGCCAGCGCCACCACCCCACCATCTTCCTTCAGCACATTCCCCTTGCCATGGCTGAACTCCTCATCGATGAACAGCTTGGCGCCCTCTTTAGCCTCCTCGTCCACCTTCTTCCCTTTCTTCCCTTTCTTCGGCTTCTCATCCGCACCCGCAACAGGCGCCACCTCCTCCACAGGTCCCGGCACAGCCGCATTCTCTTTCACCGGCCTCGCAGGTACCTTGAACACCGGGTTGAACCGCCAGATAAAATAAGCAAGACCCACCACCAGCAACAAAGCCGCCGTACCGATAAAACCAAGGAAACGCGTCAGCCATTCACTGATCATATCCCCCACCGCGCCACCCCAGGGAAAACCACTACCCTGCGTGATAAATGCAAAAGCCACCGAAAAGAACAACAACCCCGTCAGCACATACCGAAGATTACGCGGAATAGAAAAGATCCGCCGCTTGAACAACAGGTTTACCCCTACGATAAAAAAGAACGAACAGAATAAATAGGAGGCAAGCCCGAATCCCTTATAAAAAAAATCATGCGATATCAACGCTCCCAGATTCCCCAGCAGATTAGCCACCTTGACATGCGAACCCGGCCAAAGGATCGACGCCCCCTGAAAGACCTTGTCCTGGTCTTCCTTCCAGGTAAAAAGATAGGAAGTGAATGCAATGAAAAGAAAGACGGCCATTAAGAGGAATAAAGCCCCCGTGATCTTGTGGGTACGCTCGTCTTTGACGATCTGCTTAACTGTCACCTGGGTGTCTTTTTCAGGCTTCAGCTTATTCGATTCAGGCGCCTGGCTCTTCTTTGACTTAAGTCGGTTTGCCATGGATACAAAGATAATGTGTCCAAATTATTAAAAATATTTACTTTACCTTTAAAAAAACTACCCCCGAACCGCCTTTTGCGGTTCGTCCGTAAGGACAGAAATAAGCGCTTATCGAGAGATGCGCTATATTTCTAAGAAACGCATCTCTCGATCATTCAAAGTGATGTCGGCCAAGCCGCAACAAAACCTGAGCCTCCTTGTCCGGGCCTCCCTTTTGGTCCTTTTTACTTTCTTTTTCCGGCCCGACATCCGGGCCCAGATATCCCCCGATACCACGGTCCGCAACACACCCGCACCAGCCGCCACAGACCTCTCCCGGACCGGCCTGCTCAACGACCTCTCAGAAAATACCTGGTACTATCTTTCTCCCGGCAGAAATATCGACATCGACCAGCTGCCCCTCCTACCCTACAAGAAAGGGACCCGTAAATTCGACCACTACGTCTCACCGGCACAGGTCAATAAAAAGACAGTCCTCCGTTTTACACTAACGAACAACAGTGACCGCCCGCAAACCGCCTTCTTCTGCCCCGGCTACTTCATGGATACCATCCAGCTGTACCGCCTGACCGACCAATCCGTCACTCCGTCGTCCACCCACGCGGCGCAATCCCCGATCACCCCCTCGCACCAATCCGTAACCCCCGTCCCCAATCTCATGCCAAACGACCCGGACAGCCTCGGCTACCGCCAGATCACCCTCAACCCACACGAGAACGCAACCTTCTTTGCCCTCGTAACCTTCATAAAAGCACCCACCAACTCCATCAACCCCAGGCTCACCCGCGATACCCTCATCCGGCAGGCCATCATGCTTACCCACAAGAACAGCACCAATATCGACGTCATCACCAACCTCTTCGCAGGCATCATGCTGATGATGATCTTCTACGCCACCAGCGAATACATCCAAAGCCGCAAACCTGAATTCCTATACTACGTAGGCTATTCGCTCTGCATCAGCGTCCTCCTCTTCCTGAAATCCACCCTCCACCGGTCCACCACCGAATTCAACTATTTCTTCGAATCCTTCCTCGACAATATCATCTTCTCCGTCGGATATATCTGCTATATCATCTTCCACAGAAAATTCCTGGAAACGAGCAAGAACTACAAAACCCTCGACCGCTACCTCTTCTGGGGCTCCATCGCCATCACTACCCTGATGAGCGGCTATATCCTCTTCTACTTCCTGTCCCCGGACTTCCGCATCGCCAATTCGATCGAAGACTCTACCAAGATACTGCTACTGGTCATCTCCATCGTTTTTGTTCTGAAAGGGCTGACCTACCACAACCAGCTGATGAACTACATCGTCATGGGCAATATCTCCCTCTGCCTGCTTTCCATCATCTCCCAGGTCATGATCTCCACCAATTTTCACCTGGTAAAAGGACAGTCGGTGCTCAACCTCGCCCTCTTCTACTACGAAGGCGGCATCACTATCGAACTCCTCTTCTTCCTCTTCGCCCTGACCTATAAGAACAAAATGGAGATCATCCAGAGCATCCAGAAAGAAGAAAAGCTCAAGCTGGAAGCCCAGCGGAAAGAAATGGAAAAACAAGTGGCCGTCCTCGCCGCCAAACAGGACGAACGCAACCGCATCTCCGTCGACATGCACGACGAACTCGGCTCCGGCGTCACCGCCATCCGCCTGATGAGCGAGATCGTAAAAAGCAAAATGAAAGACGCCACCCTTCCCGAAATAGAAAAGATATCCAACTCGGCCAACGAGCTGCTCAATAAGATGAACGCCATCATCTGGACCATGACCAGCTCCAACGACACCATCGAGAACCTCATCGCCTATATCCGGTCCTACGCCGTAGAATTTTTCGAGAACACCTCCATAGACTGCATCTTCAGCATGCCCCCCTCCATCCCGCCCCGCGAGATCAGCGGCGAGAAAAGGCGGAATATCTTCCTTTCCGTAAAAGAAGCCCTCAACAACGTGCTGAAACACTCCCAGAGCACCGTCGTTCGGATCACCGTCACCGTCGGTACCCACCTCACCATCGAGATCCAGGACGACGGCATCGGCATCAACATGGAAAAATTGAGAAAATTTGGCAACGGCCTCAACAACATGAAGAAGAGAATGGCCTCTATCGACGGACAGTTTAACATAGAGAACAAGGAAGGCACCCGCACCACCTTCTACCTGACCCTCTAGTCCTTGGTGTCCCGCTTGCTTACCCCCACATAAAGGAACAGCCACCCCAGAATAAAGAACACCCCGCCCACCGGCGTCATGATCCCCGCCA
>JAFDYE010000510.1 GCA_018267585.1 Bacteroidota bacterium
AAAATTCAACATTTCCATAAATTGATTTACCCACGTCGTTTGGAACATCCTATTGGGCAGCTGATCGGGCGAAATAAAGTCATTCTCATCCTTGGCAGCCGCCGAGTTGGCAAGACTGTCCTCATCGATAGGATCACAAAGAATTACAATGGACAATGGCTATTGTTAAATGCCGAAGACTATGACGTCCAGCACTTGCTCGAAAAAAGATCGGCAGCGAATTACCGGAAACTGGTAGGGGACGCCAGGCTTCTGATAATTGATGAAGGCCAGGCGATCCCAGAAATTGGAGCCATCCTCAAACTCATGATCGACAGCATCAACGATCTGACGATCATCGCAACCGGCTCTTCCTCCTTTGATCTGCTGAACCGAACCGGCGAACCGCTCACCGGCCGCGCCTACAATTTTACGCTATATCCATTGGCTCAGTTGGAGATCGGACCTACGGAAAATCTGCTGCAAACCACACAAAATCTCGACGACAGGCTGGTGTTCGGCAGCTATCCGGAAGTCGTCAACCTGGCTTCCTACAAAGAAAAGACGGACTATCTTCTCCAATTGACCCAGTCTTATCTGCTCAAAGACATACTTTCCCTCGACGGAATACGCAATGCGGACAAGATCACCCGCTTGCTTCAGCTCGTCGCCCACCAGGTAGGAAACGAAGTGTCCTATACCGAATTAGGACAGCAACTCAGCATGAGCAAGAACACGGTCGAACGATACCTCGACCTCCTGTCAAAAGTATTCATCGTCTTCAAACTCAGTTCCTACAGCACCAATCCGAGGTCAGAGATATCCAAGGGGTCTAAATGGTATTTCTGCGACAACGGAATTCGAAATGCCTGCATGCAAGACCTTCGCCCATTGCCCCTGCGCAACGACACAGGACCGCTGTGGGAAAATTATCTCATCGCCGAGCGGCTAAAAAAGAATGCTTATCTGGAACAGCAGGGCCAGTACTTCTTCTGGCGGACATTCAATAAGCAGGAGATCGATTTTGTTGAAATTCGGAATGGAAAACTCGCGGCGTTTGAATTTAAATATTCTCCTACCAAGTCGGCAAAAGTCCCCCCGGCATTTGCGACACAATATCCCGACGCGCCATTCACGCGTATCTCAAAGGATAACTATCTGGACTGGATTACCGGCTAAAAAGGGGACAGTAGCCTGCTCCATGCTACAAATATTCGGGAGATCGGGCAGGATAAAAACCTTTAAAGCCCTTCCGGTTTCTGGTCTCTTATAACAATCACCTTCATCCCCTTCATCCTTTCGCCGGATCACTGAAAGTATAGGGAATTGTCACCTATATGTACCCAACACTTACTGCTGCCTATACACAAAGACCGCAAACGTCCCCGGCACCGGTGTCCTCGTCCCCGGCTGAAATTCCGGAGCGCTGAAATACACCTTCTTCGTCTTCTTATCAAATGCCATCGTCTTCGCACGCGGCGCCGTAACGATCGTCTGCACAACAGAATACCTATCCGCCGACTCCTGCCGGATGACCGTAGCCGTCCCATCCGCATTGGACGCCAACACCAACTTATCAGCCGCATCATAGATCACCGCATCCACACCAGCCCCGATCGGCACCGTAGTGATCACCTTCCCGCTGAAAGCATCCACCACGCTCATCCCCTTGTTGGCGCGACACACCGTAAACAACCGCTTATTTTCCGCATCATACGCGATCCCCGTCGGCCGACCACATGGCGCCAGCGGCCAGGTAGCCTTCACCGAAAGCTCCCGGGTGTCGATCACCTTCAACACATTGAGATCTTCAATATTATTGTACAGCAAACCCTTCCCGTCAGCAACCGCGAACTCCGGTCCGCCACCCAGCCCGATCGTCTTCACCAGCTCAAGCGAATGCACATCGATCACACAGCTGCTCTTCGCGTCCCCGTTGAACACAAATACTTTTTGAGAAAAAGGATCATATACAATAGCATCCTCATCCGATGCCGGCAGCTTTATCGTCTTGACGACCTTCAACGTAC
>JAFDYE010000511.1 GCA_018267585.1 Bacteroidota bacterium
AAGTACAAACACGAAAAAATTCCGGAATCTTTGGCAATTAAGCATTAATTAGCCGTCCTGTTAAGGTTGGAATCTTTATTTGCTGGCTGGAATAACGATCATGCCAGTGAATATAATGACCAGGCTTACGCTTTTGTTTTGCGCTTTTTTGTTCTCGCCTTTTTGGGGTTTGGCGCAGCCCGATATGGACCTCTATAATGTTGTCTGGACGGAGCCGGGACCGGGACCTGCGGAGTCGATGCCGCTGGGTAATGGGGATATCGGTCTTAACCTTTGGGTGGAACCCGGGGGTGACCTCGTGTTCTATATCTCGAAGACGGATGCCTGGGGGGACCAGGTCGAGCCGGGGATGGATGGGTGGATGAAGCAGGGCGGTATTTTGTCGAAGGTGGGGAGGGTGAGGGTTAAGACGGGGAAGCCCATTGACGGCGTGTTCAGGCAGGTATTGAGGCTTCGGGAGGGGGAGATAGAAGTGCAGGAGGGAGAGGTTCGCTACCGCGTATGGGTAGATGCGAATCATCCGGTCATCAGGGTAGAGGGGAATACGAAACTGGAGGTGGGTCTGGAGGTTTGGAGGAAGGGAGATAGTGTTTTGAAGAAGGGGAATGAGACGGTGTGGTTTCACAGGAATGGACCGACGGGCGAGCTGGCGGATATTTGTTTTGGGGGATGTATGCGTGTAGACAAGCGGGTGGTGACGATCGACGTGCTGACGGCTCCGGGGAGTGGGTGGAGGCAGCGGTTGCGGCGGCAGATGGCTCGTCCGGTGGCGTTGGAGGCTGCGCGTGCGGCGCATCGCGAGTGGTGGCGGCAGTTTTGGGATCGCAGCTGGATCGTGGCGACGGGTGATTCGGCTGCCAGGGAGACGACGAGGGGGTATATCTTACAACGTTTTGTTACGGCTTGTGCCGGGAGGGGGGCATATCCGATAAAGTTCAATGGATCGATCTTTACCGTTGGGGATGTTGCGAAGGGTCCGGACTATCGCGGGTGGGGCGGGATGTATTGGTTTCAGAATACCCGGCCGATGTACTGGCCGCGGCTGATGGCGGGCGACTACGATATGATGCTGCCGTTATTCAAAATGTACCGGCGGATGCTGCCGGGGAATGCGGCGCAGGTGCACAACTATTACCGGCATGGTGGTGCGTATTTTCAGGAGACGACGCCTTTCTGGGGCGGTGTGCCATATATGGGGCCCGAGGTGAAGGAGAACTGGACGGGCCACTATTTTACGCCTATTCTCGAGCTGAGCATGATGATGCTCGACTACTACGATCATACGCAGGACACGGGGTTTGCCCGGGAGTACCTGGTGCCGGTAGCTGCGGCCGGCTTACAATTCTTCGATGAACATTTTGGTCGCGACTCCGCGGGTAAGCTGTTGCTGGACCCGGATAATTCCATTGAGATGTTCTGGAAGGTGCATGATCCCGCGCCGGATATCGCGGGGCTGCGTGCGGTGATACCGAGGATGCTGGAATTACCGGATGGGATGGTTGGGGCGGGGATGAAGGAGAGGTGGAGGAGGTTGTTGGGGATTGTGCCGCCCTTGCCGGTGGATGATTCGGCGGGCCGGCTGTTGCCCTATACGGGTCCGCAGACGGCGCGCGGGCGGAATCTCGAGAACCCTGAGCTGTATGCGATCTATCCTTTCCGGTTGTTTGGTTTGGGGAAGCCCGGTTATTTGTTAGCTAAAAAGAGTTTTGACAGGCGAAAGTTCCGTGAGAAGGGGTGCTGGAACCAGGACCCGATACAGGCTGCTTATCTGGGTGAGGCGGATGTGGCGAAGGACTATGTCGTCTATGCGCTGACGCGGAAGGATCCCAGACTGAAGTTCCCTGCCTTCTGGGCGCGGGGGCATGACTATGAGCCGGACCAGGACAATGGCGGGAATGGGGAGAACGGCCTGCAGAAGATGGTGATGCAGGTTTCCGGGAAGGACATATTCCTTTTGCCGGCTTGGCCTAAAGGGTGGGATGGGGAGTTCAAGCTGCATGCCCCTTATAATACCACGGTGTCGGGCCGGATCGTGCATGGAAAGGTGGAGGGGTTGGTAGTGACGCCTGTTGAGCGGGCGAGCGACGTGAAAATAAATCAGCTTACATATGAATAGACGTGAATTGCTCAAGATGGCAGGGCTTGGCTCTGCCGGCGTCCTTGTTGGTGGAGTAAAGGCCGAAGCCGAGGCCGTGACGCCGCGTTATGCCGCGGGTATGCCGCCGGTGACGATCCGGTCGGTGAAGGCCATTGCGACCGCGCCGCAGGGAGCCAACCTGGTGCTTGTGAAAGTCGAGACGTCGGAGCCTGGTCTTTATGGGATCGGCTGTGCGACGTTCACCCAGCGCGCGGAAGTGGTGGTGACGGCAATAAATGAGTATTTGAATGATTTCTGTGCGGGGCGGAATGCGGACAATATCGAAGACCTGTGGCAGGCCTGTTTTGTCAGCTCTTACTGGCGTAACGGGCCGGTGCTGAACAATGCGCTGAGCGGTCTGGATCAGGCGCTGTGGGATATCAAGGGGAAAAGGGCGGGGATGCCGTTGTACCAGCTGCTGGGGGGTAAGGCCCGTTTTGCGGTCGACGCCTATGCGCATGCGGACGGGAAGACGCCGGAGGAGTGCGCGGACCAGGTGTCAAAGTTCATGAGCGATGGTTTCCGGTATATCCGGATACAGCAGGGGGGATACGGGTCGCTGTACCTGGCGCAGCAGCCGGATTTTAAAGATGCGGGTTTTGGAAAGCCGACCGATGATTTTATGGATCCGGTGGCTTATGTGCAGGCGGTGCCAAAACTCTTTCGGGAGGTGCGCAAGCGCTGTGGCGAAGAGATCGATCTGCTGCATGACACACACGAGCGGGTGCAGCCGGTAGACATGATCAATATGTGCAAACGCCTGGAGGAATTCAATCCTTTCTTTATCGAGGATCCGGTATCGCCGGAGAATATGGACTGGTTCAGGCAGCTGAGGGAGAGTACGACTGTGCCGTTCGCGATGGGTGAGCTTTTTAATAATACGAATGAATTTGTCGGCGCGATCAAGAACCACTATATGGACTATATCCGGTGTCATGTTTCGCAGATCGGAGGTATCACGCCGGCGATGAAGGTGGCCCGGCTGGGAGAGTTCTTCAATGTGAAGACGGCCTGGCATGGGCCGGGGGATGTCTCGCCGGTGGGTCATGCGGCGCACTGTCATATCGATCTGGCGATCTGGAATTTTGGTATCCAGGAGTCGGTGTTCTTTTCCGACCAGCTGCGGGAAGTGTTCCCGGGGAGTCCTGAACTGAAGAAGGGCTATCTCTATGTGAATGAGGCGCCGGGTATCGGGGTGGATGTGAATGAGAAATTAGCCGCGAAATATCCTATTAATAACAAGGCCGGGAGGTGGACTATCCGCAAAAGGGATGGGACGATCATCAGGCCATAAAAATATGAGGGATGAGGTTGTGTTTTTTGGTTTTGGTTTTTTGGGGGAGGGGTTTGCTCTGTATTGCCCAGGATATGCCGTTTCCGAGGGTGGATTTGGACAATGGAGCGATACATGTGGGATTGTACCTGCCGGATACCGCGGTTGGTTATTACCGCGCGACGAGGTTTGACTGGTCGGGTGTGATGCCGGTGGTGGAATATAAGGGGCATCGGTTCGTGACGCAGTGGTTCCCGAAGTATGGGCCGAAGATACACGATGCGATATTGGGGCCGGTGGAATCTTTTTCGCCGGTGGGGTATGGGGTTTCCGGGGACCGGTTTGTACAGATCGGGGTTGGCCTGTTGCAGCGGTTGGATACGATGAAGTATAATCCATTCCGGTATTATCCGATCGTCGATGCGGGGAAGTGGACCGTGAAGCGATCGCGAATGAAAGTGGTGTTCAGGCAGGTGTTGGAAGGGTATTATGACTA
>JAFDYE010000512.1 GCA_018267585.1 Bacteroidota bacterium
ATCGACCGGATAGTTGCCCGCCAAAAGCAGGTCAGCCTTGTCCGCTTTCAATTTCCGTTCATTATAGCTAAGCGCCTTGCGGATGGATTTACCCGTTTTTATGCGGATAACCATTTCTCCGAAAGCTTTTTAACAATTACCCAGATAGCCTCTATCTGCGGTTGCAGGTTCAAATATTCCTCAAAGGCCATTTTTGCATAGGTCGCTTTCCTGAAAGGTTCCGGGTACGTGTTGAAATGCCGCGTGATCTGGTTAATATTGACGCCAATGTGTCGAACTTCTCCACGAAGCCGGCCAAGTTCTTCCAGCCACATATCCATCGTTTCATCGTGGACATAGATCCTTATCTGGCGCCCCTCCAGAATATTCCTGATCAATGTGCTCATGTCCATTTTACCGCTCCGACGAAGCAGCTCCTGGAGCTGCCGGTGCTTCTTTTCGTTGACATGGGTCGTCAGGCGGTATTTCAACCTTTTCTCCTCCGACGCTGGTTTCCTACCCATTGCACATAATATATTATGGTGTGATCCACCGGTTAAGATAATGCTACTTTATTTTGGGCGCGGACAATACATCTTGCTGGGCGCAATACAAGGCGCCCTCACCCTTACTACCGAATATGATTATCCTTACGCGAACTATTTTATGCCACCTTTCATTAAGTCTGCCTAGAAATTAATCGGGCTGCTAGCCACCGTTAAAAGACACCCTAGTCCACGAGGACAGAACGATACTCCCGCTCAAAGTCCTCTGCCGTGCTTTTTGGAAGGCAAATTTCCCGTCTCCCGAATGGCCATGTTGCCAAATAATCTCAAAATAGTCTCTACATCGATGGGCTTGATTTCCAAAGTTGCCATCAATGCCCCACTCATCTGCCGAAGAGTTGGAAAGCCTGAAGCGGATTTCGTGAAAACCTTCTCTACTTTCGGTAGGTCAGCCCGCTTGTCTAAATCCCGGCCTCCTAAAGATGCTTTGACAAAAGCGATGTATGGGTTTTTAACATCGGATGCAAAGGCGACAACAAATTCAAAATGCACGTAGCCATAACCATTATTCTGTGCAGCTAATGC
>JAFDYE010000513.1 GCA_018267585.1 Bacteroidota bacterium
CCCCGCAAAAGAACTCCCCCAATACCTGGGCAAGACGGTGACAGTATTCGGCTACCACGTCACCCACAAACCCGTCCGAACGGTAAAAGGCGAGACCATGAGCTTCGGGACCTTCCTCGACGCCAACAAGGACTGGATCGACACCGTACATTTCCCACCCATCCACGCGGCACACCCGCCTCGCGCCGGCTTCTACCGGATCACGGGCAAGGTGATCGAAGAGTTCGGCGTGTACAATATCGAAGTGACCCATATCGAAAAGGCGGGGATTAAATCAAGAGCCGCACAAATCGCATAACATGCTGATCGACGGAAAAAGACATATCGCCCATTTTGACCTCGACGCCTTCTTCGTGTCGGTAGAATGCCTCAAGAACTCCCGGCTAAAAGGCAAACCCCTGATCGTCGGCGGCTCCGGCGACCGCGGCGTCGTGGCCGCCTGCAGCTACGAAGCCCGCCGGTTCGGTATCCACAGCGCCATGCCCGTTCGACTCGCCCGGCGCCTCTGCCCCGAAGCCCTCGTCATCCGCGGGGATATGGAGTCCTATTCCAAATACTCCCGCCTGGTCACCGACATCATCCGCGACAACACCCCCCTCTTCGAGAAGGCATCGATCGACGAGTTCTATATCGACCTGTCCGGCATGGACAAATTCTTCGGCTGCAGTCGCTATGCCGGCGAGCTGAAGAAAAAGGTACTAAAGGAAAGCGGCCTGCCCATCTCCTATGCCCTCGCCAGCAACAAGCTGATCAGCAAGGTCGCTACCAACGAGGTCAAACCCAACGGACAGCTGGAGATACCCTTCGGACAGGAGAAAAGCTTTCTGGCGCCCCTGACCATCGGCAAACTGCCAGGCATCGGCAAGGAGACGGCCTATAAATTAGTCCGGCGGGGCGTAGAGACGATAAAAACCCTCAGCGATATTCCAATCGAGATGCTCGAGACCATGCTCGGTAAGACCGGTGTCGACCTGTGGCGGAAAGCCAACGGTCTGGACGACTCGCCAATAGTCCCCTACCGGGAGCAAAAGTCCATTTCGACGGAACAGACCTTCCAGACCGACACGATCAACCTGAAATTCCTGCACGCCCAGCTGGTACGGATGACGGAATCCATCGGCTTCGAGCTGCGCAGCCAGGACCGCCTGACGGGCTGCGTGACCGTCAAGCTCCGCTATTCCAACTTCGATACGGTTGTGAAACAAAAGACGATCGACTTCACCAACTCGGACCACATACTCCTACAGACCGCCCGGGAGATCTTCAACAAACTCTACGACCGGAGGATGCTGGTGCGGCTGGTCGGGATCCGTTTCACCCGGCTGATCCCCGGCAACTACCAGATAAAGCTATACGAGGATACCCAGGAGAACATCCGGCTCTACCAGTCCATCGACTCTATCAAACGACGCTATGGCGAAGGACTTTTGGTACGGGCCGTCGGCGTCAAAAAGGCGTAACCAATCGGAAATCAGCAAAGACGGGCCAAAAACAGGGAAAACAAGGGACCAGGCAAGGGGAAAATGCGGGTCCAATCCGGGGGACAAACGGGACCAACCAACAATTACAACTAAATTTTTAAACTTTCTTTGAATATGAGGGACGCAAGGTACAAGCTCGTCAGATTTAGATTCAACGAAGGCAAAATAAAGAAATTCAGCGATATCATCGACCTGGTACCCAAGAGTATCATCGCCGACGACCTAGGGAAGAAAAAAGAGCGGTTCAACCAGCTGATTGAGCATCCGGAGGAGTTCACCGTCAAAGAGCTGTCGCTTATCGGACGGTTCTGCGGCCTGACCCTCCCCGAAATGTTCCAGACCATCGAGGAAGATTGCAAAAGCTTCCGGACCGA
>JAFDYE010000514.1 GCA_018267585.1 Bacteroidota bacterium
ACTCCGGCTCATCCGGCCGCACAAAAGGCCGTATAATCAATCTATTCCCCTTGTCATACGTAAAATAATTCCATATCCAGTTCGTGAACACCAGCAGTTTGCTCCGAAAGCTCATCAACCCTGTGATATGCACAAACAGCCAGATATACCACGCTATCCTTCCACCAAGCCGGATATTCCCCCTCAGATCCGCCAGCGCCTTCCCCCTCCCTACGGTCGCCAGCGCGCCCTTGTCAAAGAATTTGAAGGGTGCTACGCCCTTCCCGCGCACCACAGCAGTCAGATACTTCCCCACGTAATGCCCCATCTGTATCGCCGGTTGCGCCTGCCCGGGAAGCCCCTGCGGCCATTTCTCCGACTTCTGCACCGAGATATCCCCGATAGCAAAGATGCCCTCGGCCCCGATCACCCGGCAGTATTGATCCACGATATAGTGCGCCCTCTCGCCCCACTCCGGCTTCATCCCATCCAGCACGTTCCCCGTCACGCCGGCTGACCAGACGACATTATAACTCTCGATCATCTCCCCGGACCTTAAATGGATCGTCGTCCCGTCGTATTTGTCGACAAAGGCGGATGTCATCACGATTACCCCTAGATGTTCCAGATACGAACGCGCCTTGACACTCGCCATATGCGACATCGCCGCGAGTACCCGATCGTTGCTTTCGATCAAATAGATCTTCATCTGGCCAAGGTCCAGATGCGGATAGTCCTTGCACAAAACATGCTTACGCAACTCCGCGATAGCGCCCGCCGTCTCTACCCCGGTAGGGCCGCCACCTACCAGCACAAAAGTCAGCAGCCTCGCCCGCTCCGCCGGGTCCTGCGTCATATCGGCCCTTTCAAAGGCCTGCATCAGCTGGCTCCGGAAATTCAGGGCGTCGGGTATCGACTTCAGACCAAAAGAATATTTTCGTATCAGCTCGTTCCCAAAAAAATTCGACCGGCTCCCCGTAGCGATCACGAGATAGTCATAGTGTATACTCCCCGCATCGGTCTCGACGAACTTCCCGGCCGGGTCCACCCGCTTCACCTCCAAAGCGCGAAAATGAAAGTCTTTTCTATCGGAGAACTCCCGCCGCAGCGGCGTAGCGATCGCATCCGGTTGCAGTCCCGCCGTCGCCACCTGGTACAACAAAGGCCAAAAACTGTTGTAATTGCTCTTGTCAAAAAGCACCACCTGGAACAACCGGTCGTCCAGCTTCTTGATCGTATTGGCGCCGCCAAATCCTCCGCCGATGACCACTACCCTCGGCTTGTTCGTATCGGGAATATTGAGCCGCAGCTCGCTGACGTTGTCCATGCTCCGGATTTTTATTAAAGGTACCCCCTTTCTTCCGCCTTGCTCACCCTATCACCCACTGGTGCAACATATCCGATAGAATATACATCACAAAAACGATCCCCCGTCCCCACCCACTGTTCGACAAAGCACCCGCGATATTGCTCACACATTAGCGATATTTCGCTATTCCCCTTCCCTCCATAAAAATTAAACCGCTGCAAACCAAACCCCTGTATCTCCGGCACGACCTTGGTTGCACCCTTTTCGGCACAAATACAAAAGGCCCCAAAAAGCCGGGTCTGCCAGCGCCTGATGCGGCAGGCAACCAGCCAATTCTCATGAACACATCATTATTGAACAGCTAAAAACTTCACAGCATGAACACCACAGTCACAAAAGGTCTCACCAACATCATCCTCGTCCACGGCGCCTTCGCCGACGGCTCCTCCTGGTCGCGCGTCATTCCCCTTCTTCAAAAAAAAGGCTACACCGTCGTCGCCGTCCAAAACCCGCTCACCTCGCTCGAAGAAGACGTCGCCGCCACCACCCGAGCCATCGCGTCGATGGACGGCCCCATCCTCCTCGTCGGTCACTCCTACGGCGGCATGGTCATCACCGCCGCCGGCAACGACCCCAAGGTCGCCGGCCTCCTCTACGTCGACGCCCTGATCCCCGACGACAACCAGTCC
>JAFDYE010000515.1 GCA_018267585.1 Bacteroidota bacterium
AATAACGGCATATTTTTTCATAACTATTTGTAGATAGCCACCATCTCCTTGCCATCACTGCTCTTATATCCCCGGTACATCCCCTGGCTATTGAATACCAGCGCCGCGTTCCCCTCCGCATCAACTCCGATCATCCCGCCTTCTCCTCCGATGGCAATCAATTTCTCGTGTACCACCACCTCCATCGCCTGCTGCAGGGAAAGCCCCTTATATTCCATCAGACAGCTTACGTCATGCGCTGCAACAGCCCGGATGAACATCTCCCCATGACCCGTGCAGGATATTCCGCAAGTCAGATTATTGGCATAGGTCCCGGCTCCGATCATCGGGCTGTCCCCGATGCGGCCATACTTCTTATTCGTCATTCCTCCCGTGCTCGTCGCAGCAGCAATATTCCCCTGCTGGTCACAGGCCACCGCCCCCACCGTCCCAAACTTCTTGTCCCTCATCAGCTCTTCCAGCCGCTGATGGGTATGATCCAGCGAATAGGTGTCACTGTCGCGTATCGCCTTCCATTGATCATACCTGAACTGTGAAAAGAAATATTCATCCGGCTCCAGCTTGATCCCCTGCTTGATGGCAAAATCGCTCGCCCCCTTTCCGCTAAGGAAGACGTGATTGCTGTTCAACATTACCTCGGTGGCCAGCTCGATCGGATTGCGGACATTACGGACGCCCGTGACCGCACCCGCTTCCAGGGTCTTGCCGTCCATGATCGCCGCGTCCATTTCCTGCACCCCTTTCTTGGTAAACACCGAACCCCGCCCGGCATTGAACAACATATTATCTTCCAGCATGACGATCGTCGCCTTGATGGCATTGATGGCGGACCCGCCCTGCTCCAGTACCGCAAACCCGGCGTCCATGGCCTGTTGCAGCCCCGCCAGATAAGCCAGCTCCAGCTCAGGTGTCATGTCTTCTTTAAGGATCGTACCGGCCCCGCCGTGGATCGCGAGAGTAAACCTCGACATAGCGCTATTTGTTTTTTGACCGGTAAAACTAGAAAAATTAATGCCTGAGATTTTTGAAGATTATT
Organism: Bacteroidota bacterium; assembly: GCA_018267585.1. Classification (GTDB taxonomy): domain Bacteria; phylum Bacteroidota; class Bacteroidia; order Chitinophagales; family Chitinophagaceae; genus Puia. The sequence continues at coordinate 1,037 of JAFDYE010000515.1, forward strand.
CGCACATGCTTGAACAGCCACTAACACCACGTCAAATTCATTGAAAATAATTAACCAGAAAAATTTCCGGTAACTACCCAAGTAATCTCCCGCACTCCTGCAACAACCGCTCGCGGCCGACAGCCGCCGTCCCCACCTCCTCACAAACCAACCCGCCCGCAATATTCGCCACCTCCGCCATGATCCGCACATCCCGCGTAGCCGCATAGACCAGCGAAGCCACCGCTATCACCGTATCCCCGGCGCCGGAAACATCCGCGATATTCCGCAGATGCGACGCCACCTGCGCCGACTCGTCCCCCTTCTGATAAAAAATCCCTTTCTCCGAAAGCGTAATAAAGGATATTTCGTGGTGCAGCTGCCTGGCCAGCTGCTCGTGGATCTGACGCAACACCGGCAGCTGCACGTCTTCCAGGAGTAGATTCAGCCCCTCCCGCACCTCTTTCAGGTTGGGCTTGAAGATGGTAACACCCGTATAAGAAAAGAAATTCTTTCGCTTGGGATCGACCGCAGTGATCACCCCATGATGCCGGCAAAGAGCCAACGACTCCCGGATCACACGGGCCGTCAGCACCCCCTTATTATAGTCCTCAAAGATGATGACCTGCGGCTTCTCGCGTTCCAGATATACCCGCAACTGTTCCAGCAGTTCGTCCTCTTCCGCAGTGGTAAGATCTGCCGTCGTCTCAGAATCCAGTCGCATCATCTGCTGATTTCGGCCCATCACCCTCGCCTTATTCGTCGTGATCCGCCCCGCGCTGCGGGCCAGCCACCCGGTATCGATACCGCTCGACTGCAACATACCCTCCAATGCCTTGCCGTCCGCATCCTTGCCGATCACCGAGAACGCCGCCACACGCGCCCCCAGCGAAGCCAGATTCAACGCCACATTACCCGCCCCTCCGATACGATACTCTCTCCGGTCCAGCGACACGACCGGCACCGGAGCCTCCGGCGAGATCCGCTCCACGTGCCCCCACAGATACGTATCCAGCATAATATCCCCGATAACACCGGCTTTGATCTGACCGAACGCAGCAAATAACTTTGTAAAATCCGTCATACAGTCATTCTATTTAAACATCAACCAACACCATCTCTCCTACTCCCCACGTCGGTCCAGCCACGCCCCACTGCCCGCCCATTCCTCCCCTACCTCGGATATCCTTCCACCTCCCCCCTTCGCGACACCGCGATATAGTACAAAGGTATGCCCAATAACACAATGATCGCTCCCCAAATCGCATAAGTCGGCTTCGCAATGATCAACGCTACACAAAATACAAGCGCAAGAACAATATAGACGATCGGCAAGACCGGATACCCAAACGCTTTATAAGGCCGTTCCAATCCCGGCTGCTTCCTCCGCAATATAAAAATACCCAACACCGTCAGCGCATAAAAGAACACCGCTACAAAGGAGATCATGTCCAGCAGGTCCCCATATTTCCCGCTCAGACATAGCGCAGAAGCCACGATACACTGGGCCCAAAGCGACCAGCCCGGCACCGCCGCCCGGTTCAATACTCCTGCCTGCCTGAAAAAGAGCCCGTCCTTGGCCATCGTATGGTACACCCTCGCACCGGCCAGGATCAACCCGTTATTACAGCCAAACGTAGAGATCATGATCATCACCGCAATGACATAGGTTCCGGCATTACCAAAGATCACCTTCGCCGCCGTAACCGCTACCCGGTCCTGGTGAGCCGAGGCTATCTGGTCCATCGGCAGCACGCTCAGATACATAATATTGGCCGAAACATAAATAATGGTGATG
>JAFDYE010000516.1 GCA_018267585.1 Bacteroidota bacterium
ATCCCGCTCGCTGAGATGACAAACCCTGCCGTATTGATCACCCGCTACCTGTATCTCGATATGACGCGGCTCCTCCACGAACTTCTCCATGTAGATGCCGTCATTCTTAAAAGCAGCCCCGGCTTCCGCCTTGGCCGTGTTATACGATCTTTCCATCTCGGACTCTTCCCAGACCACCCGCATACCCTTACCTCCTCCACCCGCCGTGGCCTTCAGAATAATGGGATAACCCACCTCTTTCGCCATTCCCTTCGCCTGATCCAGACTCTCCAGCAAACCCTCGCCACCCGGCACTACCGGCACCCCCGCCTTGATCATCGTCTCCTTGGCAGTGATCTTGTCACCCATGGAATTGATCATCGCCGGCGTCGGCCCGATGAACTTGATCTCGTGCTCGCCGCAGATCTCGGCAAACCGGGCGTTCTCCGCCAAAAAACCATACCCCGGATGGATCGCATCCGCATTGGTGATCTCCGCGGCGGCCATGATATGGGGGATATTCAGATAGGAATCAAAACTGGCAGGCTTTCCAATACATACGGCCTCATCCGCAAACTTCACATGCAGGCTATCCTTATCCGCAGTAGAGTATACCGCAACGGTCTTGATACCCATCTCACGACAGGTACGAATAACCCTGAGGGCTATCTCTCCTCGGTTGGCAATCAGTATCTTTTTAAACATTCTCTTTTTTTTGGAATTCGTCCCGTTAAGGCTCAACTAAGAACAAAGGCTGGTCGTATTCTACAGGAGAGGCATCTTCCACCAGCACTTTCACGATCTTACCCGTGACTTCACTTTCGATCTCATTGAAAAGCTTCATCGCCTCGATGATACATACCACCTTGCCGGGCGTGATCTCGTCCCCGATATTCACAAAAGAAGGCTTGTCGGGCGACGGACTGCGATAAAAGGTTCCGATCATCGGGCTCTTTATAGTGACCGTATTGCCCGCCGGGGCCTCCGCAGCCTTCGCAGGCTTTTCCGCAGCCGCAGCAGGGGCGGCAGCAGCAGCAACCGCCGCCACAGGCGCAGCCAGCGCCGCAACAGGCTGAGCAGCCTGCAGGGGAGCAGCAATGACTTGCTGAACCGGTTCTTCTTTCTGTTTTATAGTCAACTTAAACCCCTTCTCTTCAATACTTACCTCACCAATGTTTGACTTATTGATCATTTTGATCAGTTCCTGAATCTGTTTAAAATCCATATGGATGAATTTACAGTTTTATTTGGGCGACGAAAATAGGGATTATAGCAGAAAATACCCAAAAACACCGTCGAATTTTCAAAATTCAACCCTTTGAGTATAAGGTTAATGTACCGGATATCCACGCTTCGGCTCCAGGACCGGAGTCCCACCATTGAACACAAAAGACCGTCAGAGCTCGCTCCAACGGTCCGGTTCGGCTATATGCCGAGGTATTATTTTACTCTTTCCACGTATTCGCCGGTCTTCGTATTGACCCGGATCAGCTCGCCTTCGTTCACAAACAACGGCACGTTCACCGTAGCGCCCGTCTCCACAGTAGCAGGCTTCAGCGTACGCGTAGCCGTATCCCCCTTCACACCAGGCTCTGAATAGGTAACCAGCAGAACGATCTTGTCGGGCAACTCTACACTCATCGGCTGCTCGGTCTCGGTATTGATCAAAACCGATACCTCCTGCCCGTCCTTCAGGAACTGCGGAGCATCGATCAGGTGTTCCTGTAAGGCGATCTGCTCAAAAGTCTCGTTGTCCATGAAATTGTACCCCGTATCATCCTTATACAGATACTGGTAAGCCTTGCGCTCGACACGCACAGGATAGATCGTATCCCCGCTGTTCCACGTCTTTTCGATACTGCGGGAATTGTCAACTCCCTTCAGTTTTGCCCAAACCTTTGCAGCAGCCCGGGCCGTCTTGTTCTCCCCGAATTCTACCACGGTATACAAACTACCATCCAATTTGATGATCATCCCACGACTGATGTCTGCAGTATTTGCCATAAAAGCTGTAAAATTTTTGGGCAAATCTACGCCAAAATCAGTACTTCACAAATATCCCTACCTCCCGGGCTGCTTTTCGGTCGTTATCAGCACCTGCTCCCCACCCTGGATCGTCCTGATCGTATCTGCCATAAGAGACATCGGTCCGTCCTTCCCGCTAGTGGTCGCCTTCGGAACATTAGTGGATTTTTTCTTCGTTACAATGAAGATCACCCCATTCTTGCCCCGTTCTCCATATATCGTCCTGGCGGCCTCATCCTTTAACACAGCCACCGACTCGATCATGTTCGGATCCAGATCGGCCATTCCTGGCATCACCTTCCCATCAATCACGTACAAAGGCTGAAACCCGGCCTTCCCCACTACCGCATTCAACAGCGGCCTGACAGGATTGCGGACAGCAGTATCCTTCATTCCCTGATGCTTGCCATGAAAATCCTTCGTGGTAGCAGCAATAACCCCGTCCTTCCCCCTCTCCCCGAACAACGTCAACGCCTGATCGCCCTTTAAGACGCTGACCTCAAAAATATCCGCCGGAGGCAGCGCCCTGAACTCCACCGGCGAAACCTCCTTCCCGTCGATCAGGTACAGCGCCCGCACCGGAAGCCCCGAACTATCCCGGTCCCGCAGTTTCACCGTATCAGCAGCCTTCTTCCCTCCCGTATCCGCCGCCACCCTTCGCCGGCTCCGCACCGGCCTCTCCACCGCCACCACATCCCTCCCGGCCTCCTCCGCCACCACATCCTTCGCATGCACGACCGGACCATCGCTCACCACCCGCGTCACGCGCTCATATGTACCGCGGAATGCCAGCAGCAACACCGCCAGCAATGGCAGCACAAAAAGGAACTTCACCAAATGGAGCCGCGCACTCCTTACCTTGTTCATCATAATGATTCGCTTTTTTAAGGATGAAAAATTAAAATTGTTCGCAAGCCGGTAAGCCCCCCGCACACCCGGCCGCCCGACCACATTCAACAGATGATACTGATACGCCTTCCTGTCCACCCCGCTGCTCACCACCTGCCGGTCCGCAATGAACTCCAGGTTCTGCCGGATGGAATGCCGGATCAACCACACAAACGGATTATACCAGCCAGCCACTACCAGCAGCTCCGCAAACAGAATATCGACCGAATGCTTCTGCCGGATATGCACATACTCGTGCAGAACGATATCGGCCAACTCCGACTCGGTATGCAGCTCCGGATTCAGATAGACCGCCCGCCCGAACGAGAACGGCCTCACATCCCCCTCCACCCGGTACACCCTTATCGGACCATCCTCCGCCAGCAGCCGGCTCCTCCGCCGGAGCGCCGTCAACGACAGCCACCTCACCCCCAGCCTCACCAGCAACACACCCGCTCCCACTGCCAGCACCACCCCCAGCACATCCCATATCCCCCACTCCGGCCGGCTAACAGGCGCCGCAACCGCTACCACAGGGATCATCCTGATCACCCCGCTCCCATCCACCCGACCCAGCGCCGGCCCCACATCGATCAGCGGGATAAAAAAACACAGCACCGAATACCCCAATAAATACCACCGGTTCAAATTGTAAAAGGTCAGCCTGCGCAACAACAACTGGTAGAACATCCACAGCACCGCCAGGCTCACCGACAGCTTTAAAATGTAGAGCATCATGTCTTTTTAATTAGATCATTTCTTTTCGATCAGATCATTTCTTTTCGATCAGATCGATGATTTCCTTCAATTCCTTAGCGCTTAATTTCTTCTCCTCCACAAAAAAATTCACCAGCGCCTTGTACGAATCCTGAAAATAGTCCTTGACAAACCCGCTCATGAACTTCTTCTTATACTCTTCCTCCCCGATCATCGGCTTGTATAAATAAGTCTTCCCGATCATCCGGCTGGACAAATACCCCTTCCTTTCCAGGTTCTTGATCGTGGAAGCCAGCGTCGTATAAGGAGTACCCGGCGATGGCATACTGTCCAGGAACTGCTTCACCGACCCCTCTCCCGTCTTCCATACCGCCTGCATGGCCTCCTCCTCCTGATGCGTCAATTTTTCCATATTCTACGATGTTTTCGTAAATCTACGAAATTCTCGTAATTCCAAATAAAAAAATTACCTTACCGTTAAAGATTTAATTTTACACCGGAAATTTTACTACAACGATGAAAAAAGTATTCCTGGCCATCGCCATACTAGCCTTCAGCAGTTCCGCCCTTTTCGCTCAGCAGCAGCAAGCCCCCCAGCAGACAGCGCAGGACCAGGCAAACGCACAGGCTCCCTACCTCCGGTTCCCGACGATCCCCCCCTTCCACCTCTTAAGACTCGATAGCACATCCTATCTCACCAAAGAAGACATAAAAAAGAACCGCCGCACACTCATCATGTACTTCAGCCCGGACTGCGACCACTGCAAACACCAGACTGAATCGATCCTCCAGGACTTCTCCAAATTCAAGGACATCGAGATCGTCATGGCTACCTACCAACCCTTCGAAGAGCTGAAAGAGTTCAATACCCACTACCGGATATTCGAACACCCCAATATGAAGCTGGGACGGGACGAAAAATTCTTCTTACCCCCCTTCTATAAGATACGTAACCTGCCCTATCTCGCCTTATATGACAAAAAAGGTAATCTGATCACCACCTTCGAAGGCACGCAAAAGATCGACACCATCATGGCCGCTTTTGACAAAAAGCGCAGCTAATCCTCGCTCAATTGCTCACCCTCCCCTACCTTTGTCGCGCAAGACAAGCAATCAATTTTATCACTCAAATATTTTAACAGATGAAAGTTACGGTTGTAGGCGCCGGCGCCGTAGGCGCTACCTGTGCCGATAATATTGCCCGTGCCGCACTAGCTGAAGAATTGGTATTGCTCGACATCAAGGAAGGACTCGCCGAAGGAAAGGCCCAGGACATGATGCAAACCGCCGCCCTGCTGGGCTTCGACACCCGCATCACCGGCAGCACCAACGACTACTCGAAGACCGCCAACAGCGACGTCGTCGTCATCACCTCCGGCCTGCCCCGCAAACCGGGCATGACCCGCGAAGAGCTCATCGGCACCAACGCCGGTATCGTAAAAGGAGTCGCCGGGAACATCCTCAAACATTCCCCCAACGCTATCCTGATCATCATCAGCAATCCGATGGATACGATGACCTACCTGGCGCTGACCGCCACAGGACTCCCCAAGAACCGCATCATCGGTATGGGCGGCACCCTCGATAGCGCACGCTTCAAATACCAGCTGAGCCAGCACCTCGGCTGTAGCCCCGCCGACCTCAACGCAGTCGTAGTAGGCGGCCACGGCGACACCACCATGATCCCCCTGATCCGCCTCGCGACCTGGAACAGCGCCCCCGTGACAAAATTCCTCAGCGCAGAACAGCAACAAAAGATCGTAGCTGATACCATGGTCGGCGGCGCAACCCTGACCAAGCTCATCGGCACCTCCGCCTGGTACGCACCCGGCGCAGCCGGCGCAGCCCTCGTGGAAAGCATCCTCCGCGACGAGAAAAAACTCTTCACCTGCTGCGTCTCCCTCAACGGCGAATACGGCCAGAAGGATATCTGCCTCGGCGTACCCGTCACCATCGGCCGCAACGGCTGGGAAAAGATCCTCGACTTCGGCCTCAACGCCGAAGAACAGGCCCTCTTCAACAAAAGCGCCGACGCCGTCCGTAGCATGAACGACGTTCTCAAAACCTTATAGACCGGCTTCAACCGCCGCAACAAAAAGGACCGCGACAGCGGCCCTTTTTTCTTTTATACCCGCACCTGCAATATCGCCAACACCACCAACACCCACATCGATAACCCGATCGTCACCACATACAACACCGTGATCGCCATCCCCTTCAACAACGACAACCCCCAACCCTGTCCATACATCCCCCGCAATGCCGCCACCAGGTACAAAAAGACCACCAGATACCCACCCGCCACAAGCCCCACACTCTCCGTCATCAAACTCACCAGCGTCAACACCAAAAAAACCAAAAACGCCAACGAATGAAAATGTATGGAAAATATCGCATGCTGCACATAGTAGTATTTCTTCCGGCTGTAAAACCATCCCGTATACAACGCAAACAGCGGCAACAGCACAAACATCAGCTTCGGTATCGTATGCTCCAGATCCTTCTCGATCCGGATATGCACCCTCCCGCCTTCCTTCTCCTTCAGCTTCATATTCCTCCGCGCCACCCATCCCCAAAAACCCGTATGCTTCGAGCTATCCGGCAACCTCGACTCCACAGAATCGAACTCGCGCAAACTATTATACTTGTTCTCGACAAGGTCGATCACGATCTTCCCACCCGACCCGATCGAAAAAAAGATCGACTCTTCCCCTGCCTTATAATGCTCCGCCGTATCCAGCCTCGCCGCAATCTCTTTATTGACTTTCCCCCTGATACTATCCCCCTCCGCCTCGCGAAGACTGTCCGCAACACGCTGCCGGTACAGATTCACAGCATGTCCCTCCCCGGCGGCCTCCCCTCCACCGTCATGCCCTTCTCCACCGCCATGCCCCGCAAACAACGCCAAAAAAAATACAGCCGAAATAAATATATACATCCTTATCGGGTTCAGATACCGTACCCGCCTCCCCGCTACATACTCCTTCGTCAGAAAACCGGGCCGCAACACCAGGTCCTTCAGCGTAGTAAAAAGCTTTGAATCGAAATGCGTGACATCCTCAAAAAAATGACCGATAAGATGGCCCAGACTTTCTTTAGGCTCTGTATTCTCCTGTCCACAATGCGTGCAATACCTCTCCCCTACAATAGTTCCACAGTTCAAACAGGTCTTGTCTTGACGAAGGTGATGACGGCTCAAGTTTTTTTCTAAAAATAGCCAAAAAAAGACACAATCCTGAACCCACCCTTATCGAAATACCACC
>JAFDYE010000517.1 GCA_018267585.1 Bacteroidota bacterium
ATGATCCCGTGTCTGATCCGGGCGGAGAGGCGTTCTATCTGCGTGACGAGGAATCCGGCTATTTCTGGTCTCCTGTTCCCTTCCCTGTCCGCGGACCTACACCTTATCTGACAACGCACGGGTTCGGGTATAGCAACTTTCGGCATGTCGAACAAGGTATTTCCACCGAGATGCGTGTTTTTGTAGACAGCCTTCTGCCTGTGAAGTGGATGGTGTTAAAAGTAAAGAACCAGTCCGGTGGCAGGCGCAAGCTCTCCGTCACAGGGTACCTGGAAATAATTTTGGGCGATGTGGCAAGCAGGACGAGCATGCATATCCTAAGCGAACATGATCCGGAAAGCGGGGCGCTGTTGTTTCGGAACAGGTACAACACGGCATTTTCGGAAAGGGTTAGTTTTTTCAAGGTGGATGAATCCAGCCAGCTAACCTTTACCACCGACCGACTGGAATTTATCGGCCGCAACAGAAATCTGCAGGACCCGCAGGCTATGCAACGCAAAAGGCTTTCCTGTAGAAGCGGCGCCGGTATGGACCCCTGTGCTGCTCTGCAAGTGGTCTTAGATCTGGCCGACGACGCTGAAAAAGAGCTCGTTTTTCACCTGGGAAGCGCACCCAATACCCAGGAGGCCGGCGAACTGCTCCGGAAACTATCCGGACCGCGCGCAGCTTCCCTTGAGCTCGGACGGGTAAGGCAATACTGGGAAGAAGTCTTGGGGGCGGTACAGATCATTACTCCCGACAACGCGGTGAACCTATTCGCGAATGGCTGGCTGCTGTATCAAACCATGTCGTCCAGGCTATATGGCCGGAGCGGCTTCTATCAATCCGGGGGCGCCTTTGGATTCAGGGACCAGCTGCAGGATGTACTGGCTTTGCTTCATACCCGGCCGGACCTGGCGCGCGAACAGATCCTGTTGAATGCGTCCCGGCAATTTGTAGAAGGCGATGTGCAACACTGGTGGCATCCGCCGGAAGGCAGGGGTGTCAGAACACATTGCTCCGACGACATGCTCTGGTTGCCGTATGTCGTTGCCCGGTATGTCAGCGCTACCGGCGATATTGCACTGCTGTCAACCCCGGTAGATTACCTGGAGAGCCGCCAGCTATATGCGGGAGAGGAGTCGTTCTATGATCTCCCGGTAAGCGGCAATTTAAGCGGGACTTTGTTTGAACACTGTGCGCGGGCTATCCGGCATGGTCTGCGCTTTGGCAGACATGGCCTGCCGCTGATGGGCACGGGTGACTGGAACGATGGGATGGACAAAGTAGGCAATAAAGGCGCCGGCGAAAGTGTCTGGCTTGGTTTTTTCCTGTACGATGCATTGATACGGTTCTCCGGTACGGCAAAGGCCTACGGCGATCCCTTCTTTGCCGAGATCTGCCAGACGGAAGCGGAAGGAATCCGGGCCAGGCTGGAATCCGCCGCCTGGGATGGCGAATGGTATAGGCGGGCCTGGTTTGACGACGGCACGCCTTTGGGTTCCAAAGAAAATAAAGAGTGCCGGATCGACGCCGTTTCCCAAAGCTGGGCCGTCCTGTCAGGGGCAGCCGGCCACAAACGGGCTGTCATGGCCATGGCGGCCCTGGAAGAAAAGCTTGTCAGAAAAGACCTCCGGCTGATCCAGCTGCTTGACCCGCCTTTCAATTCGACCGAACTGAATCCCGGATACATCAAGGGCTATGTGCCGGGTGTGAGGGAGAATGGCGGACAGTACACCCATGCCGCAATATGGACCCTGATGGCATTCGCTGCTTTGGGGGAACGGGAAAAGGTAGCGCAGCTCCTCGAAATGATCCATCCCATCAACCATTCGAGAGATGAAGATATGGCGAACGTCTACAAGGTAGAACCTTATGTGATGGCGGCTGATATCTATGCCAATCAAACGCATGAGGGGATGGGCGGCTGGACCTGGTACACGGGCTCAGCGGGATGGATGTATCAATTTGTCCTGGGTTCCTTAGTAGGGTTGGATCGGCAGGGCGAGCTACTAAGCTTCAGACCGTGCTTCCCCTTGGATTGGCCTTCCGTCCTCTTGACCTATCGCTATGAGGGAGGCGAATACCGGATCACGGTCTTCCAGGCATCTGGTAGTGAGAAATCGAGGTGGACAATGGACAACCAGAACG
>JAFDYE010000518.1 GCA_018267585.1 Bacteroidota bacterium
CGGAGCCACGAACAATTCTGAGGGACTTCTCATCCAGGGAGTACTCGACCGACTTTCCGATGTAGGGATCTTGGATGCCGCCATCTTTGTCCACGATAAAAAGCACCCGCACTTCCCCTTCCACTTTTCCATTGACCGCTCGGTCGGGATACTGCAAATGCTTGTTCAAGTAGCGCAGCCACTGCCCCGCTCCCCCTGGATACTCCGATTCTTTTTCATCGGCGTATTTTGCGGTATCCGGCTTTTGAGCCGCTGGGTCTACGATCGAGAGCAGCGAGTCGTTCCGGTAGCGATATTTCATTTGAATGTGAAAACTGTCCCCGCCTAGCTTATATGCATCGCCATCCAGTCGGCCCAGCTTATAGGTAACCGCGGAATCCAACATGCCCTTGTCGTTGTAGAGCCGCGTCAAGCCGTTTAGCTGATTTCCTTCCTTATCCAGGTATTGTTCGCTTTTCAACAGGGGGCCTGTAAAATTGTAATAATCCCATTGCCAGCAACTGTCATTTACCCTATGAACATGCAACAAAAAATGCGCGGAATCAATCTTGGTGGGTTTCCAGCTGGCATTAAACACATAAAACGATTCTTTTTCCTGGGACCAGGCAACTTTTCCGATAAATAGCAAGAAGATCAGGGGTATTGTTCTCATATTAGAATTAATGATTCAAAAATAGTATTTTTTGGCACCGGCCGGCCCTCATCCGGAACTTTTGGGCGACTCACCAGGCTGTGCAACATGAAGGCCACGTGAAGCGTTATCGTTTTTGTAGTCTTCCCTGATATTGTAGGCTTCGCTGATACCAGAAAAATCATCCGATCCGCCACAGGTAAATAGGCGTTTTAAACGTCCCGGATTTCCAACATAGGTCGCTACAACATTGGGGAGGAGGTCACCTGAGCCATGACTGTTATAAAATTCGCATGGCCATCTCGTCAAAAGGCAAAGGCAAGTCCGGCGGCGCCAGCGTCATTACGCATGTTCAGATCACCAAAGAAAACACCTTCTTGCTCTCCATCTACGATAAATCAGAAGCGGAAAGCATCTCCGATGAAGACCTCCTAGAAAGATTGAAAAATTATAAGACCCAATTAAAGCCGGGCGCTTAGATAGCTAATTATTTTTCAAATATCTGTTACCCTTTTCTTCTTTCATATCCAAATACCAGTTGATCAAAAGATTAAAATTGATCGCACAGTAAATTACTAATAGCAATAAGGATTTCAATTGTACTTCTGGAGTCGATACACCCATAATCGTCAGGCCAGAGGTCTGGATTATTGTAAAAAAAGCAAGC
>JAFDYE010000519.1 GCA_018267585.1 Bacteroidota bacterium
ATCATTTAGGTTGTTCATATTGCTTACAAGGAATGCAGCCGGCACATAATCATGCCTCCCGCTCTGGATGATCGCCTGCCAGATAGGATCGGTATTGCCCGTAGGCGCAGTTTGATAGGCAAGCAGCGCATTATCCGCATTGGACGTAAACACACCGGTCGTCTGTGCTTCCTTTGCCTTCGTTCCAGCGGTATTGGCATCTGTGTCGGCAAGCAGCATCGCCATCTTTAATTTGAGCGACGCGGCAAATTTCTTCCACTTCGAAACATTCCCGTGGTAGATCGGATCAGCATTCCCCATCGCCCCCGAGGAGGGGTTCAGCCCGGCAATACAGGTGTCGATACGGGACAGAAGATCGGTAAAGACCGTCTTTGCATCATCGTACTTCGGAAAAGGGATCGTCCTGTTCTCGGCCTGAGAGTAAGGTATATTCCCGTAGGTCGCAACCAGCAGATAATAGGTGTAGACCTCCAGGATATCGGTAATAATAAGATCGTTCCGAAGAATACCCGCATCCGCTACCGAGGCGGGAAAAAGCACCTTGGCATCCGATAGATTGTTGAGCACACCGGGTACTGTCGTGGTGCCCGTATACAGATACGCCCACCAGTTGTCCGGAGCATTATAAGCCGTCAATACATAGTTGGCCTCCGAGTTGTACAGCGTCTCCGTCCACGACTGCGCAAATACACGGAATGGCGCAATGCTCGATGAAGAGGTAACATAGTCGTCCGAAAGACTCTTCACCGCAGCAGTAAAAAGACTGGTTGCAGGAACCTTGACGGCATGTTTGCTATCGACATTCTGGTCCTGGATATTTTTGTTGCAGGAGGCAAGACATCCCGCCACAACTGTTAATATGATTAGCTTACGCATCTTGACTGATTTTTTTGGTTTACGTTAGAATTTGACCTTGACGTGGAAACCGAACGTCCGGAAAATGGGATATGCGCCGGACTGGAAGCCCATCGATCCGTTGGCCCCATAGGAGCCCTGGGTGGCTACCCCCTGCTCAGGATCGGCGTCCGGGAGATTCTTGTGGATGATCCATAGATTCCTGCCCGTCAAAGAAAGATCGAGCCCCTTGCAAAAACTGATCCCCTTGAGCGCCTGCGCCGGCACCGACCAGGTAAAGTTGACCTCCCGCAGCTTGATATAGCTGGCGTCATAGACATAGGTACGCTGCGCTTCATAGTGCAAAGAACTCCACGGATACTGCGTACGGGTCTTGCCCCCCACCTGGACGCTTCCATTGATGTCAGATGCGTCGACCATCACAGTATTGGGCTTCCCATCCGCCGTTACCCCCTCAAAGAGATATCCCCCGCCCTGAGACGGCAGCGCGCGAACACCCACCCCGTTCTTATTGTAGCCTCCCGAGTGCGTAGTCAGGCCGCCGGATGCGCCATAGTCCTGGTCGAGGCTATAGACCGATCCGCCCTGTTTCCAGTCGATGAGAAAGCTGAGCGAA
>JAFDYE010000051.1 GCA_018267585.1 Bacteroidota bacterium
ATCCTGATCACCGAAACGTCCATTACCCTGGTCAGTTTTGTCCTATTTAGGAGGGGTAAGTGGAAAGAAGTTAAGGTCTAAGGTTTTTCCTAAAAGATTCTTGCACAATCAGAAAATAGATAATATTTTGGTTTCCCTTCCGTTAATAATCGGCGGCCGGCGGCACAAGGCTACCGGCCCGCCAAGGCCCCGGAAGGGCATAGAGGCATCTGATAAAAACCTTTGAAACATGCGTCGTATCTTAACACGTGGATTATTGTGCGTCATGGTCGCATTTGTTTTACCGGTGAATGTGCTGAAAGCCGGTAATCCTGTGACCACAAAAAGCACGAGAGCAAGCAAAGCCGCCGCCTTTGCAGAAGAAGTAACGAATCTGTATGACCAGATCGATCTGAAAGAGGTGGGGCTAACCAAAAAGGCTTTCGAGTATGCTCTGAAAGGCTATTACTATCTGCTCGAGCACCACTGGCTGAGCAAGACGAATATCCTTTCTATCTGTGATCTGAGCCAGTCATCGCGTAACAAGCGGTTGTATATAGTCGACCTTGAGGAGAAGAAAGTGCTGGTCAATACCTATGTGGCCCATGGTCACAATTCGGGAATGGAATACGCCAGTTCTTTTTCGAATAGTCCTTCCTCGCACAAGACCAGTCTTGGTTTCTATGTGACCCAGGGGACCTATTACGGAAACAACGGGCTCTCGTTAAAGATGAGGGGTATGGAAAAGGGCTTCAACGACAGGGCTGGTGGCCGCAACATCGTGGTGCACGGTTCGGAATATGTGGGGCCCGACTTTCTTCAGATGAACAAATTTTGTGGCAGAAGCTATGGCTGTCCGGCCGTCCCGGCGGATGAGTCCGAAAATATTATCGATCTGATCAAAGAAGGTTCGTGTCTCTTCATCTATCATCCAACGAAAAAATACATAAGCCGATCGAAGATACTTAACAGCTAGCATGGACGCACACTTCCAGATGGTTTGAAGGTGAAAAAGCTCAATATAGGTTCGTACCCTATGGTTGGGCTTTTCTTTTTTCAGGAGCCGCCGGCGTCTGCGAACCGGGTCGATCAGAACTGCCACGCCACATACTGCGCCAGCAACCCGACAAAAAGCCCGCTCCATATCTCAAAATTGGAGTGAGACCCAAGAAGGAGACGGGAAGTGAGGACCATGCCGGTCACCAGCAGGGCCACCGACAGGTACAGTCCCGAAGCATAAGCATCGTTGAAGGAGAAAAGGAAGAAGAACATCAGCGCGCCGCCCATCGCGATCGCGTGCATGCTGATCTTAAAATAAATATTGGCGAGCCAGCCACCGCAGATCGCGAGAAAGGCGCCCAGCAGGAAGTGGACGGTGACGGGCGGACTGTCGCGCAGGTTCCTGAAGACGTTCCAGCTCCACCAGTAAAAGATCATCGTGATAAGATAGGGGATGATCCTGTCCTTCACAGTGCGGAGCTGCATGGATGAGACAAAGTTCAGGCGCCAGAGCAGGAATACGGAGAACAAAGGGAAGAGTGCATTGAATAGTGCTATATGAAGAAAACGCAGCACCTTGATCTTATGCTCAAAGCCGTCAAACGCAAAGGGATGAATAAAGATCAGGAAGCCCATTACGTATGTGGTGATGAACAGCGGATGAAAGAGATAGGAGATCAGATGCGCGAAGAAGCGCAGCACGGGGGAGCTGCTCCCTGTATTCCGGTCTGCTACGGCTGTGTTTGAATTTGTCATAGTTCCTTTCTGAGTCTGGCTACGGGTATATTTAGCTGTTCGCGGTATTTGGCTACCGTCCGGCGGGCAATGTTATAGCCTTTTTCCTGGAGCAGCTCGGTCAGCTTTTCGTCGCTGAGGGGCTTCTTCTTGCTCTCTCCTTCGATAAGGTCGCTGAGGATCTTCTTTACTTCGCGGGTGGAAACCTCTTCACCGCTGTCCGTGCTGAGCGATTCGCTGAAGAAGAACTTGAGCCGGTAGGTGCCAAATTCGGTCTGTACGAATTTGCTGTTGGCGACACGGCTGACCGTGGAGATGTCGAGACCCGTGCGCTCTGCGATGTCTTTCAGGATCATGGGCCGCAGCGTCGTTTCGTCTCCGGTGAGGAAGAAGTCGTGCTGATAGTCCATGATCGTATGCATGGTATTGTAGAGGGTTTGCTGGCGTTGTTTGATGGCGTCGATGAACCATTTGGCCGCGTCGATCTTTTGTTTGATGAAGAGCACGGCCTCTTTCTGGCGTTTGTCCTTCTTGCTGCCCCGGTCGTATTCCTTCAGCATTTCTTTATATCCTTCGCTGATACGCAGGTCGGGAGCATTTTTGGAATTGAGCGAGAGCTCGAGCTTGCCGCCGTTGTTGGCGATGAAGAAGTCGGGGATGACATAGCTTTCGGCCCTGTTGCTGTCGGTGACGTCGCCACCCGGCTTGGGGTTCAGCTTGATGATCTGGTTGATGATCTCTTTCAGCTGCTCGTCGGTCAGGTTGAGTCCCCGCTGTATCTTGTCGTAGTGTTTCTTGGTGAATTCGTCAAAGTAGTGGGTCAGCACCTCGATTGCCGTGTCCACGCTCTTGTTGCCGTTCTTCTTGCGGTACAGCTGGATCAGGAGACATTCCTGCAGGTCACGGGCGGCGACCCCGGGCGGGTCGAACTGCTGTATCTTCTTTATCAGACCTTCTATTTCCTCTTCGGTGGTTTCGATATTTTGCCGGAAGGCCAGGTCGTCGGCTATGGAGGCCGTCTCCCGCCGCAGGTAGCCATCGTCGTCGATGCTACCTACTATCTGCTCGGCTATGCGCCGGGTCCTGTCGTCGACAACGAGCATGCCCAGCTGGTCGAGCAGCACCTCATGGAAGGAGGTCTCTACCTTATGAGGCATGACCCTGTCTTCGTCAGCATCAGGATAATTGTCATCCCGAAGCTTGTAGTCGGCAACGTCGTCGTCGTGATCGCTGACGTATTCGCTGATATCGATGTTCTCGTATTCGTCTTCGCTGCCGTCGGCCTCTTCGTACTCTTCGCCGGATTCAAACTCATCTTTTACCTCTTCGCCAAGTCCATCATCGTGGTCTTCGGTTACCTCCAGTGCGGGGTTCTCCTCCAGTTCTTCCTTGATCCTTTCTTCCAGGTTAGCCGTAGGCACCTGGAGAAGCTTCATCAGCTGAATTTGCTGAGGAGAAAGCTTTTGGAGTAGTTTTTGCTGTAATGATTGACTTAACGACATGTGTATCAGGGGTTTTGCTCAGCGTTTTCCCGGTCTTTCAAAGAAAAAGCGCGCGAACCACAAAAATCAGGCCGTAAATTTACATAAAAAGGAGGGACGATCCGTGCAACGAAAAAAAACTTTTCTTGTTGTATGTTTTTCAATGACTATGCTGGGGCTCCGCGCCCAGCCCCCCAGGGCTATTCCTGTGGATAAAATGGTCCCGGAGAGGCTACAGCTGCAGCGGACGCCGGAGCTGGCGGTTTTGCCGGCAGGGCATCTTTCCGTCCCTCTGACGGGGCGGCTATCCTTCAATCTGCAGACAGGGCAGGCCGCGCCGCCGCCACTGCTAACAGTCAACGGCGGAGGGGCTTACTATGTGAACCACCTCGGCTTCTTTTGCAAGAAAGAGCTGTTTCTGGAAAAGACGATCCATATTCCCGTCCGTCTAAGGCTGGGCTCGCTGGACTACGTGAACCGGCTGGAGGGGAAATAGAGCCGCCACCTTCTTTATGGCTGCCACGATCTTCTCGCCTTTTTCCTTTGTCTGTTCTTCCGTCCACAACAACCCGATGGCTGTGGAGATACAACGGCTCATTACCTTGTCGCTGGCCGGATAGCCCGCCGGATCGAGAGCGGTCAGCGCCTTCTTCTGCGCGTCATTCAAATTATTGAGGGTTGCCGCCTGCCGGAGATGGTCCCATTTGCGGAAATAGTGCCAGTTATTGTCAAACCAGTAGAAATTGCCGGCTAGAACACCCTGCTGCCTGAGCTCTGCAACAACGCCACGCGCCATCTCCTCCGTCGGAAGGAACCAGCTGAGGAAGGTATGTGTATCGCCGGAGGGATCAGGGATCGACCGGAAAGAGACTTCAGGAACAGTGGACAAAATAGCCTTTATCTGGCTGTGATTCTTCTGTTGAATGGCCAGGAACTGGTCTAATTTGCGGATCTGTGCCAGCCCCACTGCCGCATGCAGCTCGGAGATCCGGAAATTATAGCCTATAAAAGGATGGAGGTCTGCGCCGCGGTCTGCGCCCTTGTGGTCATGGCCGTGATCGGAGTATCCGTCGCATTTGGTATATATGTCTTCGCTGTTGGTGACGACTGCGCCGCCTTCGGCCAGTGTTATGGTCTTTACGAAGTCAAAGGAGAAAGCGCCGGCGTGGCCGATCGTGCCCAGGTATCTGCCCTTGTATCTTCCGGCGAAACTCTGGCAGGCGTCTTCGAGCAGGATCAGATCGTGCTCTTTACAGATCGCCAGCAGCGCGTCGATATCGGCCATGGCGCCGCACATATGAACCGGCATGATGCATTTTGTACGGGGAGTGATGGCGCGGCGGACGGCCTGCGGATCGAGCGTAAGCGTTTCGTCTACGTCTACCAGAACGGGTACCGCGCCAACGCTGAGGATGACCTCAAAGCTCGCCACGAACGTAAAGGTCGGCATGATGACCTCGTCGCCTGCGCCGATCCCGAGGGAGGCCAGGGCCGTAGTCAGTGCTGCGGTCCCGCTGCTGACGAGCTGGGTATACTTACAGCCGAGCTTCTCCGAGATGGCTGCCTCCAGCTGTCTGGCCTTCCAGATACCCTTGCGGGGACCGTCAAAGCCATAGCGCATCATGATACCGGTCTCGAGGACATCGTTGACTTCCTTGCGCTCTTCGGGGCCGAATAATTCAAATCCAGGCATATCTGAATAATTTTAGTTTGTGTTTGAGGAGATAAAATTAGAAAAAAGCAACGGAACGGCCTTGCTTTCCACATTGTTGCGACTTATCGCCGTGACGTAATAGTACCAGGTCTTTCCTTTCTGCTCTGCCGATCCGCTGCGGACCGTAAAACCGGCCACTGAATCGTAGGGGATGAAGTCGAAGGCTGCCAGGGAATCCGTGCCGATATTTGCCGAGTCGGTTCGATAGATGGCGTAGCCTCTTAGCCGGTCCCGGGGGTCGCCTTTGCAGTGCCAGACGGTGCCGGAAAAGTCCTTTTGGTTGTATTCCGTGCGGAACGAGGGTTCGTGTGGCCGGGTCGTGTCGATCCAGGGCATGGGCTCGATCAGCGCGGGATAGTTGTAGTAGTTGTTCCTGAGGCTGTCGCACCAGCCGTTGGGGTTCTTTACAAAAGAGGCGCTGCTGAAATAGATCGCGCCCTGTACTTCAGGATAGGTGCGCATCGCCCGGATCTGCCGGGGGATCTGGGTCGGGTCATGCCAGGCGGCGACCCGCTCGAAGGCCTTATAGATGCCCAGTCCGATATAACAGTGCCGGCCATAGCTATGATGCGCCCACCAGTCGAGCAGCGGACCAAAGGGCGCCCTCGGCTGATCGAAATCAAAATAGATCTGGGGAACGACATAGTCGATCCAGCCCCGTTGGAGCCATAGCAGGATGTTGGCGTAGAGATTATCATAGTCGGTGACACCGCCGGAGGTCTCGCTACCCTCTGCGTCCTGGGACTTGTTTCGCCAGATGGCGAACGGGCTGACGCCAAATTTGCAGAACGGCTTCTCCTCTTTGATGGCCTGGCTGATATGAAGGATGACGGAGTCCACGTTGCTGCGACGCCAGTCGCCGATGCTCATGCCATTGCCGTATTTGGCGTAGCTGGCCTTATCGGGAAAATCGTATCTGGGGTTGCCTTCGCGGATATCATAGGGGTAGAAATAGTCGTCGAAGTGGAGGGCGTCGATGTCATAGCGGCGGACGATATCGCGTATCACGGTGACCACATACTGCTGCACTTCCTTGTTGCCCGGGTCGAAGTAAAGGGTATTCTCGAACCGGACGAACCAGTCCGGATGCCGGCGGGTGACGTGGTCCGGAGCGACGGACGACCTGCCGATGGTCTTCACGGCGCGATAGGGATTACACCATGCATGAAACTCCATTCCGCGGCGGTGGGTCTCTTCGATCATGAACTGCAGCGGATCATACCAGGGAGATGGCGGTTTGCCCTGGACACCGGTCAGCCATTCGCTCCACGGCTCGTAGGGGGAAGGGTAAAAAGCGTCGGCGGCGGGGCGTATCTGGACCACGACAGCGTTCATGCCATTGCGTTTGTGCATGTCGAGCTGGCGGATGAACTCGGCACGCTGGCTGTCCGCCGGCAACCCCTTCTTCGAGGGCCAGTCGATGTTCTCCACCGAGGCGATCCAGGCCGCGCGAAATTCGTATTTCGGTTTGGTTTTAGAAGGAACCAGCGGGACCGCCTTTGTGGCAGCATCCTTTGTCGAATCGACGGTTTGAGCAGCGGCGGCGCTTTGCACGGCAGTACCGGTCTGGGCAAACCCCAGGGCCGGCAGCAGCAGGATCAATAGCACGGGTACAACATTGCGGAGCTTGTCCAGCAGATGGTTGAGCGTCTTTGTCTCTTCTTCAGTGAGGTTATTCATGCACTTGTCGATATCCTGTTCGAAGGGATCTATCTTCTCCAGCAGTTTGCGGCCCCTGGTCGTGATGACCACGTCGACGAGGCGGCGGTCTTCGGCATTGGGAGTTTTCCTGACCAGGCCTTTTCTTACAAGGCGGTCTACGATGCGGCTGGTGTCGCTCATCTTGTCGAGCATCCGCTGTCTGATCTGCATCGTCGACAGGGCCTTGCTTTCGCCCCGGAGGATACGCAGGATATTGAACTGCTGAGGCGTTATATCGGACTCATCAAAGATGGCGTTCACTTTTTCAAAAAGCCAGTTGGAAGTATAAATGATATTGATCCTCGCTTTTTGATACTCGCTGTAGAACTTGCGTTGATTTATTTCGTTTTCAAGTGCCATGGTTCACGGACCTTTTTTTGGGCTTTGCCCAGTCTTGGTAAAGGTAGGGAATTATGCTACAATGCAAACCGGACGGAGTCCGGTTAGTACATAACCGAGGAGCCGCTCCGGTGGAGCGGAGACGAAGGTTACGGCCGTAGGCCTGCCATGCCGAAGTGTACAATTATTTGTGGTATGGTGGGGAAAAAATAATTTTTCCCGATTATTTTTTTCCGCCATTCTTACGCAAGTCCTGCACGAGCATAAAGATCGTATACAGGTGATGGGCCTCGTGCAGCAAAAAAAACTCTGTCCATTGCCGTATGCTGAACTCTCCGTATTTCGGGTGTATCCCTGTCCGGGCGAGCGTCGCGTCGTCCATGGATGAACATTGGGCGATGATCCGTGAACGTTGCAAATCGATATCGGCGAGGAGTTCGCCGAGTCCTTTTTGTAGCGTGGGGGCGAACATCGGGTCCTGTTCTGCAATATAGCGGTCAAAACGCGGGCTGGACTCTTCCTGCATTCTTTCGAGGCGTTTTATGAAGACTGGCTGATAGGCGGTCAGGTGCGCGATGTTCTCAAAGGCGCTCCATTTACCGGCGACTAAATTGCGACGGAGCACGGTTTCCGGCAGGTCGCCGATAAGATCGTGGATGGTCCTGTGCTGAAATTCCAGCCTGCTGAGCGCGGAAGGAGATAGTGGCATATGTGTTGTGTTGATCAGTGATCAGTCTTTCCAGACTGTTGTCCCCTCACTGCAATTGGCGCAGATATCGATATTCTTCCGGCTCCGGAGCACCTGCCGGCGGAATGTGACATACTCTTCGTTGCGCCATATCTCTTTGAAGGGTTTTCCTTTCAGGTCGCCCAGCGTATGCTGTGCGTCCTTGTCAAAGCAGCAGGGCACGACCAGTCCGTCCCAGGTGATGACGGTGGCATGCCAGAGCCGCCAGCAGTGATTTTCCAGGGTATTCTTAAATACGTTGCCGCCGTCCGGGTTCTTTCTGTAGCGGCTATATTTCGTGTTCGCCGGGATCAGTCCATTGGGGTCTTTTTCGTAGTCATAGACCTGTGCGGTCTTGAAACGGACCTGGTCGACACCGATCTCCTTTGCCAGCCGCCGGATGTCTTCCAGCTGGTGTTCGTTGGGCCTGACGACCAGGAATTGAAAGAATACAAAAGGGGTCTTGCTCTTCAGGTTTTTTTTCCATTTGACGATATTCCTGGCCCCCTCCAGCACTTTCTCCAGCCGTCCCCCTACCCTATATTGTTCATAGACGTCCTGCGTGGTGCCGTCGATCGAAATGATCAACCGGTCGAGGCCGCTCTCGACGGTCCTTTTTGCGTTGGTATCGTTCAGGTAGTGTGCATTCGTGGAGGTGGCGGTATAGATGCCTTTGCCGGCCGCGTAGGCGACCATATCGAGGAACGACGGGTTTAGATAGGGTTCTCCCTGAAAATAAAAGATCAGGTAGAGCAGTTGTCCTGAAAGCTGGTCGATCGTCTGCTGAAAAAAACTGTTCTGCAGCATCCCTGTAGGCCGCGTAAAAGCCCTGAGTCCGCTGGGGCATTCCGGACAGCGGAGATTACAGGAAGTGGTTGGCTCGAAGGAGATCGAGATCGGATAGCCCCACTGCACGGCTTTTCTGGTCCACTTGCTCCAATAGTAGCTGGAGAGAACTTTTATGCCGTTGAGCAAACGCTTTCCGGTAACCTTGGACAATAAATTAATCGTATCGTTCCAGTTAAAATCGGGCATCGAATCTATAAAATATAAAAATAGTAAATTATGTTTGTAAACTAATGTCTACTCGTTCGAGCAAGAGATATACGGCCTGGAAGATCGTACTCATGACCCTTACAGCTGCGGTGCTGGTGATGTTTTGCTTTGTCGCATATGACTGGTGGCAGGAAAGAAGGGCTCATTTTGTACGTTATCAGGAATTTGGAATAGATATACCTACCAATTACACCATTCACGGCATTGATGTTTCAAAATACCAGGATATTATTGACTGGGGTTCGGTAAAGGACATGAAGGTCGGGGAAGTGCAGATGAGTTTTGCCTTTATAAAGGCGACCGAGGGGTTGTCCAACGAGGACGCTTATTTCCAGCGCAACTGGAAGAAAGCGAGGGACGCGGGTCTCGCCAGGGGCGCCTATCATTTCTTTCTTTCCACCAAGAGTGGAAAGGCCCAGGCCGAGAACTTTATCAATTCCGTCGAGTTGATGCCGGGAGATATGCCGCCGGTGCTCGATATCGAGCAGACCTACGGTGTGCCGGCGCAGAAACTGCGGGACCGTGCAAAAGAGTGGCTACAGACGGTCGAGGACCACTATCATGTTACCCCTATCATTTATACCAGCGTCGACTTCTATAAGTCATACCTGAGGGACGATTTTGACGGCTATCCGTTGTGGATAGCCCACTATCTGCAAAAGGAGCGGCCCGGCATCTACCGTGAGTGGGCCTTCTGGCAGCACAGCGAGTCGGGGCGCGTCAACGGCATCGCTACGCACGTGGATTTTGACGTGTTCAACGGGGACTCATCGGAATTCCGCAAATTGCTGATCAACTAGTATGATCCACCACGATAAACCACTGCCCTTTGATCTTGCGGAATAGCAGCGTATAGGTGCCGCCAACATCTCCCGCCCTTCTTTTCAGCGCCCATTTCCCGATGACGAAACAATACTCCGGCGAGAGCCGGGTGATCTTTATTTCGGAAAATGTCAGCTGTCCCATTTTGTCGGGGCTGTCATAGCTGGCCTTATAGCGGGCCAGAGCCGCTGCATAGCCATAGGTGGGGCCGGATTTACCGATAAAGACCAGCGAGTCATTATTCCAGTAGCCTTTCATGAAGTCGTCGATATTTCCGCGGTTCCAGGCGGCGGTCTGGTCGGTCATCAGCCGGCGGATCGCGGTCTCGGGACCGGGTTGTGCGGGGGATAGCCGGTCGGGGCGGGTGTCTGCTTTCGCGGAGCCAATGGTAGCGGCAGCGAGCAGGATCATCAATAAGGTCGGTCGCATGCAGTGTTTTTCATAAATTTCCTATTCCTCATCCATTTCCCGCAGCAATTCCTGTAATTTTTTAATATGACGACCATAGAGCCGGTTGATATACCAGGCATTGAAGTAATACATACCGACCGTCAGCGGTACCAGCATCAGCAGCCAGAGCGTCGGGCTGGCCCACCACGGCGCCGGCGACAGGCGGTGATAGACGATCCCGTCACCCGGATAGAACAGCCGGAGGTGGAAGATGGCGTAGGTGAGTATGGCCATCGCGGGGATAACAATGGTCGAGGCCAGCAGGTAAAAGCGCGTGTATCTTTTGAGCGTCCCTACCTGCCGCGCAAGATTGCTGCGGACCTGGCAGGCCGGGCACTGCATGGTGGTCAGCAGCCGGGATTTGCGGTAGTAATAGGCGCAGAAGAGCGCTCCCACGAGAATAAGGAGGAGGGAGATGGCCCGAAGTCTTCCCTGGAACTCCACGAGATAGAAGAGGATAAGGGGTATATAGGCGACGATGATGCAGAGCAGCTCTATGCGGAGGTTGCGGCGCATCCGGGCGACAGGGCCGCGGGACCGCTGCTGCAGCAGGGGAAGAAGGCTTTCCCGTCCGGATGACATGCCGGCGGCGTGCACTTCGGCGGCGGGGTCGCCCGGCCGGCGTCCCCGGGACAACGGGTCCTCGAGGACCTGCCAAACAACTTTCAGGTTATCCAATTCCATAAGCGGCCTCCTTTGTCATTTTACGAAGTTTGTCCTTTATCCTGTTCATCTTTACCCTCAGGTTGTTCTGGGTGATCCCCAGTATCTCCTCCATTTCCTGGTAGGTCCTGTCTTCCAGGTAGAGCATGGTCAGCGCCTTCTCTACTTCCGTCAGCCTGTTGATAGCGGTATAGAGCAGCTGCAGCTGTTGTTCCTTCTCGCCGGAATACTGGATGTCCTGGAGCTCGGTAGGCAGCTGGTCAGGGCTCGTCGACGTCGTCGGGGGCCGCTGTTTGCGCAGGTCGGAGATGGCCGTATTCAGCGCGATCCGATAGAGCCACGTGCTGAATTTGGCGTCTCCGCGAAAGCCCGGGTAGGACCGCCACAGTTGGATGACGATCTCCTGGAAAAGGTCCTGCCGGTCAGTATCGGTAAAGCAGTACAGCCTGCATACCTTATGCAGGATCCCCCTGTGCTGGTCGACAAGGCGGATAAAGGCTTCCTGTTGATCGGTGCTTACCACGATAGGGTTTGTGCAGTAATTTCACCATTTGTCGGCAATTGGAGGAAAATATTACATTCGCGGCTATGAACAAGATCTATCATCTTTCCACCTGTACCACCTGTCAGCGGATACTGGAAGAGACCGGCGCGAATAAAAAAGGGATCGCTCTGCAGGATATCAAGACAGAACAGATCAGTCCCCGGCAGCTGGACGAGCTAAAAGAGAAGGCCGGCTCATACGAGGCGCTGTTCAGCCGCAGGGCGATAAAATATAAGGAGATGGGCCTTAAGGACCAGCAGCTGGACGAGGCAGACTACCGCCGGCTCATCCTGG
>JAFDYE010000520.1 GCA_018267585.1 Bacteroidota bacterium
AGCGGAGAACGTCGGGGATTTTCTCATCCGGCACGATCAGAATTTTGAAGCCAAATTTGGATATTGCGGGGTGGCGCTGTTCTTTCCCTTGAAAGAGGATATCCTAAAGCTGGCCAATACTCCATGGTGCGCTTATTTTGGCAACCAGGTAGCTTCTGCCTGGGAGGATCAGTGGATGTCTTTTTTGAATAAATACCTGGAAATAAAAAAGCGGCCCCGGAGGGCCGCCGCGATAGGTTAGCACTCCGCTAACAATCTTTTGAGCCTGCGTGCTTTTTTCGCAGGCTCTTCTATTTCAAATCCTACGTGTGGCGGGATCTTTTCCCCGTCCCCGCCGGTGTCGTACTCGTCGGAGGGAGATGCCATAGGATGGGCGGAGCTGCCTTTCGCCTTGTGGAGGATGACGTCGGAGTTGGTTCCGGTGGTCAGCTTCTTTTTACTGGCGAAGATGATGCTGAAATTGGATTCGGCGTCATCGACCAGCTCTTTGCCCAGGACGAATACGCGGTAGCTGTCGTCGAGCTCGTATGCCCTTTGTTTGTCGCCGGTAGGCGCCGATATCGGGCAGTCGCAATTCTCCGGGAGCTTAAAGCCGGGGCAGTTGATTTTTTCAACGACGCCTGAGCCGTGGTCCACTTTGAGGTACTGGCCGCCGGGGAACGTGGCGTCAATGATCAGTGTTACTACCGGCTTGAAGCCGGTTGGTGTCATGGGTTCGCCTGGGAGGGCAATCCTGTGAATTGTTCTGTCTAACACAACTTTAGCCATGGTTTGAAGGTTTAACGTGAAAAAATTATAGTGGTTAAATAGAGACGAGTTGGCGGCGGATAGCCTCGAGGGCCATGCCGACCCTGCTTTGGACGTTGAGTTTTTCGAAGAGGGACTCGCGGTATCCGTCGATGGTGCGTTCGGACAGGTGCATTTCGCTGGCGATCTGCCTGTAGGTCTTGTCGCTGCAGGCCAGGCGGAGAAAGGCCAGTTCCCTATCGTTGATGTTGAGCTCTTCCTCCTTTTGGGTGTGTTGCAGCAGTCGCCGGTGGTTGATGTTGAAGACGTCGGCGTTGTAATAGCCGAGCTTGCTGATTTCGAGCAGCGCCCTTTCGAGCTCGCTGGCGTGAATGTCTTTTACGAGGTAAGAGCAGCAGCCGGTGCGGAACATCCTGATGATGGTCGTATCGTCGTCTTTCGTCGAGAGTGCGACGATCTTTATGGCAGGGTAGCGGGCCGCGACCTCCCGGGCGGCGGTAATGCCATCCATGACGGGCATCTGGACGTCGAGGAGCAAGATGTCTGGCGGATCTTCCATGGTGGACAGCCGCTGAAGAAGGAGGTCTCCGTTGAGGGCGCTGGCTACGACCTCAAAGGATGGGAAGGTATTGATCAGCAAGGTAAGGGACTGCAGAAACAGTTGCTGATCGTCCGCTATTCCGATAGTGATTCTCATATATTGCAAGATTGTTTTTTTGGGGGTGCGGTCAAAGGGGAAAAAGACCGTTTTTTTACGGGATTCTGCCCGTTGGCCTGGCAGTGTTGTCCTTCTAATTTCGTGAAAAAACAAGGAGGAATGATCATGAAAAGCTACAGATTCGGGAAACATGCTCCCAGGAAAGACTACAGGACCCTTCGCCTCAAGAAGTACCTGACCCCTCAATTGCCGGCGCCGCCGCCGAGTGTCGACACCCTGGCCCGTGTATATACGAAGTTAGGCATCAATGACCCCGGGGCCCTATTCCCCATGGACGGCAACGATACGTTGGGGGATTGCACCATCGCGGCCCTTGCGCATGCGATCACTGTCAATGACGGGCTCGTAGGGACGAAGAAGATCATGACCAGGCAGGCGGTGGTCAAGCTATACCTGCACCTGACGGGGGGTGAGGATACTGGCCTGGACGAGATGACCGTCCTCAAGTACTGGCAGAAAATTGCTGTGGATGGTGAAAAGATACTGGCCTTCGCCGCCATCGATCCGAAGAACCACGACCATATCAAGCAGGCCGTCCAGCTGTTCGGCGGCGTCTATATAGGTTTCCAGGTACAGCAGAACTGTATCTCCGACTTTGACAATGGACAGCCCTGGACCCCTGGTCAACTGACAACGGACGGACATGCGGTATATGTGGTCGGGTATGACGAGCAGACAGTAACTGTTCTGACCTGGGGTAGCACACAGAAAGGCACCTGGGACTGGTGGGATGAATGTGTGGACGAGTCGTATGCCCTGCTGCCGCCGGAGGCCAAGAAGAGAGATTTCAGCCCGGGCTTTGACTTCGCGCAATTGAAGAAGGACCTCGACGCCGTCGCCGGGTCCGTCGCCGTCGCCGAAGCTGCGATGTAGCGCATGTCTGACGAAATTTGCCGCCTTCAGTACCATCAAACCCCTATTCTCCTATCCCGCCGCGGGCCCGCACAGCCCCGGCGGGAAGGCGGCTTTGTTGCGGCGCCAGGCGGAAAAAAGCGGGTATTTTTCACGTTGACACCTGGTAGCGGGGGCAGTATATTAACAGAATCATAAAACGCTGCAGATAGGTACCATCGACTGCCAACAGCTTGTGTCCATGATGACCGTAGAAATCGACTTCCTTATAGAAATCCTTCCAGATAATGTCGTTGAGATCCAGGAACGCTTCCGGCGCCAGTTTCCGTCTCGATTTGCTGAAACCACTTTTGGTGATCCTGCGGATGTTGAACTCCTCGTTATCCGTCTCCCTTAAGAAATTGTCCATCTCTCGCTGTAGTCCTGTCTTTC
>JAFDYE010000521.1 GCA_018267585.1 Bacteroidota bacterium
AGGACATCGCCGCCAAAAAAGCCCAGGCCGAAGCCCAGATAGCAGCAGCCCAGGCAAACCTCGACAATGCCAGCAAAGACTTTGACCGGTATAACGCACTCTTCACCCGCCAGAGCGCCACAGCCAGCGAGCTGGACAACGCCTCGCTCCGCTATCACGCCGCTTCCTCGAACCTGCAGGCCGCACAACAGATGAGAAAAGAAGTCGACGCCTCGGCGGCATATGCCCGCCTTACCGCTCCCTTCACAGGCACGGTCACCCAGCGCCTGATGGACGAAGGCAGCCTGGCGACACCCGGAACGCCGATCCTCGTTATCGAAGAGGACGAAACCCTCCGCGTCAGCGCCAGCATCGCCGAATCCGACATCAGCCGCATCCGCAAAGGCGATACAGCCCGGATAGAAATCAAGTCCACCGGCTCCGCTTCGACCGGCATCGTCACCGGGCTCGCCACCTCCTCCACGGGAGGACAATACCAGGCGAAGATCAGCCTGCCGGCCAGTATTCAAAAAGGCCTCTATTCCGGTATGTATGTCAACGTATATATACCCCTGAGGCAACAGAAGACCGGCGAAAAGCGATCCGCATCCGTCCTCGTACCCGCCTCCGCACTCGTCGAAAAAGACCAGCTGACCGGCATCTATACCATCGGCAACGGCCAGACAGCGCTGCTCCGGTGGATAAGGACCGGCAGACGCTATGGCAACATGGTGGAGGTGCTGTCAGGACTCAACGCCAACGAAACATACATCCGGGAAGCTTCCGGCAGACTTTATGACGGAGCGCCCGTGCAGCAGCAACAATAACGACATAACCTCAAACAGCAAATCATATGCAAGAAGGCATAGCCGGTAAAATCGCAAAAGCATTCATCAGGTCCAGGCTGACGATCCTGCTGATGATCGCATTTCTGCTCATCGGCGGCTACAGCACCCTGCTGATCCCCCGCGAAGAAGAACCCCAGATACAGGTGCCCATGGCAGACCTGTTCGTAGGCTATCCGGGCGCGTCCCCCGAAGAGGTCGAAAGCCGCGTCAGCGAACCGCTGGAGAAAATGATCTCCAATATCAAAGGCGTCGAATACGTCTATTCCACTTCCATGAAAGGACAGTCCATGCTCATCGTCCAGTTCTATGTGGGCGAAGACGTTGAGCGCAGCATGGTAAAGCTCTACAACGAGCTCATGAAAAATATGGACAAAATGCCGCAGGGCGTCACCATGCCGCTGGTTAAGACGCGCGCCATCGATGACGTCCCCGCCCTCAGCCTGACCCTCTGGAGCGACAAGGAAGACGATTACTCCCTGCGACAGCTGGCCGAAGTAGTGACCGGTGAGATCAAAAAAGTTCCCGACGTCGCCGACGTCAGCGTCATCGGAGGCCGCAGCCGGCAGATCAGGGTTATCCTGGACAAAGACAAGATGGCCGAGGCCCGCCTCGACATCTCATCCATCGCCCGCAGCATACCCGGCGGCAATGCCCGGTCCGAAGCAGGACAACTCCTCAGCCAGGACACCTCCTTTCTCGTCGACGCAGGCAACTTCCTGAAAGACGCCGGAGACGTCGAAAACCTGGTCGTCGGCGTCGGCCGCCAGCAGCAACCCGTCTACCTGAGACAGATCGCACGGGTGGTCGACGGCCCCGCCCTGCCCTCCCAATACGTATTCTTCCGCTACGGCAGATCGGATACCCTAAACAACACCTACGGCTCTACCTATCCCGCCGTCACCCTCGCGATCGCCAAAAGAAAGGGCGCCGACGCGATGCACCTTTCGGAGCAGATATTAAGAAAGACCGGCCACCTCAGGCACCAGCTGATCCCATCCGACGTACATCTTACCGTTACCCGCAACTACGGAGCGACAGCCTCCGAAAAAGTATCCGAGCTCCTCCTCCATCTCTTTATCGCCATCGTCGCGGTCACGGCCTTCGTCATGCTCGCCATGGGCTGGCGCGGCGGACTGGTCGTCTTCCTGTCCGTCCCCGTTACCTTTGCGCTTACCCTTTTCAGCTACTATCTTCTACACTATACCCTCA
>JAFDYE010000522.1 GCA_018267585.1 Bacteroidota bacterium
CAAGCCCCAGACCGATGCCGTTCTTATAGCCGATGCGGTTGAGGATATCCCCGCCCGTGGCCTTCGATATCGTTGTATATATTATCGACCCAACGGTATAAGCTACGTAAAAAGCGAAGGAGATCAGCTGAGCCTGCCACTGTTCGAGGTGCAGCTTTTCTTTAAAGACCGGAATGAGGATATCATTACTTGCTGCTACGAAGCCCCAGAAGAAGAATACTGTTACGAGCGTCCCGAACTGCGACCATTTGGTTTGTTGTTGCATATGCAATCAGAAGGTGGTTAATGCTTGAGTCGAATAGGGGCTGAAAGTACAGCTTTTTCCGAAGCTAAAAATATTTTCATGGTTCAAACATTTTTTAATTGAAATCCTTACTAAATTGAACAGCAATTGTTTCAATGGAAATCATTCATGTCTCAGCAGAGTGTTATCCCGTGGCCAAGGCCGGTGGTCTGGGCGATGTCGTAGGCGCTCTACCCAGATACCAGCGGGAGGCGGGGCACGTCGCAAAGGTGGTCATGCCGATGTACCGGACGAAATTTTTGAACGATAACCAGTTCGAGGTCGTTCACAAAGGCTATACCCATATGGGTAATTACTGGTTCAACTATACCGTAATAAAAGAGCAGACCAACCGACTGGGATTCGATCTGTACCTGGTGGACATCTATGGGCTGCTGGACAGGGAAAAGATATACGGGTATGGGGATGATGCAGACCGTTTCATCGCGTTCCAGATCGCCGTTGCAGACTGGATAGCCGTATGGCGTCATCGTCCGGACATCGTGCACGTGCACGATCATCACACCGCCTTGCTGCCCTTTATGTTCAAATATTGTTATGCCTACCGGCATTTACAATATATCCCTACGGTCCTGACGATCCACAACGGAGAATACCAGGGCTGGCTCGGCTGGAACCGGAGCAATCTGATACCGGAGTGGGACAGCTACAAGACCGGACTGCTCGACTGGCAGGGCACCATCAATCCGCTGGCCTGCGGCATTCGCAGCGCCTGGAAGGTGACGACCGTAAGCCCTACCTACCTGGAGGAGATGCGTCACGACGCCGCAGGCCTTGAAGCGCTGTTGGAATACGAGAAGGGTAAGACGAGCGGTATCCTGAACGGCATCGACACCGTCGTCTGGAACCCGGCGACGGATTATTATATCGAAGACCACTATTCGATCGATACGGTGGAAGAGGGGAAACAGCTCAACAAGCTCAGGCTATGCGATCGGTTTAATCTGGACCCCAGAAAACCGCTGATCACCTTTATCGGCCGGCTGGTAGGGGAGAAGGGAGCCGACCTGCTGCCCCAGGCAGTCGAGGATTCCTTTTATTATATAGGCCGCAAGATGAACTTTCTCATTCTCGGCAGCGGGCTTCCCGATATACAGGGAAGGCTGACGGGCATCCAGGGGCTGGCGCGGGGCGACTACAACACGTATATCGGCTATGATGAAGCGCTGAGCCATCTTATTTACGCGGGGGCGGATTTTATCCTGATGCCTTCCCGGGTAGAACCCTGCGGTCTTAATCAGCTGTACGCCCTCCGCTATGGCACGGTGCCGGTGGTCAGGAATACGGGAGGGCTGCACGATACGGTCATCGACTATGGCGACAAGCATGGCTATGGCATCCGGTTCAACCAGGAGACCGTTGGGGATATGACCCATGGCATCTGGCGATCCGTGGAACTATATCAGCAACCACAGAAACTGTACGAGATAAGGCAGCGGATGATGAAACTGGATTTCAGCTGGCAGTCCAGCGTGCGGGCTTACCTGGATCTTTATGAAGGCATGCGCAAGGCAGCAGGGGAATAGCAGGAAGGGTATAATATTTTTAGACTGGTTTTTTTTATAACAAGCGAATCGTTCATTCTTTAAATTCTTGTATATGTCAAAAGAGATTTTATCTGTGATATTGGGTGGAGGGGCAGGAACCCGTCTCTATCCCCTGACAGCAAGCCGCAGTAAGCCAGCAGTACCCATCGCAGGAAAATACCGGCTGGTGGATATTCCCATCTCCAACTGCCTTAACTCGGGTATATCCCGGATGTTCGTCCTGACGCAGTATAACTCGGCGTCGCTGAACAGGCATATCAAGAATACCTACCACTTCAGCGCCTTCAGCTCGGCCTTCGTAGACATCCTTGCGGCAGAACAGACCCCCGACAACCCCACCTGGTACCAGGGGACGGCCGACGCCGTCAGACAGTGTCTGCGGCATATCGGACCTTTTGACAGCGAATACGTACTGATCCTTTCCGGTGACCAGCTCTACCAGATGGACTTTATGGAAATGCTTGATCATCATAAGAAAACCGGGGCTGACATCTCCATCGCCACCATCCCTGTCAATGACAAGGAGGCCTCCGATTTCGGGATCATGAAAATGGACGAGAGCGGCTTTATCACCTCCTTTACCGAAAAGCCGAAAAAGGATATGCTCCCCCCCTGGGTCAGCGATACGGGGCACGCCATGCAGGCGCAAGGACGGCATTATCTGGCGTCGATGGGTATCTATATCTTCAACCGCCAGTTGCTGAGCGACCTGTTACAGAACGAATTTGCGGAATCCACGGACTTCGGTAAGGAAATTATTCCCCAGTCCCTTGAAAAATACAAGGTTGTCAGCTACCAGTATGAAGGCTACTGGACCGATATCGGCAATATCCCCTCCTTCTTCGAAGCCAACCTGGGGCTGACCAAAGACATCCCCGACTTCAACCTTTTTGACAACGAAAAGGCCATCTATACCCGTGCGCGCATGCTGCCACCGGCCAAGATCAGCGGCACCACGCTGGAGAAGACCGTCATCGCCGAGGGTTGTATCATCAACGCCTCGCGCATAGAGAACAGCATCATCGGCATCCGCACCCGTATCGGGACGGGGACGACCATCGTCAGCAGCTACCTGATGGGAGTAGACTTCTACGAGACCATCGAGGAGA
Organism: Bacteroidota bacterium; assembly: GCA_018267585.1. Taxonomy (GTDB): domain Bacteria; phylum Bacteroidota; class Bacteroidia; order Chitinophagales; family Chitinophagaceae; genus Puia. The sequence continues at coordinate 2,961 of JAFDYE010000522.1, forward strand.
TCGATCTGGCGCGCCAGCACGGACTGCCAACGGTAGGCATCGGCCACCGCTGCTATATCCGCAACGCCATCGTCGACAAGAACTGCCGCATCGGTGACGATGTCCGGATCAACGGCGGACACCACCTCGAAAATTCTGATCACTCCCTCTATACCGTGAAGGAAGGGGTAGTGGTGATCAAGAAAGGCGCCGTCCTGCCCAACGGGTTCGTTATTTAGCGAACGCTGTGGATCATCTGTCGTAACCTTGCTTCTGCTTATAACCTTAAATTGATTGCTATGGCCACTGCACAGTCCCGGGGGGAGACCCGGCGCGGGGTAAAACCCAAGCCCCTGCTCACGAATGGACAGATCTTTACCATGAGCTTCGGCTTCCTGGGGATACAGTGCGGCTTTGCCCTGCAGAACACCAATACCAGCCGCATCCTGCGGTCTTTTGGCGCGGACGTCGACCAGTTGCCTGCATTCTGGCTGGTGGCGCCGATCGTGGGACTGATCGTCCAGCCGCTGGTCGGCCATTACAGCGACCGCACCTGGAACCGGCTCGGACGCCGCAAGCCTTTTTTCCTGACCGGCGCCCTGCTTTCCGCTCTTGCACTGGTCCTGCTACCCAACTCAGGCAATATGGCCGCCGTGATCCCCGCCTTGTGGATCGGCGCAGGCTTTGTCATGGTGATGGACGCGTCCTTCAACGTGGCGATGGAGCCCTTCCGGGCGCTGGTGGCGGACAACCTTCCGGACGGCCAGCGCGCAAAAGGCTTCGCCATCCAGGCCTTCCTCATCGGCATCGGCGCGGTCGGCGGTTCCTATATGACCAGCATCCTGGCCTGGATGGGA
>JAFDYE010000523.1 GCA_018267585.1 Bacteroidota bacterium
AACGCAAAACATAAATAAAATGAAATCGATTATTTTTTTACTGCCGGTGTTTGCCGCGCTGAGTGTCAGTGCGCAGGAGATAAAGGTCGACTCGCATCACAGGGTGAGCTCGCTGAACTGCCAGACGATCGATGCGGCTCACGGGGAAGAGCTGGTCCGGCTTTCACGTGCCGTCAAAAAAGAGGATTTTGAGGAGATGTGTTCCGTTAGGAAGGGGAAGGGGCGATTTGAGCTGTTGTCGAAGGACAAAAAGGATGGTTCGAAGGAATTCGTTTGCATGATCGTGGGAGACGAAGGGAATGGCATCTACCTTCGGCTGGGGCTGACTGAAACGAAGAAGAAGCCTGACGATCAATAAGTAAACCTACGTTGACTATTGTCAAAAATTAAGTTTTGTAAGTGTTTTTGCTTATGTGACCATTGTGTTTTATAAAGAATTCCGTATATCTTGTCATTCTGTAGCCTGTCCGGATGAGGCCCTTCTGTAGCATCCCATATTTAGCCCTGTCTTTGCTGTAATTCAATAACTTAATGACAAGATACTATGATCAGGATTCTACTGGCTGATGACTATACGATCATCAGGAAAGGGGTCAGGCAAATACTAACCCAGGCCTATCCGAATGCGGAAATAGAGGAGATCGAGGAGGGGGAGGAATGGACGGAGAAGTTAAAGCGGACTCCGTGGGACATGATCATATCTGACCTACCGAGTGTTGACAGGGGTGGGTCGAATACGCTTGCACAGATAAAGCAGGATTTTCCGGCGTTGCCTGTGCTGATACTGAGCTTGTATACGAAGGAGCACTATGCGCTGAGGGCTTTGCAGGCGGGGGCTTCGGGTTATCTGGGCAAGGATGCGGCGCCCGATGAGCTGCTCTGGGCTGTGAGGCAGATACTGGCGGGGAAGAAATATCTGGCGATCCCGTCGAGCAGGAATTGAGGGACTTGGCGAAAAATCCCCTAATTTTAAGGGGACCTGCTGTGTAAAGGCGGGTCTTCCGCCAGAATGAAAAAACTACCGATCCGCAACGATTCAAGATCTATCCACAACGATTCGAGACGTAATTTTTTGAAGAAAGGGATGCTGGCTGCTGCCGGTATTTATATTTTACCCCGGCACGTGTTGGGGGGGAAGGGGTATACGGCCCCGAGCGACAGGGTGAACCTGGGCTCTATCGGCATTGGGGGGAAGGGGGAGAGCGATATCAATTTTCTGTATGGGACGGGTAAGGCCGAGCTGGGCGTCCTCTGCGACGTGGACGACAGGAGGGCGGCCAATATCCGCAAAAAATTCCCTTCGGCAAAATACTATAAAGACTACCGGGAGATGCTGGACAAGGAGCACAAGCACCTGGATGCTGTGAGCATTTCCACTCCCGACCATATGCATGCTGTCATTGGGATGGCGGCTATGCAGCTGGGGAAGCATGTGTATATCCAGAAGCCGCTGGCGCATGATATTTATGAGACGCGCATGCTGACGCAGGCTGCGGCGCGGTATAAGGTCGTGACGCAGATGGGCAACCAGGGTGGTTCGGGCGATGGTGTCCGTCAGCTGGTGGACTGGTATAATGCCGGGGTTATCGGGGATGTAACGGAGGTGTTCTGTTTTACGAACCGGCCGGTATGGCCGCAGGGTATCCAGTGGCCGAGCCAGAAGGCGCCGGTGCCGGCGGAGCTGGACTGGAATCTGTGGCTGGGGACGGCGCCCTACCGGGACTATGTCGACAACCTGGTGCCTTTCAACTGGCGTGGATGGTGGGATTATGGCACCGGCGCGCTGGGCGATATGGGGTGTCATATCATCGCGCCCGCTTTCCAGGTGCTGGGGTTGGGTTATCCGACCGAGGCGGAGTGCAGCGTAGGAAGTGTTTATGTCGGAGAGTTCAGGCAGGGCTATTTCCCGGACAGCTGTCCTCCTTCGTCCCATATCACGTTGCGTTTCAAGGGAGCTGCGGGCAAGCCCGACGTAAAGCTGCACTGGATGGATGGGGGGATACAGCCGGAGAGGCCGGATGAGCTGGGTCCGCAGGAGGTCTTTGGCGACGGGGATAACGGGACTTATTTTATCGGGACCAAGGGTAAGATGATGTGTGGCACTTATGGACGTGATCCCAAGCTGCTGCCCACTTCGCGGGTAGAGACGGTGCCGCAGACCATTGCGCGGGTGCCGGGAGGGGATATCACGGGGCATTATAATGCGTGGCTGGAGGCCTGTATGGCGGGTTATGGCAGTGCGAAGGAGAAGGAGCTCAGCTCTAATTTTACGATAGCCGGTCCATTGACGGAGACGGTGCTGATGGGGAATCTGGCTATCCGGAGCTATGATATCCGGAAGCCGCGTGCTGATGGGAAGTTTGACTATCCGGGGCGGCATATCAAGCTGTTGTGGGATGGTGCGAATATGAAGATCACGAATTTCGATGATGCGAACCAGTTCGTCAAACGGACTTATCGGGAAGGGTGGAGTCTGGGGGTGTAGACGTAGTGGACGGGTTCGGTGTCCCGGGTGGAGCGGCCTGGCAGGGTCGGGTTTGGAGACCGGGGTGTTCAGACGGATTCCGGTCCGGGGCTGATGGCGGTCCAGCCGCCGTCGACGATAAGGGTCTGGCCGGTGATGTGGCGGGCTTCGGGGGAGACGAGGAAGAGGACGGCGGCGGCGATGTCGTCGACGCTGGCGGGGCGGCCCATGGGGGTTAGGGTGGACCAGGTCTTTTCGTAGGAGGGGTCGAGGGCTGTGCGTTCGGTCAGGGTGGCTCCCGGCGCGACGGTGTTGACGTTGATGCCGTAGGGGGAGAGGTCGATGACGAGGTTGCGGGCCAGCATTTCGAGGGCGGCCTTGCTCATGCCATAGGCGGCGAGGTGGCGGTGGGCCTGGTGGCCTGTTACGGAGGAGGTGAAGAGGAGGCTTCCGCCTTGCTGTTGTTGCCGCATTTGAAGGGCTGCGGCCTGTGCGAGGAAGAAGGTGCCGGCGAGGTTGAGCTGCATGACTTTCGCGAAGGACTCCGGGGTATAGGAGAAGAAGTCGCCGAAGAGGGTGAGGCCGGCGTTGGCGATGAGGACATCGAGCCGGCCGAATTGTTGGACGCAGGTATCGACGAGCTGGCGGGTGAAGGCGATGTCTGCGGCGTCGCCGGGTAGGGGGATGCAGCGGCAGGGACTGGAACCGGGGGCGCCTGTGGCGATGGTGTCGGGGAATGGGATTGCGTTCAGGGTTGCGGCGGCCTGATTGGCGAGGGCCGGGTCGGCGTCGTTGAGGATGACCTTTGCGCCTTTTGCGATGAGATGGCGGCAGATGGCGAAGCCGATGCCCTGGCCTGCGCCGGTGACTATAGCGGTTTTGCCATGGAGGGAACCGGGGTTCGGGACGGGAGTCGGGTGAGTAGTGTTGTTCATAGTTTAAGCTTCCTGGTCAAAATAGATCTTATAATAGTGTTTTTGCAGGCCGTCGTCGTAGCCTTTTTCGATGAGCTGACGGTCGCCATGGATATAGATATGAAAGTTCTTATCCAGCTTGATCACGCTCTTGAATACGCGCGCCTGTTTCTTCACTGCGTGGGTTGATATCTCAAATTCATTCCTATCGCCGAGCTCATTGGACTGCCGGTATTGCTGGTCGTAGTTGCGGAATGAGCTGATCAGGTCTTCGTGGTGGAGGACCTCGGTCTCAAATTCTTCTTTATTAAAATTGCTGTGTGTTTTGAAGTAGTCCATGCTGCGGTTGAGGATGTCGATCTGTTCTGTTTTGGATACTTCGAATTCGTCGGGCATGTGCCGGGTGACGTAATTCTTTGTCATGGAGAGGAAGTCCTGTGTGTGCAGGAAGGCGTTCTGCCGGATGATGACGCTGAGGAATTTGTCTTTCCAGTATTGGGCTTCTTCGCCCTTGCCGTTGGAGTCGAAGATGAGGAGTTCGTAGCCCTTGTCTTCTTCCTGGTTGAGGATAAGGCAGCCTTTGTCGAGCCGGGAAAGCTCGACGCCTTCTTTGAGCTGGAGGTCGAGGTCGTCGAGGCTGGGGATAAGGTCGGCGAACAGGGTTTTGGATTCGGCTTTAAAGAGGCCGAGGGCGTCGACGGCGCGGTCGTCGATGAGGATATTGCTGAATTGGGCGATATAGAGCTCGCCGGGTTTGATCTTGGGGTGTACGGAGGCTTCGAAGAGGTGGGCGGCTATTTTTACCGAGGCGTCATAAAATTCTGTGGGTTCCTGGAAGAGGCGGCGGGCGTAGTTGAATAACTCGTTGAATTCGAGGGAGGAGGCGTGGTGGAAATTGTAGCGTTCGTGGCAGTTGGTGAAGCGTTGGAGCAGGGCTTCGCGCATTTTTTCCCGGATCTCGATCTCCGGTCTTTGTTCTTGTTTGGATAGCAGCAGGGCGCCTCCATTTTGTTTGTTACCGGTATAGTGGACTATGAATCTATCGAGGTTCGCTTCTGTCAGGATCATGTGAAAAAGGGTAAAGATAAGTTGGAATAATGAGAAAGGGGACAGGTCGGTCACGCCGGAGTTTGTTGTTGGTTTTCAAGTATATATAAAATTATTTAAAGATAATAGAAAAATTATTACAACCATTTATACAATAAAATAGGTTTTAACCCATTTATAATGGTTAGCGTACTAAGTATTATCCGATAACCTGAGAAGACCCAAAGTAAAACCCAAATATTTATGAAACCCAAACCTTACACAACCATCTATTTATTCCGGCGTATGCCAAAGCGTGTCGGTTAATACCGTGCTTTGCAATCTGTACGCCAGTCAGCCACGTCTATATCTGTCCGCTATTCCGGCTTGTTACTGCCGTAGTATTTCCCTTTTATAGATATTGTTTGTCCTGTCGTACAGCGATCCC
>JAFDYE010000524.1 GCA_018267585.1 Bacteroidota bacterium
AGAGCGCCACGATCGCTGCAGCGTAGGCAGCCCATTGCCTCACGCGTTGTAAATGTCCGGGACTGAGTTGCGGCTCGTTCTGAATATCCAGCGCGATCCGCTCGCGGATAAAATTCCACATTCGGTCAGTAGGCACGTTCTCCAACCGCCGGAGGTTCTCGCGAAGCCATTCAGGGTTCCTGAATTTTTCAGGGAGATCCCCGTGCTCATGTGACCGGGATTGCCAGTCCCTGAGTTGTGTCCATTCCTGTTGGGTCAGCCGTCTGCCTCGAGCATATTTAATAATTAGCTCTTCAATCTGGATTGGATGCTTAGGCATAAGATCAGGGTTTGCGGGCGCACATAGGATAAGAGATGTGCGCCCTCTGTTAGTTACAATGGGAAAACCAGCGTTTTTTCTACCCTGTTTGTAGAAAAATTTTGAACCTTTTTGTGAAAATTATTGCCAGATCGTCATAAGGAGAGTGAAAACCATGTGGTTGCGGGGGAAGACAGTGGTAAAATATTCATAGGACTTGGCGAGATGCTTATAGACGTTCTTCTCGGTAGTTCCCAGTCTCTTAGCGATCGAATGGACATCCAGCCTCTCGGCAAAGCTCAGGAGGAACACTTCTTTTTGTTTGGACGGTAGGTTTTCGATATGCTGAAAGATCAGGGAAAGTATCTTATCCTTGGCAAGTTCCACTTCGTCAAACTGTGTGACCCATTCGTACTGGTAAGTGGCCCAGGCCTCTTCCATCTCGACCTGTTTCTTCAGATTGACCAAATGGGCGATCGCCATCCGGCGGGCTACCAGGTAGAGAAAATTGACGAGATGATTGGCGTCTTTTATCTTCTTACGGTCATTCCAGAGAAGGACAAAGACATCGTCGATGATCTCTTCGGCCACGGTGCCATTATGAATAAGGTTAAAGACGTAGCCATACAAAGATCGGTGATAAAGATCATAGAAGAATTTGAACGCGCCTCCATTGCCTTTCTTCAACAGATCGACCTGTTCAATTATATCAGCGGGAATGCGGTTACAATTTTTGTGCGGCATGATGTCAGTGGTTATTTCTTCTCGTATCCCGTATGTGGGGAAAACTCTTTCCACCATTAACTACGATTCATGAAAAACTTTCTGTCAGCGGCGGTCTTGATTTTATTTGCTGCTGGTCTCCATGCGCAAGCCCCTGTCCGCCATGTCATCTTGATAACAATTGATGGCATGCGCCCCGAGTTCTATGAAGATGGCTCATGGCCGACGCCCAATCTCCAGCATATGATGAAAGAGGGAGCTTATGCGGCACACGTCCGGCCGGTCTTCCCCACCGTGACCCTGCCCAATCACACCGCAATGGTCACTGGCGCGCTTCCGGCCCGCAGCGGGATATACATGAACAGCCCATTTACCCCGCTGAGCTCAACGCCATCCTGGAACTTTAACGCCAATCTCATCAAATTACCCACTTTGTTCGACGCAGTGCACGCAACTGGCAGAGTCACAGCGGCTATCGACTGGCCCGTTACCGTTGGCTCCACTTCCATCGACTACAATTTCCCCGACTACTGGGGCTTCGACGAGAAGACGGACAATATTGCGCTGATTCGCAGCGCAATACGCCCCTCAGGTCTTTGGGACGAGTTGGAAGCCAACGCATTGGGAAAAGTGACCAGTGACGAGATCAACAGCGATGACTTCCTCCGCACCGACGAGAATGCTGGCCGCATCGCAGCCTACCTGATCATGAAATACAAGCCCGCCTTCACCGCCTTTCACATCACCGAGACCGACCACGCCCAACACGATAT
>JAFDYE010000525.1 GCA_018267585.1 Bacteroidota bacterium
GCAGATTCCACCAGGGCGGATGTGCTGTTCACTTCCCTCCCGTCCAGACGGGTGATGACATCCCCCTCCTTTACCCCTGCCTTTGCTGCGGCAGATTCATCGTCGACATCCAGCACCTTCACGCCTTTCCCATCCTCGGTATCCTGGGCGCGGATCCCCAGCCGAGGGCCGCGGTCCCTGTTAAAACCTTCAAAACCCGGGAATCTCCTGCCATCAAGATCGAAGGACTTCTGCAGCTCTTCCATCCCCTTCATGTCCGGCATGGCAAAGCCATAGCTCCGCACTAGCCGCTGTGATCTTCCCAGCATGGCGGTGACGGTCTGCTCTTTCCCATCCCTTTTAAAGGTGATCGTCGCCTTTTCCTGTGGCTTGTGGCGATGGACCGCCTCTGCCAGGTCCTCAGGCCCTTCGATCTTTGTCTCGTCGACCTTCGTGATGAGGTCGCCGACCTTCAGCCCGGCCTTCGCCGCAGCGCTGCTGTCGGAGATTGCCGTGATCTTTGCCCCGGCCGGACCATCCTCTTCCCTCCTGGAGCTCACCCCAAGATAGGCCTGGTCGACGGCCTTTTTCCTGCCCTCATAGCTCCACGCCCCGCCGCCATTCCGGAAAGGCGAACCCATTGATTTGTGGCCATCGGGGCCATCCCATTCGAAGGGCGCGATCGCCATATCGCCGTCGGGCCCGAAGGAATAGTTGCGGCCGTTCATGATCTTGATCTTCCGCCTGGAGACGGCAATATCGTCATCGTGATATTCCGACGCCGGCTTGCCATTAATAAAGACCTCGCCGTTCTTTATCTCGACGGTCACCTTGGCATCCTTGTCGTTCTTGTGCTTGATGATGATCTCGTCATAACCGCCCGGACGGTTGATGGATGTATCTTTTTCGGCTTTTAGCTCGTCATTCTGCGCGAAGACCGGGGAGTAGACCAGCAGGACCAGCGCCGCAAGTCCAGTGAGCCGGAGAAGGTGTTTCTTCATTGCTGAGGGTTGAATAGTTGAATAAGTTTGATGTCTGCCGAATATTGTCCGCTGCCTACGTACAAATTCGTAGATCAAATATAGGGGATTTTCCGAAATACGAAAGTTTTCGGACATTTATAAAAAATGTTAAATCCGGGAGGCTCGCCGTGGGCGGCTACGGCAGGCGGGTTGTGGATCCCGGGCATTATCCCTTCTTCAGCGGCACGAGCAGCTGCTCCAATCCATTGATCTTGATCTCATAAATAGTGGCGAGCAGCATCCCCAGCCTGCCCTTCGGGAACCCCTCCCGATGAAACCATTCCAGGTAGGATACGGGGAGATTGCAGAGGACCGTCCCCTTGTATTTTCCAAAGGGCATGGGCATGGAGACCAGCGTCTTCAGGAGCTCGGAGTCGGGTAGCTGTGGCTGGTCTTCCATTATTTTTCGAGTACAGCTTTTACCTGCCGGATCACCTGGGGCAGATTGCCGGCTTCCTGGCCGCCTGCCGTGGCGAGTGTTTTCTGGCCTCCGCCACCACCCTTGATCAGGGGCGCGACCTGTCCTTTGATGATGGCCGGCGCATCCATGCCAGCCGTGGCCGCGAGCTCGTCGGAAACGAGGACGGCGACCGCTGCCTTGCCTTCGATATTCGCAGCGAGCACAGCCAGGTACTTCGTGGACTGCACGGTCAGGCCTGCTTTGAGGTCAAAGGTCAACTTCTTCACAGCGTCGGCGCTGCTCACCTCTACAACCTGGCCGATAAAGGAGATGTCCTTGATCTTTTCGGTTTTTTTGAGCAGCTGCTGACTGAGCTCAGCGAGCTGACGGCCCTCGGCCTTCTCGAGCCGCTTGCGGAGGTCGGAGTTTTCACTCACGAGACTTTCGACGGATTTTGTCAGCTCTTTCGGATGTTTCAGCGCCTCGCGGACAGTGGCGAGCTCGGCGAAGACCGACTCAATATATGCCTCTGCCGCCGGGCCGCTGACGGCCTCGATACGGCGCACACCCGCGGCGACGGCAGATTCATGCCGGATCTTGAAAAGGCCCAGCTCACCGGTTGAGCCGACATGGGTACCGCCGCAAAGCTCCACTGAATAGGAGGGATCCATAATGACTACCCGCACAGTGTCGCCATATTTTTCGCCGAACAGGGCCATGGCGCCTGTCTTTAGCGCCTCTTCCTTTGCCATCTGCTTAATGATGACGGGAATGTTCTCCCTGATCTTTTCGTTGACCAGCTGCTCAACGGCCCTGACCTCTTCTTCGGTCATCTTCGCAAAATGCGAGAAGTCGAAACGCAGCTGCTCGTCATTGACCAGAGAACCCTTTTGGGCGACGTGCGTCCCCAGTACCTTGCGGAGGGCGGCGTGCAGCAGGTGGGTCGCGGAGTGGTGTATCTCTGCAGCCTTTCTTTTCGGAGCGTCGACCCGGGCAATGACATGGGCTCCGGGATCGGAAGGCAGACGTTCCGTGAAATGAATGATGAGATCGTTCTCCTTTTTTGTGTCGACGACCGCCACGGTCTCTTCTCCGGATTGGAGCGTACCGGTGTCGCCTACCTGCCCGCCACTCTCTGCATAAAAGGGCGTCGCTTCCAGCACGACCTGGAAGAGCTCTTTGCCCTTCGCCTTTATCTTCCGGTATTTGGCTATGCTGGTATTGGTCTCCAGCATGTCGTAGCCCACAAATTCGACCAGGGGGTTATCGATCAGCGTGACCCAGTCGCCGGTGTCGATGGCGGTTGCCGCGCGCGACCGGTCTTTCTGCTGTTTCATTTCTGCGTCAAACCCCGGCTTGTCGATGGAGAGCCCATTCTCCGCAGCTATCAGCGAGGTCAGGTCTTCGGGGAAACCGAATGTATCATAGAGCTCGAATGCCGCCGCTCCGGGGATGACTTTGGAGTCGCCTTTCCGGATCGAACCGACGATCTCGTCTATCCGCTTTAGCCCCTTATCCAGTGTACGGAGGAAGGCTTCCTCCTCCTCTTTTACGACTTTTCCGATGAAATCGGCTTGTTGATCCAGCTCGGGAAAAACGGCCCTGAACTGTTCGGCCAGCACGGGCACCAGCTGGAACAATAACGGCTGTTTATAGTCGAGATAAGAATAATAATACCGGACCGCCCTGCGGAGTATCCGGCGGATAACATAGCCCGCCTCCGTGTTGGAAGGCAGCTGGCCGTCCGCGATCGTAAAGGAAATGGCCCGGATATGGTCGGCCAGCACCCGGAAAGCGATGTCCTGCTTGCTGTCTTTTGCGCCATAGCTCTTTTTGACGATCTTCTCAACAGCCGCGATCGTGCCGGTGAACAGGTCGGTATCGTAATTGGACTGCTTGCCCTGCAGGACCCTGACCAGCCGCTCGAGACCCATGCCTGTGTCCACGTGACGCGCGGGCAGCAGCTCGAGCGAACGGTCCTTCAGACGGTTGAACTGCATGAATACGTTGTTCCATATCTCGATGACCTGCGGGTGGTCGTTGTTCACCAGCTTTGCGCCGTCCAGAACCACCCTTTCACTGTCCGGTCTGCAGTCGACGTGGATCTCGGTGCAGGGACCACAGGGACCCGTATCCCCCATCTCCCAGAAATTGTCTTTCTTCTTCCCCATCAGTATCCTTTCAGCAGCGATCCATTTCTTCCACTCATCATAGGCCTCGGCATCACGCGGCAGCTTGTCGTCCTGGTCGCCCTCAAATACGGTGACATATAACCGGTCTTCAGGAATGCCATAAACGTTGGTCAGCAGCTCCCAGCTCCAGGCGATCGCTTCGGTCTTAAAATAGCCCGTCTTCCCATCGGTCGACTCGCCAAAGCTCCAGTTGCCTAACATCTCGAACATGGTATGGTGATAGGTATCCACCCCAACCTCCTCCAGATCATTGTGTTTTCCGCTGACCCGCAGACATTTCTGCGTATCCGCCGCCCGGGAGTAGGGCGCCTTCCTGTTGCCCAGGAAATAATCCTTGAACTGGTTCATCCCCGCGTTGGTGAACTTGAGGGTCGGATCATTCTTTATTACAATAGGGGCCGAGGGCACGATCGTATGTCCCTTCGATATGAAGAACTGGAAGAATTTCTCTCTTATTTCGGCACTGGTCATCATAAACGGAATAATCTTTGGTTGATATTTGGCGCCACATACTATATTTGTGCGCCCTGGTTCGAAAAAAGTCCCGGCGTTTTTGGCTAAGGCCCTGCAAAGGTACACCAAATCAGGCTGTTTTACCGTTGTATCCCTGTCGAATGGTTTAACAAAACGGACCCACCCAAGGAACCGAAGGGTGCGAACCAGGAGGAACGTGGCGAAGCAGTTCCGACGAAGTTCTCCGTTGCCCGTAAGGGCCATCATTAGCCTTTGTCGCACCGAAGGGTATTTTTGATGTAAAACCCCGAGGTGCGGACAAATCGAAGCCGGTATCCGGATGAAGAAGATCAAGTACTACTATAACACAAACACTCTCCGCTATGAAAAGCTGGAGACCCCGCTGCGGGTGACCCTGCTGCGGGTGCTCGGCTTTCTGTCGGCCGCTATCGTGACTGCGCTCATCCTGGTCTCTATCGCGTATAAATACTTCCCGTCGGCTAATGAAAAACGGCTGATGCGCCGTAATGAGGCCCTTCAGGACAATTATTATACCCTCAACGACAAGGTAAAACAACTGCAGGAGCAGATGAGCGAGCTCGAAAAAAGGGATAACAATGTCTACCGCGCTATCTTCGAGGCCGCGCCCATCCCGGACAGCGCGAGGGCCAGGGCCGCCCAGCAGGAGCAGGAGATGCGCCTCGTCCAGGGCATGGATCAGGAAAATCTCTATACTTCCGTTGCAAACACCCTGAGCCAGCTGGAAGCACGCATCACCAATCAGTCCAGATCCTATGTGCAGATAGATGGATTTATAAAGAACAAAGAGCAGCTGCTGGCCTGCACCCCGGCCATCCAGCCCGTCAGCAACAAAGACCTCAACCGCATCGCCTCCGGTTTTGGATACCGGATCGACCCCGTCTATAAGACGACAAAATTCCACGCCGGTCTCGACTTCGCCGCCCCCCAGGGTACCCCGATCTATGCCACCGCCAACGGCACGGTCGAAGTGGCGGGCAATACGGGCAACGGCTATGGCAACCACGTCGTCATCAACCACGGCTACGGCTATGGAACCCTCTACGGACATATGTTCCGCGTCAAAGTACGCCCCGGCCAAAAGGTCAAGCGCGGCGAGATCATCGGCTGGGTAGGAAGTACCGGAAAAAGCACCGGCCCCCACTGCCACTACGAAGTACACCGCAACGGAGACCCCGTGGATCCCGTCTTTTACTTCTATAACGATATTACACCGGAACAATATGACCGGCTGCTGAAGTTAGCGGCGTCCAGCAACCAAAGTTTTGACTAATCCGGCGTATCTTCACCAAATGGGTCGTTTTACCCTGGCCCTCCCCCTAAAGGGTCAATACAGGAACGATTTTTGAGCCGAAACCGCAGAATGAGCAATCGACTAACCCAAATAGCGCTTGATTTTGGCCCGGAGCACGCCGCTCCGCCCCCGGCTCCCGCCGTGGAAGCTGCCGGATCGATCGCCCAACCGCCTCTGACGCAATACATAGAGACGGCAGGTGTAGTCGTACGCATCAAGACGCTCAAAAATCCCCCGATAGAGGTAGTGACACCACCGGTCACGGCAAAACTGCTGGCGGTCAGCACAGAACCTCCCGCTCCAAAAGAAGAAGAGCTGCCCGCATTACCGCGCCTTATCAACGGCGAGCTTTTCCCCATGCCGCCGGCAGAGGAACCCGAGACAACCGAGCGATCAGAACCGGTGGCGGAACCCGATGCAGCTCATATTGCCGCGGAAGTCGCGACACCCGAAACAGCGGCGGAACCCGCGGCGGCTGACGAACCCGTCACAACTGATGAACCCGCTCCTGCAGAGGAACCCGCGCCGGCGGAACTCCTTTCAGACTCCGCGGAGCCCACGCCAGCACCCGCGGAACCCGCATCCACGATCGAGGAACCCGCCCCCGCGCCAGCTGAGCATGCACCCGCGGAACCCACACCCACTGCGGAAGAACCCACACCCGCGCCAACCGAACCCGCACCGTCGACCGAGCCCGACCCCATCCCGGAATTCCGGACAAAGAGTCGCCGCGCGACCGCAACCAACGGCACCGCATCCAGGCCGGCAAAAGCAACGAAGCCCGCCGCCTCAAAACGAGGCCGCAAATCGCTCAAACAGGTGTCCGCCGAGGCCGACCTCATAGAAATACCCACCGACGAGGTACTGTTCAGCAAACAATATTATACCATGGGCGAGGTCTCGGAAATGTTTCGCGTCAACCAGTCCCTGCTCCGCTTTTGGGAAACGGAGTTTGATATACTACAACCCCGCAAGAACAAAAAAGGCGACCGCTACTTCCGCCCTGTAGATATCAAAAATCTCCATCTGATCTACCACCTGCTGCGCCAAAAGAAATTTACCATCGAAGGAGCCAAGGACTTTCTTAAAAAAAATAAAAAAGCGGAAGAACGGTTTGAGATTGTCCAGCGCCTTCAGGAAATCAGATCGTTCCTCCTCGAATGGAAGGCGCAATTATGAGCTAATACTTCCCTCAATATGAAGCATCTATTCCTTATCGCTATTATCATAGGTGTCGGTATCCTCAGCAAGGCCCAGACGGAATACGAGGTATCCTCCGACGGCCCCAACAAGCTCCTGAAAGGACTGATCAGCCGCGACATGCTGGAGAATGACACGTCCTTCCGCTGGTTTCACCACAACCAGCAGGGCTATACGCCCAACCCGGCAACCGTCGCCGTCCTGAAAGCCAAAGGACCGCAGCTGCAGTTCATGGTTTTCGGCGGCACCTGGTGCGAAGACACACAAAACCTCCTCCCCAAATTCTACCTGCTGCTCGACGCCGCCTCCATTACCAATGACCAGGTCTCCGTCATCATGGTGGACAGACATAAAAAGGCTATCGGACACCTGCCCGAAGACATGCACCTTGTGAGCACACCCACGTTCATCATCTTAAAAGGAGGAAAAGAGATCGGCAGGGTAGTGGAATACGGGAAGAACGGCCAGTGGGAGAAAGAGATCGGAGATATTGTGACGGGATCCTAGCGGCCCGGCCCCGCCGCGACCCCCGCCGGGGTCATATTCGTGACCCTTATATCTGTGCTCGACCCGGCAATGCTCAGCCCCATCTTCTCCATCAGCCGCAGCACATCCAGATTGACCTGCTGCTTGATCGCGTTGAACTCGTCCTGCGTGATCGGCGAGGTAAAATAATCCACATTGATCAAATAGGCCGAACTGGTAATATCGTTGAGGAAGGCCGTACTGTTCTCCACCTTGTCCTTTACCAGTATACCCTTGATGCCTGCGATCAGCAGGTCCAGCTGAGCCGACGGCGTCGATAGCCCCAACTCGAGCCTCAGCTCACCTTTGCGCTGGGTCCTCAGCGTGAGGTTGTCGACCACGCTGTCTACCATCTGCTTGTTGGGTACGGTGACAAAGGTCTTTTGGTCGGTACGGATACGGGTGCTCCTCAGCCCGATCTTCTCGACGGTCCCCGAGAAAGCATTGACTTTTACATAGTCCCCTGACTTGAACGGCTTGTCGAAGAAGATCACAAAAGACGCGATCAGATTCTCGATACTTTCTTTTGCCGCCAGGGCAACGGCCGCGCCGGCCAGCCCCAGGGACGCCAGTATGCTCGAGACATCCACCCTGAAGGCAGAGTTCAGGATCATCAAAACCCCTATGATACCCAATATCGCCTTTAGAAAGTCCCGGATAAAAACGATCATCTGTACATCCCGGTGCCCGCCGCCCCTCGTCTTGTTCCGCAGCACCAGCGCAATAAAATCCACCAGCCGCAGCAAGAGCCAGATAAAGCTGGCGATGATGACGATGATCGCCAGCGCCTGCATAATCGCCTTCGACTTTACCTCATAGATATCGAAGTCCAGCTCAGAAGGAAAATGCAGCTTTTCAATGGAAGACATGGTGACAAAAACAACCAGGAAGATGCCGATCGGACCGACCACCAGGTCGAGGAAGGCCGACTTGTCCATACCGGAACCCATGCGCCGGACAAACCGGAATATCAGCCGGGCGATCAGCCGGGAAATGAACCGTTTGAGAACAATAACAAAGAGGATCGTGGCCGCCACCGCGACATAGCTCTTCAGCGGATTGCTCAGAAAGATAAGATTCCAGAAACTGCGCATACGTAAAGATAGTAAACATAATGTCGGGACCAGCCGCCGTCAGGATTTCCTCGAGTATATCTCCAGCCCCACGGGCTTGAGCACATAAATAACGGCAGGGGTAATGCGGATGCGGATGGCACCCTGATAGGCGGCGGGAATGGGCTCTTCTTTCATGTCCAGCGTCCCGGGCTGGTAGCGGTAGAATTTTTTGGCGTCACGGCCAACCAGGTTCTTGTCCACCACATCGAAATCCAGCCAGCCCGGCATATCGAGATGGGTCTTTAGCGTGCCGTAGTGATCAAATATATAAACGCCCTTCGATGTATCATAGAGATAGACAAGCCCTCCCTGGTCACGAATCACCGAAGGGTCCGGCGCAGCATCGAACAGCTGGCGGAAGTCTGTGGTCTGATCGACCAGCGAGCCGTCGTCCGCGATACGCTTGAGCCGGGCGTCCAGTTCGTCATAGACCCAGGCGTTGTTGTCATAGGCCAGGCCGACGGCCTTCGCCTGCAGGATATTCTGCTTGCGCAGGTCGATGGTGTTGATGATATTCAGATAGCGGTCCAGCTCGATGATCGTGGTAAACTCGCGATAGTATACCAGTATCTTCAGGGGATTGGTGGCGTCGACCGTCGCGATCTTGCCATAGCGGCGCACGTCGTTGAACACAGCCAGCGAATCACCGTTGGGACCGAGCTTCTTCAGCTGGTTGTCCTTGTTCAGCACATAGATATTACCAAGGTTGTCCGCTGTAAAATCCACGATGTCGGGACCCAGCGTCCTCGTCAGCTGGAAGGCCGCGGCGCCGCCCGCCTCCTGCGCGAATACCGGCGCGCCCGCCACCAGGGCCGTCAAGAAAATAATTGTATAATATCGCGATATCATTTCCGGATGATGTAGTGTTCGGTTTCCGGTGTATCGCTTACCAACGAGAACCGCTCCCCGTCGAACACCGCATATGTATTATAACGTATCCAGTCCCCCAGATTGATATAGCGGCTACCGTCAGAATTCAGCAAAAAATCGATGGGCAGGTGACGGTGCCCGAAGATCAGGTAGTCATAGCGCCGGCTGCGCAGAACTTCGCGGCAATAAACGATCAGCCATTCCTTTTCCTCCCCGCGGAACTGCGCGTCCAGCGACCCCGTGACGGCCCTGCTGCGTCGGCTGAGCCAGCCGGCGATCCCCACCCCAACGGCAGGCGGAAGGATACCGAACAGCCACTGACAGGCCTTGTTGCGGAAGATCTTCTTCATGAACTTGTAGCCGTGGTCACCCGGTCCGAGGCCGTCACCGTGCCCGACCAGGAACTGCTTCCCGTTGAAGTCGAATTCCTTTGGCTCATGGTACACCGGGATATTCAGCTCTTCTTCAAAATAGCCGCTCATCCACATGTCGTGGTTGCCTGTAAAGAAATGTATGGGTATCCCGCTGTCCGTGATCTCCGCCATCTTGCCCAGGATACGGATAAAGCCCTTGGGAACCACTGTCCGGTACTCATACCAGAAATCAAAGAGGTCCCCGACGATAAAGATCAGGGCCGCATCCCGGCGTATCCTTTCGAGAAAAGCGACGATCCGCCGCTCCCGCTCGAGACTGGCGGCATGATCGGGAGCACCCAGATGAAAATCGGAAAGAAAATAGACCTTTTTACCGGGAGGGACTTGCATGGGCAAATATACAAAAGGGACAACCTTATGATCGGTCCACTAAAAAAAGATACACCTGCTTTGGCCCGTGCACACCGACGACCAGGGTTTTTTCGATATCGGCCGTGCGGCTGGGACCGGTGGCAAAGCTGATCAGCGAGGGCAGCTGCTGCTGGTATCTTTCCTTCAGGGCGACCAGCCCGTCCCTTACGTCATAGAGCAGCTGATCCGAATACGCGACGCAAATATGTACGGGAGCATATACGCTGGTGGTTCGACCGCTGGGACTCGCCGAGCTGAGGATGATGCTGCCGGTACGCGCGACCAGACCCTCGCAGCCGGTGACAGCGGCGTCACAGTCGCCCAGGTCGGACGAGGAAAAACCGTCGAAACCGTTCGCCTTCAGCACCTCGCGGATCTTGTCCTCGCGGCAAAAAAGCTTTTTCCAGCCCTGGCTGGCGATCAGCGTCTTCAGCTGAATGACCAGCTCGTTGTGGTCGGCGCAGAACACGAACTTCCCCTGCAGCTTGGTGAACTGCTCGGCGAACTCGATGCCGAGGTCCTGCGTGGACGGCTGAAAAACGGAATGACTTCCCTCGCTGTGGGGAAAAGGAATAGGCGTTGATTCACTCAACGCCTTCCTGATCTTCTTTAATATGTTCTCTTTCGCTGAAGAAACATTCATAAGATGCGACTACTTTACTTCTTCGGTAGCAGGAGGAATGACGACCGCCGGCGGAACACCATTATCGTGCTCGCTGACATCCAGCGCCCTCTTTTCCTCATAGGGACGTTTGCCGATAAGGGCTTCAACGTCGCTCTGGAACAGGACCTCTTTTTCCAGCAGAGCTTCCGCAAGGAGCTTTACTTCCCGGCTCTTGACGGTCAGCAGCTGCTTCGTGGCGTCGTAAGCCTTGTCGATCAGCTTGCGGACCTCTTCATCGATCAGCTTGGACGTCTCTTCCGAATAAGGCTTCGTGAACGAGTTCTCCTGCTGCGGGTCATAGAAGCTAATGTTACCGACCTTGTCATTCATACCGTAGACCGTCACCATCGAATAGGCGATCCGGGTGATCTGCTGCAGGTCGTTCTGTGCGCCCGTAGAGATCTTCCCGAAATTCAGCTCTTCGCTGGCCCTGCCGCCCAGCGTCATACATATCTGGTCGAACAGCTGGTCGGTATTGTAGAGGTACTGCTCTTTGGGTGTGTACTGCGCATAGCCGAGAGCAGCCACACCCCGGGGCACGATAGTGACCTTCAATAAAGGATACGCGTGCTCCAGGTACCAGCCGCAGATGGCATGGCCCGCTTCGTGATAGGCGATGATCCTCTTTTCGTCAGGAGAAATGATCTTGTTCTTCTTTTCCAGACCACCGATCACACGGTCCACGGCATCCTGGAAATCTTCCATCTCAACGGTCTCCTTGCCTTTACGGGCGGCGATCAGAGCGGCCTCGTTGCAGACATTGGCGATATCAGCCCCGGCGAAGCCAGGGGTCTGCTCGGCCAGCTTGTGGATGTCTAATTTGCTCGAGATCTTTATCGGCTTGAGGTGAACCTTGAATATAGCTTCACGCCCTTTCAGATCGGGCTTGTCGATGGATATCTGACGGTCAAAACGACCGGGACGCAGCAGCGCGGTGTCGAGGACATCGGGACGGTTGGTCGCAGCCAGCACTATGATGCCGCTGTCGCCGCCGAAACCATCCATTTCAACCAGCAGCTGGTTGAGCGTGCTTTCCCTTTCGTCGTTGCTCATGATCGCGTTCTTTCCGCGGGCGCGGCCGATAGCGTCGATCTCATCGATGAAGATGACACAGGGCGCTTTTTCCCGGGCCTGCTTGAAGAGGTCGCGAACACGGCTGGCGCCCACACCTACGAACAGCTCGACAAAATCCGAACCA
>JAFDYE010000526.1 GCA_018267585.1 Bacteroidota bacterium
CCAGATGGACGCTGATCACCCGCTGACAGGCGGAGAAAAGCAACGCGATGGTTATTGTTGAGATGACATACTGTATCTGTCGCATAAAGTCTTGAATCTAAAATTTAAAATTATAAGAGATGGTCGGCACGAAGCTGAACAGGGAAGTCTGCACTGCCTCCGTGATGTTGGGATCGGTCTTGCCCTGCCGGAAATCGATCTGATAGGCATTTCGACGGCCATAGGCGTTGTATACCCCAAATACCAGCTCGCTGGAGAACCGCCTGGTTTTTTTCAGCTGGTCCGTGAAGCTAAAGTCCAGGCGGTGATAGTTAGGCATCCGATAGGCGTTCCGGTTGGTATAATAAAAATATACGTCCCCGCCTACCTGGTATTTCCCATTGGGGAAAGTAACGGCATCGCCCGTATAGAATACCCAGTCTGCAGAAAAGGTCCATTTCTTGTTGATCTCATAGACGCCTACAATGGCGATATCGTGGGTCCTGTCCTGCCGGGCATTGTACCAGCGGTTGTTGTTGATGCCGTTGATCTGCAATTCCGTCTTGGAGAGCGTATAGCTGACCCAGCCCGTGAGCCGGCCGGCCTTTTTCTTCAAAAGCCATTCGATCCCGTACGCCCTGCCCCGGCCGAAGAGCAGCTCCGATTCGATGGGGCGGTTGGTAAAGATATTTGCTCCATTGCGATAGTCGATCTGGTTCTGCATGGTCTTGTAATAGGTCTCCACCGTCAGCTCATACTTATCCTCAGCCAGATTCTTATAGTATCCGATGGCCCACTGGTCCGAGATCTCGGGTTTGATCACATTGGTATTCGCTACCCATTTGTCCGTTGGGGAGTTGGTGGTGCTGTTGGAAATAAGGTGGAGATTCTGGGTATTGCGCACATAGGATGCCTTGATCGAGGTAGTAGGATCCAGCTGATAGCTGGCTGCGATCCGGGGCTCCGGATTGACATATGTCTTTACGATCTGCCCGCTACGGTAGTGCAACGTATCGGTGATCTGGCCATTGGCGTTGAAGGTATAGTAATCCCCTTTCCCGAGGACGGAAAATGCCGAGACCCGCAGGCCAAGCGTAAAGTTCAGGCGGTCGCTTGCCTTCCAGGTGTCACTGGCGTAGACGGCATTTTCCATCGAATACCGGCGCTGTAGCGCAATGGAATTGATGCCGGGGTCATTGCCGAGGGCGGTGATCTCCCCGGGGCGGATGGTGTGAAATATTGCGTCGAGTCCGATGCTCACGGTGTTCTTCTGGCTCGCATACCACTGCAGCGCTTCTTTCAGGTTCCAGTCACGTATCTGGGAGAAGATATTGAAATTGTTCCCGTCCTGGTTGATGTGGATCTTGTAGTCATAATTGCTGTATATAAGGGAGGCATTGGAGAACAGACGCGTATTGAACAGATGGTTCCACCGGAGTGTGGCTGTGGTATTGCCCCAGTTGATACCGACCGTATTGGACTGGGCAAGGACGTCTCTGCCAAAATACCCTGAAAGATACAGCCGGTCCTTGTCGCCGAAAATATAATTCGCTTTGGCGTTCAGGTCATAAAAATAAAGCCGGCTTTTGTTGACGTTGGAGTCGGGGGAGAGTTTCAGGAAAAGATCGGCATAGGTCCGCCGGCCCGAGATCAGAAAGGATGATTTGTCCTGCTGGATGGGGCCTTCGGCCGTCAGGCGCGAAGAGATGAGCCCGATGCCGCCATTGAAGTGGTAGTCTTTGTTGTTGCCGTCGTTCATCTTTACGTCGACCACGGAAGAGAGCCTTCCGCCATACTGCGCCGGCATCCCGACTTTATAGACGTCGATATTCTTGATGGCGTCCGAATTAAAGGTTGAGAAGAATCCCAGGAGGTGCGAAGGGTTATAGACAACGGCTTCGTCCAAAAGTATCAGGTTCTGATCGGCAGCTCCGCCGCGGACATAAAAGCCGCTATGTCCGTCACCGGCGGATTTGATGCCTGGCAGGAGCTGGATGGTCTTGAGAATATCCTTTTCACCAAAAATTACCGGTATCTTGTTCGCCTCCCGGATATTCAGCTTTTCCAGGCCCATCTGCGGGCTCTGGAGGCTGCGGCCGCCGGAAGTCGCGGTGACGGTCACCTGCTGAAGGTCTTTTGCTTCTTCGTCCAGCCTGATGTTCTCCACGAGATCGCCCGTCAAGGTAAAGGCAAGGTTCCGGGCTCCATATCCCACCGCGCTCACGATCATCCGGTAGGAGCCGCCCGATGGGAGAGTCAGGGAATAGAATCCGTACTCGTTGGTCACCGTGCCGGTGGAGCTGGGAATGGTACCCGTGGAGTGCTCTTCTATCCGGATTGTAGCGCCCAGGAGCGTCTCGCCGGTCCCGGCCGACCGGACGGTGCCGCTGACAGTGGATCTTACAGGCGGCTTGAATCTGACCGCTATCGCGTTGTCGGCGTCCGCAGTGTTCGACGCCGATCTCTTCAGGATGATATTTATCCCCACCTGTTTGTATTGCAGGCTCCTTCTCTTGAAAAGGACCTGCAGGGTCTTTGCGACGGACAGGTTCTTTGCGGTTAGCGTGATGTCCCGGTATTGCTCTATGTCTTCCGCCCGGGCGAGAAATTTAAAAGGGGTCTGGGATTCGATCTCCCGGAGAGCTTCTGTCATGGAGGCATGATCCAGCTGCATGGTGATCTTTACATCCTCTAATCGCTGGCCAAAGCCCGGTGAGGCCGATAGGAATGCGGTCAGTGTAAGTAGTCCGGCCATGAAGAATGATACGCGCATAATAAAAAATTGGTAAGGACAAGTGACCGGGTGCCACCGGTTGCGGCTTTTTATATGTGTGCTTAATTGCAGCCATTTCCCGAAATGGTGATCGTATGGAGTGCTGCGTCTTCCCTGAAGGTCAGATCGGTCGTCTCCCTCA
>JAFDYE010000527.1 GCA_018267585.1 Bacteroidota bacterium
ATGATATTGGCTTTACGGATATACCCGAACGAGAGCAGGTAGTAGGTAGGGACACCTGAGTTGGAAAGGGTAGTAGTGTTGAAGGTCCAGTCGGTGGAGTTGGCCGGTGCATTTGCCGCGAAATTATTAAAGGACGAAGGTGTCTGGTCGTCGTTGAGGGTGGTGAAATAGAAGTCACCGTTGAGGCTCGAGCCGTTGCCGAAGCCGGGGAACTCGTTGTAGAATTCCCAGTTGTAGGTGCGGACGCTGTTCTCGTTGCGCCAGTAGGCCGGGTCGGTGAGGGTATCCGGGTTGCTGACGTCGACGTATTTCTTGCATGCCGTGCCCATGGAGAGCAGGATCAGGGCGGCCGGCAGGTATCGTGATATAAGTTTCATTTCTTTTGTTTTGTAGGTGATTTTAGAATGACAGCTGCATGCCGAAGGAATAGCTCTTGTCAAAGGGGTACACGCGGCCTGTCGCGGTACCGGCGGAAGAGGCGTCGGTCAGCTCAGGATCGATCGGGGCTCCTACGTTGGAGATGGTCCAGATATTCTGGCCGCTGAAGTAGAAGCGGAGCTTTGTGATGCCGTGCTGTTCGAGCACTCTGCTGGTGACGGCGTAGCCGACGGTCAGGTTCTTGAGGCGGAGGTAGGCCATATTCAGCAGGTACTTCGTTTGCGGATAGAAGTTGTTGTTGCCGGCGTAGAGGCCTGCGATGGTGCCGCCGCCGTTGCCCGGGTATAGTTTAGGATACCTGGCGTTCGTGTGGTCGGGGGTCCAGTAGTCCAGCTGGTTCTTGTAGAGGACGTCGATGCTCTGCCAGAGGGGGTAAACGGTCTGGCCCGAGCCCCACCAGTCGCGTTTGCCTACGCCCTGGAAGAAGGCGTCGATGTCGAAGCCTTTCCAGCTGGCGCCGAGGCGGAAGTTGTAGGTATAGCGGGGCTGGTTGTTGCCGATCTTCTTCAGGTCGCCGTGGTCGCTGACGGTAGCCTTGCCGCCGTCGATCTTGCCGTCGTGGTTGAGGTCCTTGTATTTGATGTCGCCGGGGCCATATTTGAAGTTGCCGCCGCTGGTGAGGGCCGACTGGTTGATGGACATGGAGTCTGCGGCGTCTTTAATGAAGCCGTCGGTCTGGAAGCCCCAGATCTCGCCGTAGGTCTTGCCCTGGTAGTTCTGGTTCCTGTCGATGGCCA
>JAFDYE010000528.1 GCA_018267585.1 Bacteroidota bacterium
CCCATTGGGTGGCGGTGGATCAAAACCTCGGAAACGTGAGGGAATTCGGCGTCTACACCAGGGATCACCAGCGCCTGATCAATTACCTAAAATCCCGCCAGATCACTTCGGTTGCAATGGAGAGCACTGGCAGCTATTGGCAGACCCTTTTTCATGCGCTTCAAATGGAAGGATTTGAAGTGATTCTCGTCCAGGGAAATCAAACCAAAAATGCCCAAGGGAAGAAGACAGACATTCTTGATTGTATGTGGATTCAGAAATTGCATTCCCTCGGATTTATTGAGTTCAAGTTTTTTACTCAGCGACTATCTCCAAACCTTTCGAACCCACTATAGTCATAGGGAACATCTGGTCGAGCAAACGGCAATGTACATAAATAAGATGCAGAAGGCGTTAAGGCTGATGAATATTCGGCTTGACGTTGCAATCAGGGATCTTGCGGGAAAATCCGGCCGGGCAATCCTTGATGCTATCCTTGCCGGCCACCGTGATCCGGTCTATCTGGCTTCGTTAGCCCATTTCCGTGTCAAAAAAAGCAAGGAAGAGATCGCTGCCGCCTTACATGGGAACTGGCGCGAAGACTTGTTATTCGAACTACGGTCTTGCCTGACTTTTTATGACGCCTACAAAAAGGAAATTTTGGTGTGCGATCAAAAAATCGAATCTATAATGACCGCCTACATTCCCGAACTGACGTTTTAACTTTAGCAAATAAAGCTCCCGAAAAGCAAGTTCGTAAACAGGTGAACAGAAATTCTCCTTCCTTTAATGTCAGGCAACTGGCTTTTTCGCATCTTAAAACCGATTTATTCCAAATCCCTGGCGTCAGTCACTCAGTTGTGCTTTGTTTGTTATGTAATATGGGGAATGACATCAAACGATTTGCTTCTGCCAAACGATTTGCCAGTTGGCTCCGCCTGGTTCCCAATAATAAACAGAGTGGCGGCCGGATAATTAGCAGCAAAACGCCAAAAGGCAAAAATGCCATAGCCCTTTCACTTCGTCAGGCCGCAAACAGTATTGGAAATCAAAAGGAGCATCCGCTTACCCCATTCTTTAAGCGTATCGCCTACCGGAAAGGGCGAAATGCAGCAATTACTGCTACTGCCAGAAAATTGGCGCTTATCATCTGGAATATGATAACGAAGACTCAAGACTACCTGCAGCCGGATACGCAACTGCTCTATGACAGACGAAAACTTGCTCAGGTCAATAACATTAAATCTCGATTGTTCAGGCTAAATCTATCCGAGGGTGAGATGATGGATATCTTTCAAAAGACTTCGTTTCCAGCAACTTAGATTTTGGTTGTACAGAAAAATCATCTTTGCAAACCCTTATCAGACGAGGCTTTCAGACGATTCGTGTACCTATAAAGGTAAAAAAGGCGATAGGTACACGAATAGGTACACGAATAGATAGTATTAGATTGTATTCAATTGATGGAACATTTAACACAAATCATTGAATCTGAGCGTCACCCAACAACAAAAAAGCGCACCGTAGTGCGCTTCAAAGGAGATTTTGTGATCCCGCTGGGACTCGAACCCAGGACCCATACATTAAAAGTGTATTGCTCTACCAACTGAGCTACGGAATCATTCCCGCACCAAGGGGTTATCCTTGTTTTTGGGAGTGCAAAAATACGGTAAAAACAATTGACGACAAATTTTTTGGGTAATATTTTTCAACGGGAAGAACATGGTTATCAACATTTTCTCCCTGAATGGGGACGTCCGGAAAATTTGATATCTTCCGCTCACAAAAAACCACAAAAATATGGGTGCATGGGAAATGACCAACTTCGGCAATGATACGGCAATGGACTGGATGTTCGACTTCGAAAAAGACCCCACCCTCACCCTCCTGGAAGAGACCATTGACAGCGTCTTTGAAGACGACTACCTCGACTCCGACATAGCGAGCGAAGCGCTCGCCGCCCTGGAGATCGTCGCCGCAGTCCGGGGACGCCGCGCATCAGACCTCCCGGAAGACGTAACCACCGACCAGCTCGCCGCAATCGCCGGCAAGATCACCCCATCCTTCATCGACGACTGCAGAAAAGCACTCGACAGGATCGTCGATCCGGAAGACAACGAGCTCTATGAACTCTGGGAAGAAGCCGGACACGGCGAGGATTGGCTGAATATCGAAAACGATCTGCGCGAACGACTGGGATAAGACAGCGCCTGTTCGATGATCGCGTCGGGGATTAGTTCATGATCCACCGGGATCGGAAGGCGAATCCGGAATCCGGGACCCATACGCGAATCTGCGCTCCCGGCGCAGACCCTTGCGCAAAAAACCACCCCTTTTGTCGCGTTCCCATATCCCCCACCCCGGAGGGCCGGCGTAAATTTGTATCCAAACTCCAAGCATATGCCGGCCAAATTTCAGTCCGTCGACCAATATATCTCCACCTTCCCGCCCGCAACAAGGAAAGCTCTTAAAGATATCCGCTCCGCGATCAAAAAGGCGGCCCCAGGCGCAGAAGAAGCCATCAGCTACAATATTCCCGCTTTTAAGCTCGACGGCATGCTGGTCTGGTACGCCGGCTACAAGGAACATATCGGCCTTTACCCCCGCCCAAACGTCATCCAGCTTTTCAAAAAAGAGCTCACGGGTTACAAGCTCTCCAAAGGCACCATCCAGTTCCCCCTCGACCAACCCCTGCCCATCGACCTCATCACCCGGATCGTCAAATACCGGATAGCGGAAAACCAGGCAGCGGCTGCAACAAGATCAAATCCCGCCGGAAAACGCCAAACAAGAGAAAAGATTAAACCGGCCGGCAAAAGGCAAACACCCGCAAAAACAAAAAAATCCAAAATAAAATAGGGGATTAATGGATAATTAAGAACCCTGTTAACCCTCCCGGCGCAAGTTTGCAATGGCTAATCGCTCAAAATTGTTTGCCACCTTCGCCCATGTTTACCATTGCAAAACGATCGCTGGTCCTTCTTCTATGTCTTGTCTCCGTCCATCGTCTTCACGCCCAGTCCGACATTGTTTCCGTCAATGCCTCGGCCAACGCCTCCACAGCGATGGTCGTCGCTGACGGCGATATCCATACCGGCTGGTCGCCACAGGACAATACTCAAGACCAATACCTGCTGCTGGCCCTGCAGAAACCCGGCAACGTCGACCGGGTACAGCTCGCTACAGACGGCCTGAGCCCGGCCTCACTGAAAAAAGACCTGAGCGTCTATATTACCTACGACCCGATGAACCCCGGCAACGCGGTTGCCTACACGGTGTCAAAGACCACACCCTACGTCTTAACCTTCCCCGCCAAATACGGCGCGCATGTCAGACTGATGTTCAAGGCGACTACCCATCCCTACACGATAAAAGAACTAAAGATCGGCTATGCGCAGGGGACCGGCAGCGGCCAACAGACACAACCATCCGCAAAACCCTGGCTCAACCCCGCCCTCCCCGTCGACCAGCGCGTCAACCTGCTCCTTGCCGCCATGACCCCTACCCAAAAAATGGAACTCCTCCGCGAAGGCTGGGGCATCCCCGGCATACCCGCCCTCGGCATCCCCGCCATGAACAAGGTCGAGGCCATCCACGGCTTCTCTTACGGCAGCGGCGCTACCATCTTCCCCCAGTCTATCGCGCTCGGCGCCACCTGGGACAAAACGCTCGTCGAAAAGGTCGCTGCCACCATCGGCGATGAAACTGTCAGCGCCAACACTGTCGAGGCCTGGTCCCCCGTCCTCGACGTCGCCCAGGATGCCCGCTGGGGCCGCTGCGAGGAGACCTATGGCGAAGACCCTATCCTCGTCGCCGGGATCGGCGGTGCATGGATAAAAGGTTACCAGTCAAAAGGACTCATCGTTACACCCAAACATTTTGCAGTTCACGGCGCCGTCATGCGCGGACGCGACTCGCACGACCTCGGCCTATCCGAACGCGAGATCCGCGATATCCACCTCGTGCCCTTCCGCCACGCCATCGAGACCTACCACTGCCAGTCGATCATGATGGCCTATTCCGACTTCGAAGGGGTACCCGTAGCCAAAAGCAAAGAGCTCCTCAAAGGCATACTCCGCGACGAATGGGGCTTCGACGGCTATATCGTCAGCGACTGCGGCGCACTCGGCAACCTCACCAGCCGGAAACACTATACGGCAACCAACGTCGTCGAAGCCGCCAACCAGGCACTTGCCGCCACCTTCGCCACCAAATATAAAGTCGTTACAAAACAATACACGTTATGAGATTTTTACTATTCGTCCTCGCGGCGACATCCATCGCCGCCTCCGCCCAAAGTCAACCCGTCTTCACCGGCGAAAGAACGACCTGGCACGAAGGCTTCGATCGCTACGACTACCTGATGGACGAGCTGACTCTCGAGATCACTCCCTATAAACGCCCCGAAGACGAGAAATACGGCGCAAGGCCCGCCGAACGCGGCAAGCTGCGCTGCGTCGTCATCGCGCCCAAAAAGGCAGCCCCCGGCAACCCCTGGAGCTGGCGCGGCTATTACTGGGACCACGAGCCACAGACCGAGATCGAACTCCTCAAACGTGGCTTTCACGTCGCCTGGATCATGGACGACGCCGACCGCCATTGGGACGCGTGGTACGCGTGGCTCGTCAACCACGGCCTCAGCCCCAAGCCCGCCTTTATAGGCATGAGCCGCGGCGGCATCAATGAATTCGTCTGGGGAACCATGCACCCTGACAAAGTCGCCTGTATCTATGCCGACAACCCTGCCTTAAGACCCGAATGCTTCAAAGGCCTCGAGAACCTCGCCAAAAACGATGTACCGCTGCTTCACGTCGTCGGCAGCTATGACTTCCTTCTCGAAAAATATACCCTGCCCGTAGAGGATATATACCATCGCCTCGGCGGAAAGATATCCCTGATGATAAAAGAAGGCCCGCCCCACCACCCGCACAGCCTCCGCGACCCGATGCTGATCGCCGGGTGGATAGAAACCAACTACAACAGCGGGAAAGACCTCGACGATAGCCTGTACGCCAAATTCCCGCTGCTTCCCGCGACAAAATTCATCCAGTCCTACTATTACAGTTACGCGAACAAATACCTGGCCGTTCTGCCGGAGAGCACCTACGCTACGTGCCGGGGCCCGCTCTTCACGGACTGCTATACCCGCTATGACGCCTACACTCCTAACTGGCTCGGTCTTACTGGTATGACCATCCTTGCGCCCGATCAACCCGCGCCGGGCAACCCCTGGGTCTTCAAAGCGGACCGCATTGGCCGCACAGCGGAACCCGTTGACCTCGCCCTGCTGGCGAAAGGCTTCTATATCGTCGCGGCTCCTGTCACCGAACAACCGGGGCCGATAGCCAGACAATGGGATGATATCTACCGGCTGCTCACCAGTCACGGCTTTGCAACCAAAGCCATCATGGAGGGCCGCGGCGCGGGTGGCGGCGAAGCCTACTTCTGGGCCATCAACAACCCGGAAAAGGTCTCGGCCATCTACGCCGAGAACCCGGTGCTAAAAAGCCTTCAGACCAAAACGCCACTGGCCGATACCCTTGGTCCGCTTGCAAACGCACACATCCCGATACTCCACCTCTGCGGCGCTGAAGATCCCTGGTATCCGGCCAACACGGGACAAACACAAAAAAGATACAAACAGCTGGGCGGCAATATGAGCGTCATTCTCAAAAAAGGAGCCGGTCATTTCGACGTCGCCGACGATCCCGCCCCCGTTATAACATTTATTCTAAACAATAGCCAACATCCGCAAAAATGAAAAAAATATTCACCTTCCTGATCACGATCTCTGCCCTCACCGCCCATAGTCAGACCGACCAGCTCATGGCCGGCACAGCAAAGATCAATATTACACCTCCCACCAAAGAGCCCATCCACGACTCCGTCTATGCCCGCGCGCTCGTCCTTCAGTCCGGCAATATAAAGCTCGCCCTCGTGGCCGTCGACCTCGCCGTCTTTACCAGCGAGCGGATCGAAAGGATCTGCAAAGAAAGATATGGTATCGGCCAGGTCCTCCTCTGCTCTTCCCATAACCACTCGGAACCACAGCCCGACGGCAAACGCTCGTTCCAGCCGGGCAACCCGTTCAGCGCCTTTTACGAAGACCAGATCATCAGGGCGATAGGGGAATCCCAAAACCACCTCTGGCCGGCCCGCATCGCCGCCGGACGCAAAACCTTCCCCCAACTGGGCTTCAACCGGCTCATCATCCGGGAAGACGGCCACTCGCGCGAATCCTGGTTCAGCGACGACCAGTATACTTCCGAGAACCCCGAGCGTATCCCCTTTGGCCCTGTCGATCCGGAAGTAGGCGTCATACGCATCGACGATGAGCAAGGCCAGCCAAAAGTGATCCTCATGAACTATGCCTGTCATGCAGATATCGTTTGTTTCAACTACGCCGTCAGCGCCGACTATCCCGGCGTCGCCTGCCGCAAAGTCGAAGAAGCATTCAACAACCGGGTCAACTGTCTCTTTATCCAGGGCGCCGGCGGAAACATCGAGTCCCTGCAGATCAGCTCCAGACGCAAAGGGCCCGACGATCCTTTCCGGACCGACTATTCTCCGATGGAACGCACCGGCGAGCTCCTCGCCTTCCAGACTGTCAAGCTCGCCAGGAGCCTCTCTCCGGCATCTGCCTCAACCACGCCCGTGACAGGCGCAACGACAAACGCGCCGCTGCAGCTGCTCGACGACTCTCTGCACTTCAACGGGCGGTTCAACAAAAAGATCGATTACAGCGTACATCTCTCCACGATACTGATCAATAACAATATCGCCATCGCCGCCTGTCCCGGCGAGCTCTTTGTACAGCTAGGACTCGAATGGAAAAAGAAAATGGAGCTGGCCGAAGTTACGCCACTCCTCTTTGGCTACACCTGGTCCGGCGGCAGCTGGCCGGGCTATGTCGCAGACGTCCGCTCGGCCGCGCTCGGCGGCTACGGAGCCGACCAGGGCGGGAATCTAATAGAAGTGGGAGCCGGCGAAGCGATCATCACCCGCCAGCTCTCCAATTTTTATCGCCTCAACGGTCTCATGCGAGATAAGCCAGGCCCCGTCGGTTTCAAAGGAGGAGCACAATGGATCATAAAACCGTTCAAACCCTGACATCGTGAGCTTACCAGGGGCCGCGTGAACCATCGCCACTCCAACCCGCGCTTCACGCGGTCCCTACCTCTTCGGCACCTGCTCCCCATACCCACTCTTTCCATGCCACCACGCCGCAGCCTGCCCCGCGAGCCACAAATAATAATCACTACCAAGATCTTTATCGATCCCCACAAACTCCCCGCCGTCATTCAGCGGCAGCCGGTCGGAAGTATTACACTTAAATATCGCCGTCCCCTCGTTGACCTCATCGAACATCGCAATGTATAACATCCTGGCGCCAGCCGCTTGCGCCCCGGCCACCTGCTCCCAGAAAAACCTTCCTCTGTCGCGCGCGATAGCCCGCGAGGCCGGCCCATTCATGTTCTTCCACGAAAATCCGGGAAACGCCAGCGGCACATAATCCACACCTACCGCGGCGCACCAGGCTATATCAGCCGCGATCAAACCCTTGAAGGCCGGATATCCGGCCTCATCATAGCGCCCCACAAACCACGGCGCGACAATTTCACTCTTTCTGATCAATCGATGCAAGGTAGTATCGGGCAGCGCATCCTTCCCCAATTCCCGCCAGTATGTCGGCACCCCCACCATCACACTGAAGCCCCGCGCATGAATGCCGTCAATGATCTTCTCCGCCTCACTAAACCCATAGCGACGGTGATCGTTGAACCCGATCCCCCAAACCACCACCAGCGGCCTTCCCTTATGATGCAAATAGGTCGGACTCTTCGATCCTTCCATCGAACCCTTCGATCCCCCCAACAGATCGTACTGCGAAGAAAGCTCGTCCAGGTCCCTAAGCAACAGCTGCTCATCCCCCGGCTGCATGCCGCTGAGATCGTACATGATGCAAATAGCCCGGTCATACTTCCGGGCGGCCGCCATCGCGTTCGAAAGCACCGTATTGAAATGCCGTTTCCCGCTGGGATTGCGAATCTCCGCCACGAACCGCTGCATGAACACCCCGTCGATGCCATAGTCCTTCATCCACTTGAAATGCAGGTCGACGGTCGACGCGTCATAAGGGCTAAAAACCGATGCCGCAGAACCATTCGCGTACCTGAAAGGCGTCGCGTAGGTCTTCTTATACTCCCGGACGTCCGGCCAAAGATCGATCTCGCACGAACCCGGCGCAAATACCCCCCTCCGCTCATAATGGTGCCAGCCCCGTCCCGCACTGTCACCCGGCGTATTGAACCAACCCTGATAGCCCGCCATAACGAGCCCATTATACGAGGGATAACGAACCTTTGACGCCGCGCCCCCCGCCGCGTTTACCGGGCCAGGACCCGTCTTTGTCTGTATTACTTTCTGTATCGTTCCATCAGCATTGTAGAACAGCTTGTCCACGCAGATCGACCGCAGCCAGTCAAAATGAGAGAGCGCGCTGTTGTGATAGAACGCATACCACTGCCCCTTATATTCAACGATCGAGCCATGGTTGGTATAACTGTCCGTCGGATCCATATAGATGCCCTGGTATTTCCAGGGTCCAAGCGGCGAAGAGCTGGTCGCATACCGCATCCGGTTGTGCTGCCCCGCAGAGTCGTGGTTATCGGAATAAGAAAGATAGTACACTCCGTTGCGCTTGTGTACCCAGGTCGCCTCGTGAAAATCCTGCAAACCGACCATCGGCTGCATGGCGCCTTCCACCTCCATCATGTTCTCCTTCAGTCGTCCCCCCTCACATTTTCCGCCACCTCCGTAATACAAATAGGCCTGCCCGTCGTCGTCTACAAAAACACAGGGATCGATCATCGACTTCAGACCCCCGATATAGCCACGCACCTTAAAATTAGCCGCCGGCTCCTTGCTGGTCGCGACACCGATCTTCCAGGTGCTGTTCCACTCCTTTCCGCTGCCGGTAGGATGTGGAAAATAGAAATAATAGGTGCCATTATTGTAGGCGCAGTCCGTCGCCCACATAAAACCACCCTCCGGCCGGCCCCAGCCGACCTGGCTCGCCTCGAGAATCTGGCCATGGTCTTTCCAGTGTACCATATCGTCGGTAGAATAGACATGGTATTTGTCCATCAGGTCACACCCCCTGGGAGGCGCTACATCGTGCGAAGGGTAAACATACAGACGGCCGTCGGCCCAGACATGGGCCGACGGGTCCGCGGTATAGATATCAGTAACAAAAGGGTTCTGCGCCTTGCTCAGTAAAGTCACGGACAGGAGCAACGCAGCAACTACAGAAACACATTTAATATGCATATAATAAAATTTTATTTCCCCGGCGGCATTACCACCTGCACGATTTCCGACAGATTATACTGTTTATAGCTGTCATTCACCCTTACCCCTACCCGCGCATAATAGGTCCAGCCCGGCTGCAGGCTATGCACCACCAGCCGATAGGTCGTTGTGCCGATCGAAGCGCTCCAGCCGCTGTTGATCTTCACCGTGGCCGGTCCCTGGTTGTAAAAGGACTGGATAAAAGCGCCACTCCCCACATAAGGCGTATTGTTCACAAACAAGGAGGCGTCGAGTATCTGCGGCAGTCCGGTGGTAACAGGCGCGACCAGCTGAAAGCTCATCACCAGGGAATCCGCGG
>JAFDYE010000529.1 GCA_018267585.1 Bacteroidota bacterium
ATAGCCGCATTCACCACCAACCGCCCGCCCGCACACCGGATGGTTCCCCCGACATACCCGTCAAAATGAACCTCTCCGCCCGCCATCAGGATATCGTTAACGATCGTGTCCCCCACGATCAGGCTCCCCCGCACGGGCGCCTCGATGATCACCGTCCCACCCGTAATGTAGATATCTCCCATGACAACGTGGTCGATCACCACTCTTTCACCCGAAGTGACCACCATTGCTGAGGCCCGGGCAGCCATCAGCATACCCGCGATCAAGATCCAGTATAGTTTCATGGCCTGTTTTTTGAATGAAAATAAAGTTATCCAGGAACCCACGCCCTGTCCATGACAACCCTCAGAAACCGGGATGAGAATGGTCATTCATACGCGACAGGGATGGCTAATAAGTGCATCCATCTATTACCCTGTAGCATTTTTTCTATTTTGCGATTCCATGGCTTAACTTTATGTACCTGCCTGCCTTTCCCACCCATGACTACGCCCTTAAGAAGTGTTCAAGACAATTAAGTAATGTCCAATGCCTCATTTCAAGCGCACATTCATCATATTGTTTTGCCTCGTCTTCAGCCTGATCGTTCTGATGGCGGCATTTCTCTGGCGATTCAATGAAAGATACGTAGAGAGCTTCTCTCTCGTTAGGCATACCCTCCTGGTGCTCAATACAGCCGAAGAGACCTCCGTACTCCTGCGCGACCCGGCCTGGCAGACAAATTCAAAAGAGATACTCGCGCACGTCAACACGCTCAGGACCCTTACGCACGACAACCCGGTACAGCAAAGCCGGATCGACTCCATTTTGCAACTGTACGCGACCAGGGAACCAAACCATTCCCAGCTGCTCGACCTGCTCGGCGCGATACGACAGGAAGAGAACCGCCTGCTTGCCTCGAGGGACCTCTCCAACGTCAGGGCGCAGCGACAACTGCGAAATGTAACCCCATTCATCCTTACCGGGATAGTCCTGATTCTGGCCATCTTCTTCTGGGTCATCCTTATCAACTTCAACCGCCGGAAAGAAGCAGAAGACCAGCTGCAAAGCGCAGAGCTGCGATTCGGCGGGATCATCGAAAAGATCAAAGACTA
>JAFDYE010000052.1 GCA_018267585.1 Bacteroidota bacterium
CCTCCAGTCCCCCCACCGAGGTCCAGAACGCCATGCTGCGGTATTCATGGAGAGGAATGGACCCGGGCTCCGTCCCGGCAATCGGTACAGTCTTCGTCAGCGCCGACTACGGCAAGGTCCTGAACTGGACTATAAAGGAAGGCCGCGACTTCATTCCCGGAGCGCCGGCCGACAGCAATGCCATAGTCATCAACGAGGCCGCGGCAAGATACATCGGCTATGCGCACCCCGCCGGCGACTATATCCGCTGGCACGACAACCCGGTGAAGATCGTGGGTGTCGTCAGGGATATGGTCATAGAGTCGCCCTATAGCACGACCGAACCCACTTTCTTTATGCTCAACCCGCACGCGATCCACCTCATCGACATCCGCATCCGGCCCTCGATGCCGGTCCGGACGGCGCTGACCTCCATCGAAGGTGTATTCCGGCAGCTGAATCCTGCAAGCCCTTTCGAATACCAGTTCACCGACGAGCAATATGCCGCCAAATTCGCCGACGAAGAGCAGCTCGGGAAGATGGTCAACCTCTTTACGACGCTGGCCATCCTGATCTCCTGTCTCGGTTTGTGGGGACTCGCCTCCTTCGTCGCCGAACAGCGGACGAAAGAGATCGGCCTGAGAAAGATACTCGGCGCCTCCGTCGTTGACCTCTGGCGGCTGCTTTCGGGTGAGTTTACCCGGCTGGTCCTGCTATCCTGCGCGCTGGCCATCCCCCTGGCCTGGTATTTCTCCCAGCGCTGGCTGGCAGGATTTGCGTATCACACTTCGATCAGCTGGTGGCTGTTCGCCGTCGCGGCCGCGTGCGCGCTCATAATAACTGTACTGACGGTGAGCTACCAGGCCATCCGGGCCGCGCTCGCCAACCCTGCGGAAAGCCTCAAGTGAATTATGCCACTACGTGCTGCACCGTCGCGGCAAACTCCTGCCTGAACAGCAGGCTTATCTCCACGCCGTCCCTGCCCTGGAAGAAGAGCTCTCCCTCCAGCTGCTCGGCGAAAAGCCGGATCAGCTGCATGCCCAGCGAGTTGTTGGCGAAAAGGTCGAAATTCTCCGGCAGCCCGACGCCGTTGTCGGCTATCTTCAGCAGGATATTGCGCGCGCCCTGACGACGCAGGGTGATGCCGACGGTGCCGGCCCGGCCACCCGGGAAAGCGTATTTGACGGCATTGGTGATGGCTTCATTGAGGATGAGCCCGAGCGGAACGGCCTGCGAGACGTCCAGGCTGATCTCGTCGATGTCCAGTTGAAAATAGATGCCCCTGGTGCTCGTAAAACTACTTTCGAGATAGGATACCAGGTCCTGGATGTAGGAGCCCATATTGATCCTCGGGCCGTGGTCTGGCTGGTAGAGTTTCTGGTGGATAAGGGCGATGGCCTGCATCCGTTCGCGGCTTTCCCTGATCGCGTGGATAGCCGATGGATTGTCCACAAAATCCGACTGCGCGTTCAGCAGGCTGATGATGATCTGCAGGTTGTTCTTTACGCGGTGGTGTACCTCGCGCAAAAGCCACTCTTTTTCCTGGAGAAGGGATTGCAACGACCTGTTCTGCTGATTGATCTCGGCCTGCTTGACCTGCAGCTCGCTGTTGCTGCGCTGTTTGTTGCGGTAGCCGCTGTAGGCGAGTATCGCGATGATAAGCAGCATGGCGACGCCGCCGATGGTAATGTTCCGCTGGAGGCTGACATTCTGCAGCTCGGCGCGCTGGCTCCTGGTCTGGGCTTCCAGCAGCTGGATCGACTGCTCTTTCTTGTCGGTCTCGTATTTGATCTGCAGCTCGGCGATCTGCTTGCTCTGGGTGGCATTGAAAAGAGAGTCATTGAGCTTTTTGTGCAGCTCGAAATTGCGGATGGCGGATATATAGTTGCCGGCGGCGGAGTCCACCTGGAACTGCATCTCATAGAATTTGTACAGCGTGATGGGCCGGACGGAGCCCTGGGGCAGCTCGAGGACCTTTGCGACGTAGGGGCCCGCCTTCGCAAACTGCCGGAGACTGATATAGAAGGTCGCCATCACCTGGTAGTAGTGGATGAAATCCGTTAACATCCAGGAGCCGCTCGGATAAAAGTCCTTGTTGAAATTGGTGACCTTGTACTCCTTCATCATCTCCATATAGTAATGCTCGGCGCGGGCATAGGACTTCATCGCGGCATAGCAGTTGCCGAACATCTCGTTGACGTCGACCCACTGCGCCAGGTTGGCCGGCGGAACTTCGCGGACGGCCGACTGCAGGTAGCCGATGGCCTCCCGCGGCCGGTTCGCCTTTATCAGGTCGTACACCAGGAGGCTGAGGTCCCCGTAATAGTCTTCGTATTTCCTGCGCTGCCGCAGTGTCGCCATCGACTTGAGTATCCAGGTCTGGCTGAGGTCGTACCTGTCGAGATCGGCGTATACCAGCGCCAGCCGGGAATAATAGCCGGCGGCCTCTGCAGAGTCGCCCGACGATTCCATGCTGTTGATCGCCTCGATGCGGTATTTCAGCTCGCTGTGCAGGTCAACCTTGAGCTTGCTGACCTCCGCGATCAGGTCATAGACATAGTGCAGTTTCTTGTAGCCCAGTTGCTTATAGGTATCCAACACCTGGAACAGCTCTTTCTCCGCGGTGTCCAGCTTGTCCTGGTTGAGATGGGTCTCCGCAATCTCCTGGAAGGCCTGTGTCTCCTGTATGGCATTCCCGGTCTGGTGATACAGCGATCGGGCATTCGCAAGGCTTTGCAGCCGATCGGGCAGGTTCTCCTTGTTGACGTTCACGGATATGGTTTCCCCGAGCGCCAGCCAGGTATCGGCCTCGCCTTTCTTGTTGCTTTGCTTGCGATAGTACTCGATCACCCTGAAATAGGCAGCCTTCCCTTTGGCTAGGTCGCCGTTGGAGACGGACAGTTCGCCGATGGTGAGCAACGATCTGTTGATCCAGGGCTCGTCGTGCTGTTTTTCGCTGAGCGCCAGGGCCTGGTTATAGTAAAAAAGCGCACTGTCGGGGCGCCGCTTGTTGGGCCAGGGATTCTCCATATAGCTGCGTCCGCGCCGGAGGAGATCGGCCGCTGGCTGGGCCACAGCGGAAAGAGAAAGGATAAAACAAAAAAAGAGCGTCAGGACCCTCATAGGCTTTAATAGATATGCCGGAGATAAGCTTTTCCAAAAATTAGCGTATCTCCGGCAAAGCGCTAATGATTGTCCTTTGGACGACGCCCTTCCAGGGCGTCAGGGAATGATTTGGTAATGATAAATTTAGCTATTTTTATTTTAAGGAAACATACATACCCATGACGGAGACCTTCGGCATCTATATCGTTCTTATCCTGATCATCCTATTGCTGGTCATGGCCTCGGAAAAGCTACGGGTCGCGGCCCCCATCATTCTCCTGATAGGCGGGCTGGCGCTGAGCTTTATCCCGCGTCTCTCGGTCATCAGCATCGACCCGCAGCTGATCTTTACCATCTTCCTTCCTCCCCTGCTGTATGAGGCGGCCTGGTTCACTTCCTGGAAAGAGCTTTGGCGGTGGCGCAGGGTCGTGAGCTCCTTTGCCGTCCTCATCGTCATCCTGACCTCGCTCGTGGTGGCCGTCGTCAGCAGCGCCGTCATCCCGGGATTTACGATGGCGCTGGGTTTTCTGCTGGGGGGTATCATCGCCCCTCCGGACGCGGTCTCGGCAACCTCGGTGCTCAAGAATGTACGGGTGCCCAAAAGGCTGACGTCTATCCTCGAGGGCGAGAGCCTGCTGAACGACGCCTCCGGGCTGATCATCTTCCGGTATGCGCTGATAGCGGTGGACACTGGGCATTTTATCTTTCATGAGGCGGCCCTGAGCTTTGTCTTGGTGATCGTCATGGGCGTCGTGACCGGCGTCGCGATCGGATTGCTGTTCTATGCCGCCCATAAATGGCTGCCCGTAAGCATCAATTCGGACATCGTGCTGTCGCTGACCACGCCCTACGTGATGTATATCGTCGCAGAGGCCTTCCATTTCTCAGGGGTATTGTCGGTCGTCAGCGGCGGTCTTTTCCTTTCCTCCCGCAACTACCTCTTCCAGAACCACCGCAGCCGGCTGAGGGGGCTGAACGTCTGGACCACGCTGAGCTTTGTGCTTAACGGGCTTATCTTTCTTCTCATTGGTCTGGAGCTGCCCACCATCATCCGGCAGTTGGGACCGGTCGGTCTTCCGGCCGCTATCAAATACGGCGTCCTGATCACCGGTCTGCTGATCGTTGCCCGCCTGCTGAGCACGATCGGCGCGTCGGCATTTACCGTATTCATCAGCCGTTATATCACGACCGCGGATAACCGTCCCGGATGGCGGGGACCGGTCCTGCTGGGATGGGCGGGCATGCGGGGCGTGGTTTCGCTGGCGGCGGCGCTTTCGATACCGATACAGCTGTCCAACGGTCAGCCCTTCCCCCAAAGAGACCTGATCCTGTTCATTACCTTTATGGTCATCGTCCTTTCCCTCGTTGTCCAGGGTCTCACCCTGCCCTGGCTGGTCCGGAAGGTAAAATTCGAGGACCCCGATCACCGGGAGCCGCCTGCGGAACAGGACCGGATAGTGGGAGAAAAAATTGCGGCATTCAGCATAAAATTCCTTCGTGAACAGGAGAATACCGACGGCAACAGCTATATCCAGCAGCTGATGCGCCGCTATACCAACGAACAGGAGACCGTTGAGACCCGGCGGGAAGACCTCCGGCGATACCGGGAAGTATATGTTTCCTTGCTGGAGAATCAACGCCGGTTCCTGGTAGAGCTCAACCGGGAAAGCGCCATCGACGAAGAGATCATCCGGAAATACCAGGGGCTGGTGGACTTGGAAGAAGAGAAAGTGTTCAGTAAATTTGAGATAGAATAGATCCTATGCATAAAAAGACCTGCTTGGTCCTGCCGCTGATAGCCGCCCTTACGGTGCCGGCCATCGCGCAACATCCCGCAACAACGGACTACTGCCTCTCCATCGCCCGGTACGACCTGAGCCATCTGACTAACGCGTAGGCGTATACGCCGACTCAGGCTCCGGCAGAACAAGTATCCTTTTGTATTGCTCCGCGAACTCGAAGGGTTTGGTCACTAAAAAAGACGGGATGGCAAGCCATCCCGTCTCCAATTGTCGGATAGTATCTTAGAAGGAATACCGCGCCCCGAATTGGACGGTATAGTACGCCGCTGCCTTTGTCGCCTGTCCCGCATTGGGATTGACGTCGTAGGTGAAGGAGTGCGTAGCCTGGTCGAAGCCATTGACGTTGTACAGGTTGGTATTACCGATCGTGGTATATCCACCCCATTTGTAGTTGAGCAGATTGAGCACGTTGAAGATGTCACAACGGACGGTCAGCTTGTGCGTGCCGGTCAGCTTCCAGTCATAGGCAGCGCTGAGATTCCACTGTGTGCGCCAGGGCATGATACCGCCATTGTACGGCGCGAACTTGCCGAAATTGTCCGTCAGGTATTTGCGGAAGGAGGCGCTGGTCGTCTGCAGCAGCGTCTGCATACCCGTGCGGATATTGGCGGGCGTACTGGGATCGCTCGGATCGTATACATAAGCCAGGTCGGTACCGTTGTTATTTTCACCAATGATATCGTTGTTCACGACGGCGGTATAGCGGTTGGCCTGCCAGGCCTGGAAGGAGCTGCTGATCGTAAATCCGTAGAAGGAGGGGCTCAGCAGCAGCGCGACCAATTTGTGTTTCTGGTCGCCGTCGCTGTACCAGCTCTTGCCATACGAACCATACGTATAGTACGACGATCCGACATAGAAATTGGCATTACGCGGGTCACCATTGTCATATGGTGGAGTACCCTTTGCCGCGCCACGGGCATAGCTGACGCTGAAGCTACCGTCCTTGCCGATCTGGAACGCCGCCTCGATCATCGCTCCGATGTAGTTGGAAGACCAGTTGGCGTTAGTGAAATAGCGTACCTGGTTGAAATCTGCGAACTGGCGGGAAGCCGCGAGCGGGATGCTGAAGCTATTGCCTTTGTTGTATTTGTCTGCCGTCAGGACGCTGGGATCGACATAGATCTCGCGGCCTTCATTGGTCACGAAGGATGCCGTCTTCTTCAGGTTGAGGTCCTTCATATAGAAGTTGTCCCAGGTGTTGTCGAAGTAGAGATTGGCGCCCATCCGGAACCAGCTGTTGAAATAGTGATAATAGCTGAGGTTGGTCTTGAAGGTCAGCGGATTCTTCAGGTGCTTGTCGATCGCGAGCACGGTGGCTGGCTGGGTATTGTTCAGGGTATTATAATACGCGAGTCCCGGCACCTGGTTGAAGTCCTTCTGATAGGCGGCCCAGTCAGGTTTGGGGACATTGTTATAGATATCTACCTGGCGGAAATCCACACCGTTGTCGATGTGCGCGAAAGTGATCGGCTGGGTAGTAATCTCGGAAGCGAAGAGACCGGCGCCGAATTTCACAATGTCCTGGCCGTTGCCCTTGACATCCCAGATCAGGTTGACGCGCGGCTGGATGTTCTTGGCGTCGAAGGGGACCACGTGCGTGTTGATACCCAGCTCGCGTTCCAGCTGCGGGTTATAGGTCGGCGCGCTGCCGATGATCTGGCCGTCCCAGCGAAGGCCGACGGTCAGGTTGATATTCGGGCGGATATTGGTCTCCATCTGCGCGAAGGCGCCCAGCTCGATCAGGGGCACGCTGATCTTCGGGTTATCGCCTGTCAGGGATATCTTCCGGTTGAACCGGTAGGGGTTGTTGTTATACAGGTCGGTCAGACTATTGTAATAGCACTGGCCCTGCTGGTCATGGGAAAGCCGATCGGTGATGTGGTTGAAGCTATTGTCGGTACCGAAGACAAAGTTTAGGTTGCCGACCTTATACCGGAGGTAGTCGACGATCTGGACCACGTCGGAGGCATCGCGCTCGGGCACCCAGTTCTGGTCGCCAAAGGCCAGCTGAAAATTGTTCTTGTTAGCCGATCCGTCGACGAAGGGGGTTGTGATCGTCACAAAACCTTCGGGTACGTGGTTGCCTACGAAATGCAGGAACTTCCGGTAGGTCGAGAAATTCACCTTCAGCTCATTCACCAGCCTGGGGGAGAATTCGGTCCGCAGACCCAGCATCACACCGTTCTGGTACTCTACCCCTACGTACTGCGTGGAGAGCAGGCCACTGCCCTTTAGCTTGTTGGGGTCTTCAAAACGGAGGAAATTGTATTTCAGCGTGAGGAGATTCTTCTTGTTGAGGTTGTAGTCGAGCTTCACGAAGGCGTTCTGCGTCTTCTGCGTGATGCCGATGGTGCCGTATTGCGGCATTTGAGGGAATCCGTTCTTATACATCCAGTTGACGACGGAGTCGATAGCCGCCTTGGGGACCTTTAGCGATTTTTCCGCAGCCAACTGTGTCGATCCCGCCAGGTTGTAATCAAAAGCGGAGAAAGGCAGCTTGTTCTCATACTGGTCGTAGGAAACGATAAAGAACAGCTTGTCCTTGATCAGCGGTCCGCTGAACAGACCGCCCCACTGACCGACCTTGTTCTGCGGCGCACGGGTGTGTCCGTTGGCGTCCGTATGCTGGGCCAGGTCATTGGAGCCATAGTATCCCCAGGCGGATCCGGAGAATTTGTTGGTACCGGACTTGGTGATCGCCTTTACGACACCACCCGAGCCGCGGCCGTTGGTGACATCGTAGGAGTTGGTGGATATCTCGAACTCCCGGATGACCTCCGAAGAGATGGAGAAGGCGGCGTCGGTAATACCGGAGAAGTGCGCGCGGCGGTTGCTGACGCCATCGAGCATATAGCCGGTACCGCTCTGTTTGGCGCCGGCAAGGGATGCGCCGTTGGCCAGGGGCGACAGCGCCATCAGATCGGTATAGTTGCGGGTGGCGATGGGTATCTTTCTGAGCGCCTGACCGGAGACCTGGGTTCCTGTGCCCAGACGGTCGACGGAGTTGTTAAAACTGTTGGAGCGTACCGTCACCTCCTGCAAGGTGGTCGCACTCTTGCTGAGCGTGATCTTATGCAGCACGAGGCGGTCGCCTAAGTTCAGCACGTTGTCCTTGATAATGGTGGACTGGGCGCCTACCGCGGAGATCTCTACCGTATAAACGCCGACCGGCAGGTCCCGCAGCGTGAAATATCCTTTTTTGTCGCTGACGGTGGTAGCGCCAAAGCCGGTTGCCGTATTCTTTACGGCTACGGTGGCGCCATCGATGGGTTTGCTGTTCTCGTCGAAGACAAAGCCGCTGATGCCCGATCCGCCGGACTGTGCGTTCAGCATGCCAATGCCGATCAATAAAAGGAAGGGGACTAACAGGAGCCTGGTAACCAGAGCGATGTTTTTCTTCATTACAGTTAAGTTTACGGCGCGAAATTAGTTCATGACCCTGAAAAATATTGTGATGCGCAGTCTAACTTAACCTTATCGTAAAAAAAAATTCACAGAAAAAAAACACCAACGGGTACGTATATCTCGAAAACCATTATTCAGCCTCTTTTAGCAACGCCTCGAGGTCGAGCCGGTGGGTATACATGGTCAGCCTGCCCTCGGCGTCCACGGGCCATTGCTCGCGCGGCCGGTCCCAGTAGAGCTCGACGCCGT
Source organism: Bacteroidota bacterium (assembly GCA_018267585.1). Lineage (GTDB taxonomy): Bacteria > Bacteroidota > Bacteroidia > Chitinophagales > Chitinophagaceae > Puia. The sequence goes on from JAFDYE010000052.1 coordinate 8,541, forward strand.
TGCGGTCGGGATCGTCCAGATAGAGAGCTTCGGATACCCCATGGTCGGAGGCGCCCGTCAGCTGGTAGTTGGCCTCCACCAGCCGGCGAAAGGCGATAGCCAGGTCGCGGCGCGTAGGATAGACGATGGCGGTATGAAACAGTCCCGCAGCCGCCACGGGTGCGGGGGGCTTTCCCTTACTGTACCAGGTGTTGAGGCCGATATGATGGTGGTAGCCGCCGGCAGAGATAAAGGCCGCTTCCTCGCCATATTTGACCATCAGCTCAAACCCCAGCAGTCCGCAATAGAAGTCGAGGGAACGCTGCAGATCGCTGACCTTGAGGTGAACGTGACCGATACGGGTCTGTGCGGGAATGGTGTAGCTCATAGGATGTAAAGGTATAAAAGAAAAAACCACCCGTGGGATGGTTTTTCCGTCAAAAGGCGAAGCCTTTAGCCTCTGGCGCCTGTCACCACCGGAACCGTATCCCCAGGGTCACCGGCATCGCGATCAAATGATAGGTCTGCGTGGAGGCCTTGTTGTTAAAATACTGTCCTCCGACCGAAAGGGCCATCCCGAACTTGCAGCTGAAGAAATAGGCCACCCCCATCTTGATGCCCGCCGTCACGCCGGCTTTGGTATCGGGCTTGACCGTCAGGGTATTCCCGCCGTTGACGATCTTACTTCCGCCGGGTAACGATGCGCCGGCAGACAGCGATATGTTGGACTGCCAGCCCAGCGGGCCACCGATGGTCGCCTTGCCGAACAG
>JAFDYE010000530.1 GCA_018267585.1 Bacteroidota bacterium
AATGCCACGCTGCTGGGTCCGCCTATCTATGCGGAAAGGCTCAACGGGATCATTGTCTTCAACACGACCGCCCACACCACCTCGGCAGATCCGCGACAGGTGGGAAAAGCGAAGGTCTATTTCCTCAGCACCACCCTGACGCCGCCGGTAGACTCTCTGCCCGAGCTGCTGTTCAATGATACGAGCCTTAGCTTTCTTTCGGCAGCCATCAACCGGACAAATTTTTATGATTCCGCCATTTTAGCCGGAGGCGCCAGCTATACGCTGCTCGCCCCGGTAAACGACGCCTTCCGAAATGCAGGATATGACAGCGTCGGCGCCATCGATTCGGCCAGCTATAGTAGCGTTGTCCAGCTGCTCGCAAACCAGTTCGTGCGCGGCAGCCATTTTTCGGCGAGGTTTCCGTCCAGTGTCCAACGCCTGCAGGGAAGCGACCTCATCGTCTCTTACAATGGAGGGATACCCCAATTTACCACGGGCTCCAACCCCAACCCCGTGCACCTGCTATCTTCCGACCTGGTCGCGGGGTCCGATCTGATCATACACTATACCGACGGAATACTCTCGCCCTAGGCTGGCGATCCTTTCCCGGGAACCATCCCCCTCGGCTAAAGGCAGCTGAACCCCGCAACCGCTGGCCGGACACAGTACCCCGACCTGGTATATTTCAGCCATGGATGAGAGTTTGCCAGAACAGTTGGGTTCATTAATTTTACCCTATGCTCAACCTGAATGATATCAAAAACCTGCTGCAGCACAACAAGATCACGGATTTTGTCAAACTGAACAGGCTGACCCCCCGGGACATTGCCGAGTTCACCAACCGTCACACCAAGTGGGCTGTCAAGCTGTTCCAGCACCTCGATCCCAAGCATGCGGCAAGAGCATTCAAATTCCTCCGCAAGAGCAAGCAGGAGATCATTATAAAAGCCCTTCCGGAAGAAAAGGCGGCCGAGCTGCTCAATGCCATGCAGCCCGATGATCGTACAGCGTTTCTCGAAGAGCTGCCGGGAAATTATGTAAAAGAGCTTCTCAAAGTCCTCACCCCTGAACGTCGGGCGGAGACCCTGGAACTCCTGGGCTATGATGAAGGCAGTGTCGGCCGGCTGATGACGCCGGACTACGTGGCCATTAAGACCAGCGAGACCTGCCAGGACGTCCTCGCCGTGATCAGAAAACGGGGCCAGGCGACAGAAACCCTCAACTGGCTTTTTGTCGTCGACGATAAGGGCGTTCTGATCGACGATATCAATATAAAGGATTTCCTGATCGTCGACCCCGGTACGCTGGTGGCCGAGATCATGGATTACCAGTTCATCGCCCTCAACGTCAATGCCGCGCAGAAAGAGGCCATCAAGGTCTTCCGTAATAACAGCCGGT
>JAFDYE010000531.1 GCA_018267585.1 Bacteroidota bacterium
AGCGTTGCTCGGTTGCTGCCGGGCTGCGCGTCGGTTGCTTGCGCGACCTGGGGTTGAACGGCGGGAGGGGATTCGACATGGGAAGGGCGTCGAGCGGCCCAGTAACCGCCGCCAGCAATTGCGGCGACAGCGACGGCTGCGGCTAGCTTGCGCCACCAGTGACGGCCGGTAGTAATCGGGACGACGGGCGCGATATCGGCACTGGCTTCGGGGGCCCAGAAGCCTTCTTCTTCCAGGCGCGACGATACTTTGTCCCAGATACGGGAATGTGGGGTCTGTTGCATCTGTTGAAGGCTATCTTTCATCCAGTCCGATTGATTTCTTATATCGTTGATCATGCCTTCGCGGCGCGGATCTGCCTGTAGCCACTGCTGTAAAAATGCGTCCTCTTCGGGAGAGAGGTCTTCTTCTCTTACGTATTTGGTTACGATCCTGTCTATTTCAAAAGAATGCTCCATAAATAGTTAACACTTCTCCTCTCCCGGTCACGACATCGTTGAGGTTTTAACCACTCCAGCCGGATTAAGAATTCGTTAAATAAATTAAGTTATTTATTTCAATAGGTGAAAGGCGGTGGCCAGCAGCAAGCCGGGCGCACCAGCGAGGAGCCATTTCAATTTGAGTCCACTCTTTCTTAAGGTTTCCAAGGCTTTGGCCTTATGGTTAAGGACGGTTTGACTGTTGAGCTGCATCATTTCTGCGATTTCGTGGGTGGTCTTCTGTTCGAAGAAGTAGAGTCGCAGGATGGTTTTGCGCTGGCGAGGAAGTTTCTCGATCTCCTGGAGGATGTTCTGGAAGAGAACGGCTTTGACGCGTTCGGTCTCCAGCTGTTCGTCGATGCCGGTCTCCAGGTAGGCGAGGTCGTGTTTGCTTTCGCGTTGTTTGTTCTTGAGGCGCAGGTGGTCGATGGCCTCGTTGCGTACGATGACGTAGAGCCAGCGTTTGACGTGCTCGAAGGATTTCATCCCGGCGCGGGCATGAAAGAGCTTGTAGAAGGCATTGGCGACAATGTCTTCTGAATCGACCAGTGAGTGGATGATGTTTTCCACGAAGAAGGTCAGCGGTCGGGCCATCTTGTCATACACCCAGCGAAATGCCTCCTTGTCTCCTTCGCGGAAGGAGACCATTATGGCCTCTTCATTGTCGTGGACCGGGTTCTCAGTTTTTGTTCGTGCCTGCATGCCTTAAACTGTAAAATGATGTATACGGATTTACCTATTGTTACATGGTAACAAGGAACAACAACTCTAGTTAGGATAAAAGTTTAAAGGCCTTTTGGTATAGGCGAGTAAGGTGACGAGCAATCGATGGATAATACACGGAATTTTTCATGCAGGATGGGCGCTCAGCCCTTCGCGGTGCAAATAAATCCAATTTCCGTGATTATACGCAACATATTTTTCGTTTCGTTGAAATTCTTCCCACTAAAACTAATCTTTTATAGTTGAAAAAACTACAAACTTTCTAAAATTGTACAAGCTTGTATTTAGTTAAACGGACTCGTATAAACGCAAAAGCCTCCACGGTCTCATAGGAGATAGTGTAGGACGCTCGGACAAAAATCATAAAAGAATAAGGAAAGAGGATAAGCGATTGGCGACTACAAGTTATAAAAAATCCCGCGAAGTTAATAGCGGGATCTTTTGATATTTGCGTTACTTTTTTATTAAGCCCGGATACAGGATGCCGTCGGGGCAAGGGAAGTCAATCCCTAAGAGCCTGGCCACCAGCGGCGCGACGTCCTGGGTTCCCATCTCGGGAATGACGGCG